>CAXUBA010000062.1:857-13956 GCA_964249205.1 uncultured Acetobacteraceae bacterium | reverse complement strand
GATCAGGATGACGTGGAGCAGCGCGACGATGACGAAGCCCGCCGCCCGCCTCGCCGGATTTCGTTGCTCTGCCGCGTATTCCATCGCCCGTATCCTCAAACCTCGCACGATCGGCGAAACCCTGCCGCGTGGCGTCGCCCACAAACAAAGCACCGCTGCCGACAAAAGCGGCAGAACCCTCTTTGAGCCCGCGCTTTTTCTTCCAATCCTGTATTATCGGATGAAGAAGAGCGTTGACGACTTCGTGAGTTCAGCCGTCCTAGTGACGCCTACACCGCCCGTCAACTGTCGCCGTCCGATGCGCGACCGTCCACCACGGGACGGCGTGCGGCCGCCCTCGTGGAACGACGCATGGGATCACGTCGGTCGGTTCCGTGGAGAACGGCAGGGGTCGTCATACGGTCGAGCACGAGGCCTGAGCTTGCAATTATGATTCCATCGCTACTCGTGAGGGCGGATCACGTCTCCGCGCGCTCCCGCCCGTAAAGCAGCAGGAGCGACAGGATGATCAAGCCGTACACGATGTTTCGGCCGTATTCGGGCATGTTCATCGCCATCAGCACCGAGACAAGCGTGACCAGCGACACGCTTCCGGCCACCGCGCCGATGTAGTGGCCGCGGCCGCCGAGGATCGCGACGCCGCCGATCACCACCGCCGCGATCGACTGGAACAGGTACGGTTCGCCCATGCCGAGGGCGGCCTGGCCGCCGAAACCCACCAGGGCGATCCCGGCCAGCGCCGAGAAGAGGCCGCTGATCGCGTAAAGGGCGACCGTCATGGCGCGGACCGGAATGCCGGCAAGGAACGAGGCGCGCGCGTTGTTGCCGATCGCGTAGGCGGATCGGCCGAAGGTGGTGAGGCCGAGCACCGCGGACACCAGGGCGATCACCGCGATCCAGACCAGCAGGACGGACGGGACGCCGGCGATCGGGTGGTGGACCACCGCCTGGACGACGGGGGGCGCGTAGCTCGCGCAGGAGGGACAGGTGAGCCCGCCGGTCAGTCCGAGCGCGAGCCCTTCGAGGATGCCGTTCATGGCGAGCGTCATCACCACGGGCGGGATCGCGAGGAACGCGATCCCGACGCCGTTCACCGCGCCGATCGCGGCGCCGAGCGCAAGGGTCAGCAGGATCGCGGGCAGCGCCCGGGCGTCCTTCCCATGGCTTTCGACCACGAGCGTGATCGCCGCCGCGTTCAGCACCCACGGGACCGAAAGGTCGATGCCGCCGATCAGGATCACGAAGAACTGGCCGGCCGCGCAGAAGCCGACGAAGGACGCGACCACGAGGACCGCCCGGATGCCCGCGAACGATCCGAAGCCGGGTCGCACCAGGTCGCCGAGACCGAACAGGACCGCAGCCGCCCCGAACGCGATCAGGACGCGCCAGGTCTCGGCCGAGACACGCAGGCGGCCGCCGTCGGACGTGCGCGCCATCAGATCCGCCTCCGGAGCGCCGTTCCGACGGAACCGACCAGCACCACCGCGAGCAGCAGGAACACGCCCTCGTAGAACGACTGGTACAGCGGGTCGATGTGGGCGAAGAACAGGATGTCGACGATCAGCGTCGAGATGAAGGCACCGATCATCGCGCCGACGCCGGAGCCGCGTCCGCCGAACAGCGACACGCCGCCGAGCACCGCGGCGACGATCGAGGTCAGGGTGTAGCTGTTACCGGTGGTTGCGTCGCCCGCCGTGGCGCTGGCGGCGAGGAACAGCCCGGCGGCCGCCGAGAACGTGCCGCCGAGCACGTAGGCGAGGATGCGCGCCCGCCGGACCGCGACGCCGTTCGAGGCGGCGGCGAGCGGGTCGTTGCCGACGGCCAGGATGGCGACGCCGAGCGCAGTCCGGCGGAACGCCCACCAGAGCGCGCCGATCGCGACGAGGTAGAGCAGCGACCATGGTCCGGCCGTGCTCGCCAGCACGTCGGTGTAGGCGGGCGGGATCTGCCCGCCGGGTTGCGGCAGGATCCGGATCGCGATCCCCTGAAAGATCGAGAGCGTGGCCAGCGTGACCAGGATCGGCTGCAGGCGGCCGTAGGCGACGAGCAGCCCGTTCACCAGCCCGCAGAACGCGCCCGCCAGCAGCACGAGGACCGACGCGAGCACCATCGACGGCAGCGACGGGCCGATCGTCACCGCGGCGAGCGCGTTGGCGAGATCGACGACGCCGCCGACCGACAGGTCGATCCCGCCGGTGAGCACGACGAGAGTCTGCGCGATCGACGCACAGGCGAGCGGCATCGTGCTGTCGACCGCAGAGGTGAGCTCGAAGCCGCCGGGAAGCCGGGACTGCGCCGCGGCATAGATGCCGACATAGGTCGCGAGCGCCGCCAGCAGCATCAGCACGGCGAGCGCGAGACCGGTGTTCTGCGCGAGAAGCAGCGCCGGGAGCGGACGCCGGCGCGGCGCGTCAGACCGGGACGGCATGCGGGTCTCCGGCCGGCGGGTGCGAGGGCGTGTCCCGAACTGCCGCCGAAACGATCGCCTCGGCGTCGATCGCCTCGCCTTCGAGCACGGCGGCGATCCGGCCTTCGCGCATGACAAGGACGCGATGGGCGAGATGGCTGAGTTCTTCCGCGTCCGACGAGTAGAGCAGGATCGCGCGGCCTTCCGCGGCGAGCCGGTGCACCAGCGCGTAGATCTCGGCTTTCGTCGCGACGTCGACCCCGCGCGTGACGTCGTAGAGCAGGAGGATGCGCGGATCGGCCAGCAGCGACCGGCCGAGCAGCACCTTTTGCTGGTTGCCGCCCGAAAGCGATCCGACCGGCGCCAGCGGTCCGTCCGCCTTGACGCGCAGACGGTCGAACAGCTCGTCCACGAGCCGGCGCTCCGTCGCCCGCCGGATGACGCCGAACCGGGAAAGACGTTGGCGGAGGATCGCGAGCGTCAGGTTGTTCCGCACGCTGACCCGGAGAAGCAGCCCTTCCGTCTTGCGGTCCTCGGGCACGAGGGTGAGCCCGATTCCGGGCCGCATGGCGCCGCGCGGCGAGCGGAGCGCGACCGGCTTGCCGTCGACCTCGATCCGGCCACCACGCAGGCGGTCGGGACCGGCGCCGAACAGCGTGAAGAAGAGTTCGCGATGGCCGTGTCCGGCGAGGCCGCCGACGCCGAGCACCTCGCCGGCCCGGAGCGTGAAGGACACGTCGCGGAGCGTCGCGGTGGCGAGCCGGTCGACCTTGAGCGCGACCGGCGCGGCGGCGGCGAGCCGGGCGATCGGCGGGTAGAGCGTCTCGACCTTCCGCCCGGTCATCAGCGTGACCGCATCGTCCTCGGTGATCTCGCCCGCCGGAAAGGAACCGACCCGCGTCCCGTTGCGGAACACCGTGATCCGGTCGGCGATGGCGGCCACCTCGTTCCACCGGTGCGAGGTGAAGACGATCGCGGTGCCGCGGGCGCGGAGCCGCGCGACCTGCCCGAACAGCCAACGCACTTCGCGCTCGACCAGCGACGAGGTCGGCTCGTCGAGGAACAGCACGTCGGGATCGTGGCTGACCGCGCGCACGATCTCGACGAGCTGACGCTCGGACAGCGCGATGTCCTCGACGGCGGCGCGCGGATCGATATGGGTGACGCCGAGCGACGCGAGCAGCCGGTCCGCTTCCCGCACCGTTTCGCGCCGGTCGATCAGGCGCAGCATGCGCCCGCGGGGTTCGCGCGCCAGCAGGAGGTTCTCGGCGACCGTCAGAGACGGGAGCAGGGTCAGTTCCTGAAACACCGTCCAGACGCCGTGCGCGTGGGCTTCGGCGGTGCCCGCGAAGCCCGCGTCCCGGCCGCGGAGCCGGATCGAACCGGTGTCGGGCCGGATGCGGCCGCCAAGGATGCGGATCACGGTCGACTTGCCGGCGCCGTTCTCGCCGACCAGCGCGTGCACCTCGCCGCCGGTCGCGGCGAGATCGGCGTCGTGCAGCGCCCGGACCCCGCCGTAGGACTTGCCGAGCCCCAGCCCTTCGAGAAGGGTACCCCCGCCGCGCCGCTTTTCGGCGAGCGGCGCCGCTCCGGCGCCGCCGGCCGATGGCGTCACGAAGCCGCGGGCAGCTGGACCCTGAGCGGGCCGGTGCCGCAGGCGGTGCCGTCGAGTGCCGCGTTCACGCAGAGATCGACGATCGCATTCGGCCCGGTGCCGGCGGTGAAGTCGTCGAAGAAGCTGTCGGGCTGGTCGGGGAACACCGTTTCGCCGACCTTGACCTCGTCGCTGGTGATCACCGCGATCGGCAGGTTGATGCTCTTGCGGGGATACTCCTTGCGGAGGATCCGGCGCGCGAGTTCGAGCGAGACCACGGACAGGTAGGGCGGCGAACCGATCGAGATCCCGTCCACCTTGGGCAGGCCGTTCACGCCGGCCATGAACTTCCGGAACCCGTTCTCGCACTCGCCGGCCGTGACCGGCAGCGGCGTCTTGCCGGCGGCGACGAAGGCCTTGAGCACGCCGTCGGTGCCGCCCTGGCACCAGATCCCGTCGATCTTGGGAAGCGACGGCAGGATCGCCGCGGTGTTCCGTTCCGCCGTGGAACTGTCCCACATGCCCGTGAAGCGGTTGACGACCTTGATGCCGGGGTTTTTCGCCCAGACGTCGTCGGCACCCTTGTTGCGATCCTCGTCGACCTGCGTGCCGGCGACGCCAGTCACCATAATGACGTTGCCGTGCCCGGCCAGCTTCTTCGCAAGGAACTCGGCGAGCGTCTTGCCGAGTTCATACTGCGAGATGTTGACGGTCAGCGCCGACGGCGCGGTCACGAGATTGTCGAAGCCGATCACCAGGATGCCGCGGCCGGTCGCCTGACGGATGACGCCGTTCAGGCCGGTCGGCGACGCGGCGTCCAGCACGATCGCGTCGACCCGTTCTGCGATGAGGTTCGAGATCTGCTGCGACTGCTTCGAGATGTCGTTGCCGGAATTGAAGACCGAGCCCTCGACCTGGCTCTTGAAGGGCTCCATCAGGAGCGCCGCCTTGAAGGCGTTCTCCATCTCAAGGCGCCACTTGTTGCCGATGAAGGAGTTGGAGAGTGCGATCCGGAGTTTCCGGTCCTGCGCGACGGCGCCGAAGCCGAACGTGGACACGCCCGCGCCGAAGAGGCCGCAGGCAGCCCCGGTACGGAGGATGGCGCGTCGGCTGTGACGGTCGGACATCTGATGCTCCTCGTGCCCGCTTCTTTCCGTCGGGGCCGCGACGCACCATCGAAGAGAATGTCGTGGTTGGCAAGGCAACGATCGGCGCGGCGCCGACCCCGGAACGACGGTCATCGGTCTCGAAGCGTCACATCGGCGCGTGATCGGCGTTCCGGTCCTCCGTCCGGCCGCACGACGGGTCCGCGGCGCACCGGCAGTCGGACCGCGTGTGGCGTGTCAGGCCGGAGGTGTCAGGTCGGGCGGGGTGTCAGGTTGGGCGGCGCGTCAGGCCGCGCGAGGCGCTGAGAAGCACCGCGAGCAATGCGGTGACGCTGCCAAGCGCCATGCAGCCGCGCGGCGCGGCGGCGCCCCAAACGAGGCCGAAGCAGACGGCCACCAGCATGGCGCCGAGCGTCTGGCCGGACAGTCGCGCCGCCGACACCATGCCGCTCGCACTTCCGGAGCGCGACAGCGGCGCGCCGGTCAGGATCGCGCGGTTGTTGGGCGGCTGGAACACGCCGAAGCCGAAGCCGGCGAGCGCGATCCGCGAACAGACCGCGAGGTCGGACGGCGCGTGTCCGAGCAGGCGGAGACCGAGGAAGCCGAGCGCCGTCAGCGTGAGGCCGGCGGTCGAGAGGATCGACGGCGGCACGCGATCGGCGTAGCGCGCGACGGCGGTGGAGCCGATCGCGACGAACACCGCCCAAGGCGTCATCAGAAGGCCGGTCTCCACCGGCGTCCGGCCGAACGACCCCTCGAAGAAGAACGGCATCGCGATGATGAAGAAGTTCGACGCGACGAAGCCGAGCACGCCGCACAGGAAGGCGGTCCGGAAGGGTGCGAGCGCGAGCAGGTCGACGGGCAGCATCGGGTTCGCGCGCCCGAGCTGCCGGCGGACCAGGATCACCGAACAGACGAGACCCGCCGCCACGAGCGGCAGCCCGGTCCGGAGGCCGTCGGCATGCGCCAGGCTGTCGAGGCCGACCACCAGCGGGCCGAGCGAGACCGCGATCAGCAGCGCGCTGGTTACGTCGAACGGCCGGAAATGCCGCGGCGTCGCCGGCAGCGCCACGAGCGCGAGCAGCAGCGCGGCGCCGCCGAGCGGCAGGTTGATCCAGAACAGGAACGGCCACGAGGCGACGGCGAGCACGGCGGAGGCGACGGTCGGGCCGAGCGCGACCCCCGTCGCGACCACCAGCCCGTTCAGCGCGATGCCGCGTCCGAGCAGCCTCGCCGGGTAGACGAAGCGCACCAGCGCCGCGTTGACGCCCATGATGCAGGCGCCGCCGAGCCCCTGCAGCGCGCGCGCGGCGGCGAGTTCGGGCAGCGTCCGCGACAGCGCGCAGAACACGGACGCGACGAGGAACACGGCGAGACCGATGCGGCAGAGCCGGGCGAAGCCCACGATCTCGCCGAGGGCGGCGACCGGCAGCAGCGCGATGAGGCTCGCCAGCTGGTAGGCGTTGACCACCCAAATCGACGCGCTTTCGGACGCGTGGATGTCGCGCGCAATGCTGGGCAGCGCCACGTTGGCGACCGCATAGTCGAGCACCGACATCAGCACCGAAAGCGCGATCGCTCCCATCGCCCGCGTCCGCGCGGCGCCGTAGAGCCCGTCCGGCGCGTCCTCAGCGTCGAGGATCGGCGTCGCCCCCGTTGTCGGTCGTTCCGTTGTCCGCCGTCCCGTTTGCCGCCGCGAGAAAGCGCTCGAAGGCGTCGAGCGTGACCGCCGACACGTGGTGCTCGATCCCCTCGGCATCGGCCGCGGCATCGGCTGCCGGAACGCCCACCGCCAGCAGCAGACGCACCACGACGAGATGGCGCGCCCGCACCTTGGCCGCGAGCACGTGGCCCGCCTCCGTGAGGTGGAGCCCGCGATACGGTCGACCGGTGACGAGGCCGTCGCGCTTCAGCCGCGAGATCGTCTTGATCACCGTCGCGTGCGACACGCCCTGGCGGCGCGCGATGTCGATCGCGCGGGCCTCGCCGTCGATGCCGCTGAGTTCGGCGATCAGCTCGACATAGTCTTCCGCGAGCACGCTCGAGCGCGCGACGCGGGCGCGGCCGAACCGCCCGGCCTGTTCGGCCTCGGTCTGGTTTCTCCGTGGGTCCGGCGTTTCCATTGCGGCCCATTTCCAGCACGGACGACGCCGCGCCGGAAGTCGGGCGTCTTGCACAAGATGTAACCTAGGCTACATTTGCCCTGGAGCAGGAGGCGGGATGGGCGACGGCGGACAAAGCCTCTCGGCACGGACCAGCGCCGGCATGACGGCCATCCTGGCCGGTCGGCGCGCCGGCTTCCGCGGCTCGCTGCTGTTCGCCGGCCCCGCGGTGATCGCCTCGATCGCCTACATGGATCCCGGCAACTTCGCGACCAACATTCAGGCGGGTTCCGCCTACGGCTACAGCCTGCTCTGGGTGGTGCTGGTCGCGAACGCGCTCGCCATGCTGTTCCAGGCGCTGTCGGCGCGTCTCGGCATCGTCACCGGGCGGAACCTCGCCGAACTCAGCCGCGACCACTTCCCGCGTTCCGTCGTGCTCGGGATGTGGGGCATCAGCGAGGCGGCCGCGATGGCGACCGATCTGGCCGAGTTCCTCGGCGGCGCGATCGGCCTCGCCATCCTGTTCGGGCTGCCGCTGCTGGGCGGCATGGCGCTGACGGCGGTTGCGACCTACGCGCTGCTGATGCTCGATCGGCGCGGCTTCCGGCCGATGGAGCTCGCGATCGGCGCGCTCGTGGGCGTGATCGGCGTCTGCTACGTGATCGAGCTGGCGATCGCGCCGGTGCGCTGGGGTCTTGCCGCGCACGGGACCGTGGTCCCGTCGCTGCCGGACGGCGGCGCGCTCACGATCGCGGTCGCGGTCGTCGGCGCGACCGTGATGCCGCACGCCATCTACCTCCATTCGGGGCTCACCCAGGATCGTGCGCCGCGCGGGAGCGAGGCGGTCCGCCGCCGGATCGTCGGGTTCTCGAACCGCGAGGTGGTGGTGGCGCTGGCTTTCGCGGGGCTCGTGAACATGGCGATGGTCGCGATGGCGGCCGCGGCGTTCCATGCCGGGCACCGTGACGTCGCCGACATCCGCACTGCCTGGCACACGCTGACGCCGCTCCTCGGCGCCGGGGCCGCCGCGGTGTTCCTCGTATCGCTGATGGCGTCCGGGATTTCCTCGTCGGCGGTCGGCACGATCGCCGGCCAGATGATCATGCAGGGCTTCATCCATCGGCGTATCCCGATCCTCGTCCGACGGCTCGTCACCATGGTCCCGGCCTTCGCGGTGATCGCGGCCGGGATCGACCCGACGCGCGCGCTGGTGCTGAGCCAGGTCGTGCTGTCGTTCGCGTTGCCGGTGCCGATGGTGGCGCTGGTGCTGCTGACCCGGCGGCGCGACGTCATGGGCGCGTTCGCGAGCGGGGCGGTCGCGCAGACGGCCGCGTTCGCGGCGACGGCACTCGTCGTGGTGCTGAACCTCGTGCTCCTGCTGCAGACCGCGGGCGTGCCGGTGCCATTCGTTCCCTCGACCTAGCGACCGTTTTCGGCCAGGAAGACGCGGCGGCCCGCGCCCCCGCTTGCGGCGGGTCCGGTTTTCCACGACACGACGGCCGATGAGAGCCACCCCGATCCTTCGCGCCGTTTCGGCGTTCGCCGCGCGGCATGCCCTGCTCGTGGTGCTCGCGTTCGCCTCCCTCGCCGGCGGCGGCGTGCTCGAGAGCAGGCGCGGGCTCGGGGTCACCACGAACACGGACGACCTGTTCTCGAACAAGCTGCACTGGAAGCAGCGCGAGCAGCGCTACGACCGGTTGTTCCCGCAGTTCAACGACCTGCTGGTCGCGGTGGTGGACGCGCGGATCCCCGAAGAGGCCGACGCGACGGCGGCCGCGCTCGCCGCCGCGCTCGGGTCCGATCACGCCACGTTCCGTTCGGTGCGGCGTCCCGACGCGCTGCCGTTCTTCTCGACTGCTGGACTGCTCTTCCTCGAACAGAAGCCGCTCACCGACTTCCTCAACCAGCTGATCGACGCCCAGCCCTTCCTCGGCCAGCTGAACGCCGATCCGTCGGCACGCGGCCTGTTCTCCGCGCTGTCCCTGGTGGCGCTCGGGGCGGCGCACGGCCAATCGCTGGCCGCGTTCAGCCGGCCGCTCGACGGGTTCGGCCGCGCCCTCGAGGCGGTCAGCGGCGGCGACGACCGGCCGATGTCGTGGGAACAGCTGCTCGGGGGCTCGCTCGCGGAAAAGGCGGGCCGCTTCCGCTTCGTGCTCGTCCAGCCGGTCCTCGACTACAATTCGATCGCGCCGGGCGGCCGGGCGACCGCCGCGATCCGCGCCGCCGCGGCCGGGCTCCCGTTCGTGCGCTCGGGCGAGGCGCGCGTCCGCATCACCGGCTCGGTCGCGCTCGCCGACGACGAGTTCGCCTCCGTCGCCAAGGGTGCGCTCACCGGGCTTGTCGGGTCCTTCCTCCTCGTGATGCTCTGGCTGTTCCTCGCGCTGCAGTCCTGGCGGCTGATCGTGCCGGTCGCGCTCACGCTGGTGCTCGGCCTCGTCCTCACGACGTCGTTCGCGGCGCTCGCGGTCGGCACGCTCAACCTGATCTCGGTCGCCTTCGCGATCCTGTTCGTCGGCATCGCGGTCGACTTCGCGATCCAGTTCACCGTGCGCTTCCGCGAATTCTCCATTGGCGCCCGGGATCAGGCGGACGCGATCGACCGGACCTGCGCCCATGTCGGACGGCAGATCGCCATCGCGGCGATCGCGACCGCGAGCGGCTTCCTCGCCTTCACGCCGACCGCTTTCGTCGGCGTCGCCGAGCTCGGCCTCATCGCGGGCGTCGGCATGCTGATCGCGTTCATCTGCACGCTCACCTTCCTGCCGGCCTGCCTCGTGCTGTTCCGGCCGACGATGGGATCGCAGGAGGTGGGATTCCGGCAGCTCAAGCGGGCCGACATCCTGTTCGGCCAGCTGCGGCTGCCGATCGTCGTCCTGTGCGGCTTGCTGCTCGCAGGCGGGATCGTGGCGGCCACGAAGCTGCGGTTCGACGCCGACCCGCTGCACACGAAGGATCCGAACACCGAGAGCATGCAGACGCTCGCGGATCTCGTCCGCAACCCGCTGACCACCCCCTACACGGTCAACACGCTCGTGCCCTCCTTCGCCGCGGCCGGCGCGCTCGGCGACAAGCTCGCGGCCCTGCCGATGGTCGCGCAGGTGACGAGCCTCGCCTCGTTCGTGCCCGACGACCAGGGCGCCAAGCTCGCGCTGATCGCCGACGCGTCTAGTCTGCTCTCGCCCACGCTTGACGCGCCGCCGACCGCGACGCCGCCGACCGCCGCCGATCTGCGGATGGCGATCCGCAGCACGCTCACGCAGATCCGGAGCGTGAGCACCGGACTGAAGCCGGGCGATCCGCTGCTCGCGATTGGCGGCGCCCTGTCGCGCCTGTCGACCGCGAGCGACGACGCCCTGGTGCGGATGAACGGCGCGCTGACCCGCTTCCTGCCGACCGAGCTCGAACGTCTCCGCGACGCGCTCGGGGCCGCGCCGGTCACCGAGGCGAACCTGCCGGACGCGCTCAAGCGCGACTGGGTGGCGTCGGACGGACAGTATCGCGTCGAAGCGACCGAGCGCATCAAGGGATGGGGCCAGCCGGCGGAGCTCGATCGCTTCGTCCGCGAAATCCGCGCCGTCGACCCGGACGCCGGCGGCTCGGTGGTCACGATCGTCTCGACCAGCCGGACCATCCTCCGTTCGTTCCGTCACGCCGCGCTCTACGCGATCATCGCGATCTGCGTGATCCTGACGGTGTCGACGCGGCGCCTGATCGACGCCGCGGCGATCGTCGCGTCGCTGCTGCTGTCGGCAGCCCTGACCATGATCGTTTCGGTGCTGCTGCCGCTGCCGCTGAACTTCGCGAACATCATCGCGCTGCCGCTGCTGCTCGGCGTCGGCGTCTCGTTCAACATCTACTTCGTGATGAACTGGCGGGCCGGCGAAACGTCCCGCCTCGCCTCGCCGACGGCGCGCGCCGTCATCTTCTCCGCGCTCACCACGGGCACGGCGTTCGGGTCGCTCGCGCTCTCGCACCATCCCGGCACCGCCTCGATGGGCAAGCTGCTGCTGATCAGCCTCGGCGGCACGCTGTTCGGCTCGCTCGTGTTCATCCCGGCGCTGCTCGCGATGCTGTCGCGCTCGCAGATGCCGCACGTCTCGCCGGCGACCGAACGCGAAACGGAAAGCCTTCCTTGAGAACCCCGCCGCGCGCATTGTCGTCGCACCCATGACGATCTCCGATCTTACCGTCCAGCAGCGGCGTCTCCGGCGCCGTCTGCTCCTCGCCCGTCTTGCGATCCTCGTGCTGGTGGTCGCCCTTCTCGCCGGCGGCATCGGCCATCGCGGCGCGCATGGCCCGCACGTCGCGATCCTTGCCGTCGACGGGCTGATCACCGACGAGCCCCGGCGCGTCGAGGCGGTGGAGGCGGCGCGTCGGGATCCTTCCGTACGCGCGATGATCCTCGCGGTCGACAGCCCGGGCGGCTCCGTCGCGGGGGGCGAGAACCTGCACGATGCGCTGGCGCGGTTCGCGCACGCGAAGCCGTTGGTCGCGGTGATGGGGGGCGAGGCGGCGTCGGCCGCCTACATGATCTCCGTGCCGGCGCGCCGGATCTTCGCGTCGGACGCGACGCTGACGGGGTCGATCGGCGTCATCCTCGAAAGCCCCGACCTGTCCGGCCTTCTCGACAAGGTCGGCGTCCATGTCGACCAGCTCGTTTCCGGTCCGCTGAAGGGGCAGCCGTCGATCACCGGCCCGATCTCGCCGGCCGGCCGCGCCATGCTCCAGGGCATCGTCGCCGACCTAGACGGCCAGTTCGTCCGGATCGTCGCGACGGGTCGCCACCTGCCCGAGGACAAGGTCCGCGCGCTCGCCGATGGACGGCCCTACACGGGCGAGCAGGCGCTGCCGCTCGGCCTGATCGACCAGATCGGCGATCGGGAAGACGCGCGCGACTGGCTCGCGTCGCATGCGGGCGTGCCCGCCAGCCTGCCGGCGCACGACCTCGAATGGCGGACCGGGAGCCAGCGCTTCTCGCTGACCGCAGGATCTGTCTTGAAAATGCTTCTCCCGCAAGGACTTATCTCGCCGCTGTCGCTTGACGGTGCGGTGTCGGTTTGGCAGGGTCTCACGCCCTGAGACAGAGCGACGTCGCCCGATGACGAGATCCGAGCTGATCGCGGAACTTGCGGAGGCGAACACGCATCTCGAAGGGCGCGACGTCGAGCTGATCGTGTCGACGATCTTCAGCGAGATCAGCGCGGCGCTCGCACGTGGCGAGCGGGTCGAGCTCCGCGGTTTCGGCGCCTTCACGGTCAAAACGCGCGACGCCAGGGTCGGACGCAATCCGCGCACCGGCGAGGCGGTGCAGGTCGGCGAGAAGGCGATCCCGTTCTTCAAGGCCGGCAAGGAACTGCGCGAGCGGGTGAACCGGCGCGTGTCGGCGCGCGTCGGGGCGTCGCACGCGACATCCGGCGCCGGCTGAAGGACCGCCACCGATGCTGCGCCTCCTGCTCACGATCCCGCTCCTCGTCGTCCTCGTGATCTTCGCCCTGTCCAACCGGGCCTCGGTCTCATTGTCGTTCCTCGGCTACGAGACCGCCATGCCGCTTTCGGTCGCGGTGCTGCTCGCCGCCGGCGTGTTCTTCGTGCTCGGCGCCTTCGTCGTCTGGATCGGCGAACTTCGCCAGCGACGCCGCGCGCGTCGCGCCGAGCAACGCGTCGCGGTGCTCGAGGAACAGATCGCCTCGCTCCGGGTCGTGCCGCAGACGATGGCCTCGCGCGCCGTGCCGCTCGGCACGGTTCCGCCGGCCTGATCGCCTTGGCCGCCTCGCCGCCGGGCGGGTCGCGGCTGATCGCGGCGATCGACACGCCGTCCACGGCCGCCGCCGCGGCACTCGCCGGAGCGCTCGGTCCCCATTGCGGGCTGCTGAAGCTCGGTCTCGAATTC
>CAXUBA010000062.1:0-847 GCA_964249205.1 uncultured Acetobacteraceae bacterium | reverse complement strand
CAACGGGCCAGCCGCCGTCGATGCGCTCGATCCCGCGCGGATCTTCCTCGACCTCAAGCTGCACGACATCCCGGCGACCGTCGCCGGCGCCGCCGGCGCGGTCGGCCGGCTCGGGGCTGCGATGCTGACGGTGCACGCCAGCGGTGGTCGGGGGATGATCGCGGCGGCGCGCGACGCGCTCGAGCGCGCGTCGGCCGGAGGACAGGCGCGCACGCGCCTTCTCGCGGTGACGGTGCTGACCAGCCTCGACGACGCGTCCCTTCGTGGTGCCGGCCTCGCGGTCTCGGCCGCGTCGCTGGTGGAACAGCTCGGACGGCTCGCGATCGACGCCGGGGCGGACGGCCTCGTGTGCAGCCCGGCCGAAGCGTCCGCGCTCCGCCGATCGCTCGGTTCCACGCCCCTACTGGTCGTGCCGGGCATCCGGCCGGCCGGCAGCGAAGCCGACGATCAGGCGCGGATCGCGACGCCCGCGGAAGCGATCGCGGCCGGCGCCTCGTTCCTCGTCGTCGGGCGCCCCATCACGCGCGCGCCGGATCCGGCCGCGGCCGCGCGCGCCAAACCGCCGCGCAAACCGGAGGCGCCCCCCAACCCGGGGCGGGGGAGAAAAGCGGCGTGTCCGAGCCGACCGCGCTCGACGCGGCCGTCGCGTCTGGCGCGCACTGGATCGGCTTCAATCTGTTCCACCGCTCGCCGCGTGCGGTGACCGCCGCGGCCGCCGGCGCGCTCGCGACGCTTCTGCCGCCCGCCGTCACACCGGTCGCGCTGTTCGTCGAACCGGATGACGCGTCGATCGCGTCATTGCTGGATGCGCTCCCGGGTGCCGCGCTGCAGGTCTACGACACCGAAG
>CAXUBA010000061.1:0-13993 GCA_964249205.1 uncultured Acetobacteraceae bacterium | reverse complement strand
ACAGGCCGTCCGCTCCTGCGTCCACTGCGGCTTCTGCACCGCGACCTGCCCGACGTACGTGCTGCTCGGCGACGAGCTCGACAGCCCGCGCGGCCGTAACGTGCTGATGAAGGACATGCTGGAGCACGACCGTCCGGCGGATGCCGAAACGGTCAAGCACATCGACCGCTGCCTGTCCTGCCTCGCCTGCATGACGACATGTCCGTCCGGCGTGAACTACATGCACCTGGTCGACCACGCGCGCGCCCATATCGACCGGACGTACACGCGTCCCTGGCCCGACCGGCTGCTCCGGCGCTTTCTCGCGACCGTCCTGCCGAAGCCCGCCCTGTTCCGTCCGGCGCTTCGCGCGGCGACGTGGGCGCGTCCGCTCGCGGGCATGATGCCGGGCCGTCTTCGGGCCGTGCTCGCGATGGCGCCGGCCGTCGTGCCGCCGGCGGGGCCGACCGACCGGCCGCAGGTCTTCCCCGCCGAAGGACAGCGCCGCGCCCGCGTCGCCCTGCTGACCGGCTGCGCGCAGCGCGTCCTGTCGCCTTCCATCAACGAGGCGACCGTCCGCCTGCTCACGCGGCATGGCTGCGAGGTGGTGATCGCGCCCGGCGCCGGCTGCTGCGGCGCCCTCGCGCACCACCTCGGCCGCGATGGCACCGCCGACGCCCGCCGCAACATCGACAGCTGGTGGCGCGAGCGCGAGGGGGACGGTCTCGACGCGGTGGTGATCAACACGTCGGGCTGCGGCACTGCGGTCAAGGATTGGGGCTTCGTCTTCGCGGACGACCCGGCCTATGCCGAAAAGGCGCGGATCGTCGCGTCGCTCGCCCGCGACGTGACCGAGTTCGTCGCCTCGATCGGCCTCAACCCGGCCGTCGTGCCGACCGGGCAGCGCGTCGCCTACCATGCGGCCTGCTCGCTCCAACACGGGCAGGGCGTCCGGCGCGAGCCGAAGGCGCTTCTCGCCGAGGCGGGCTTCAGCGTCGTCGACGTGCCGGAAGGCCACCTTTGCTGCGGCTCGGCCGGGACCTACAACCTGCTGCAGCCGGACATCGCGCGCCGGCTGCGGGACCGGAAGGCGGCCAACATCGCGAAGACCGCGCCCGACGTCGTCGCCGCCGGCAACGTCGGGTGCATCACCCAGATCGCGAAGGCGACGGGGACGCCGGTCTTGCACACGGTCGAACTGCTCGACTGGGCGACCGGAGGACCGAAGCCGGCCGTGCTCGCCTCCTGAGCCGAGGCCGCCCACGGTTCAGTGCAGGGTGCGCCAGCGGGCGACGTTGCGGTTCTGGTCCGGCAGCGTGGCCGCGAACGCGTGCCCGCCCGAGCCGTCCGCGACGAAGTAGAGCGCGTCGCTCGCGGCCGGATGCGCGACTGCCAGCAGCGAGGCGAGACCGGGCGACGCGATCGGCGCCGGCGGCAGGGCGGGCGCGACATAGGTGTTGAACGGATTGTCGAAGGCGAGGTCGGCGCGCGACAGCGGCCGCGCGAGCGGGCCGAGGCCGCCGGTCACCGCGTAGGCGACCGTCGGGTCGGACTGCAGCCGCATGCCGAGCCGGAGCCGGTTGAGGAACACCGACGCCACCATCGGCCGTTCCGAGGCGAGATGGGTTTCGCGCTCCACCATGCTCGCCATCACGAGAAGCGCCTGCGGGCCCGGCAGCGCGATCGACGGATCGCGGTCGCGCCACACGCGGCCGAGCGTCAGGCGCATCGCCGCTTCCATTCGCGCGAGGAGTGCCGCGCGCGTGGTGCCGCGCTCGTAGTCGTAGGTCTGCGGCAGGACGGCGCCGTCGGCCGGGATCGCGACCGGACCCGTGAGCGCGTCCGACGCCGCGAGCGCGCGCGCGATCTCGGCGCCGGTCCAGCCTTCCGGAACCGTCAGCCCGTGCTGAACCGCGGGCGCGGTCCTGAGGACGTGCAGGACGACACGGAGGCTCGCATGCGCCGGAAACGCGAGTTCGGCCGCATGGAGCGGGCCGTCGCCGCGGGTGATCTCGGCAGCGATCCGAAACGCGAGCGGATCGGCGATCACGCCGTCCCGCCGGAGCGACGTCGCGACGATCTCGATCGAACCTTTCGGGACCACCGCAGTGCGCGTCGACGGCAGCGGGCCGGGGTTTCGGTAGAGCGATCGGGCGAGAAAGGCGCCGCCCCCCGCGCACACCAGGAGCAGGGCGAGAAGAACGAGCAAGCGTCTCAGCGCGCCCGTCCGTCAGGCTCGCGCGAAGAGGATGCTCGCGTTGGTGCCCCCGAAACCGAAACTGTTCGACAGCGCGACGTCGATCCGACGCTGCTGCGCCGCGCCCGCGACGCGGTCGATCACGCTGTTGCGGCTCGGCGTCTCGAGGTTGAGCGTGGGAGGCGCCACGTTGTCGCGTATCGCGAGCAGCGAGTAGATCGCCTCGACTGCCCCGGCCGCACCCAGCAGGTGGCCGATCGCCGATTTGGTCGACGACATCGCAACGGTGCGGGCGGCGTCGCCGAAGAACCGCTCGACGGCCTCGAGCTCGAGATCGTCCCCGAGCGGCGTCGAGGTTCCGTGCGCGTTGATGTACTGAACATCGGCTGGCGCGAGGCCGCCGTTCCGGAACGCCGCCTGCATGGCACGGAAGGCCCCGTCATGGCCCTCGGCCGGCGCCGTGATGTGGTGCGCGTCGCCCGACAGGCCGTAGCCGACGACCTCGCCGTAGATCCTGGCGCCGCGCGCGCGTGCGTGCTCGCGTTCTTCCAGCACGAGGACGCCGGCGCCCTCCCCCATCACGAAGCCGTCGCGTCCGGCGTCCCACGGGCGCGACGCCGCCGCCGGCGTGTCGTTGAAGCCGGTCGACAGCGCACGCGACGCGCAGAAACCCTGGATGCCGAGCGGGCAGACGGCCGCCTCGGCGCCCCCCGCGACCATCACGTCGGCGTCGCCGAGCAGGATGAGCCGCGCCGCGTCGCCGATCGCGTGCACGCCCGTTGCACAGGCGGTCACGGCCGAATGGTTCGGTCCCTTGAAACCGAACCGGATCGAGGCATGACCGGACACGAGATTGATCAGGGCCGACGGAATGAAGAACGGCGACAGCCGCTTGCCGCGACCCTCGTGGATCTGGATCGAGGCGTCGTAGATGGTCTGCAGCCCGCCGATGCCGGACCCGATCATCACGCCGGTCCGCCAGCGTCCCTCGTCGTCCTCGGGCAGCCAGCCGGAATCTTCCACCGCCTCGATCGCGGCAACCAGACCGAGATGGATGAAGCGATCCATCTTCTTCTGGTCCTTGTGGGGGATCCACTCGTCGAGGGTGAGACCGCCCTCGGACCGCAGCCCCGCCGGGACCTGGCCCGCAACCTTGGCCGCCATGTCGCTCGTGTCGAACGACTGGATCGCGCCGATGCCGGACTGGCCCTCCACCAGGCGCGACCAGTTCCGGTCGACGCCGACGCCGAGCGGGCTCGCGATGCCCATGCCGGTCACCACGACCCGCCGTCCGAGACCGTCCGGACCGAACTGGGTGACCCGCCTCGCTCCGTCCATCGCGTTCAATCCGGCTCGGCCGCGTCGCGGCTCAGGCGGCCTTCTGCTTCTCGATGTAGTCGATCGCGTCCTTGACGGTGCTGATCTTCTCGGCCGCGTCCTCGGGAATCTCGACGCCGAAGGCCTCCTCGAAGGCCATCACGAGTTCGACCGTATCGAGGCTGTCCGCACCCAGATCGTCGATGAAGGACGCTTCCGGCAAAACCTTGCTTTCCTCGACGCCAAGGTGTTCGACGACAATCTTCTTCACCTTGTCGGAAATGTCGCTCATCGGCCTCTGTCCTGCTGGCGGTTGGTTGTTTTCTCGTCCTGTTGACGCGTTCCGGAACCGCACCGGCATTCGCGTTCGCTCCCGCTCCGGACGAAGCAGCGGGCGATTAGCACGCTTCCGTGCCGGACGCCAAGGACGCCCCGGCCCCCCGCAACCGCCGCCGCCGGCGCGTCGCCGCGGCGGCCGTCACGACATGAACATCCCGCCGTTGACGTGCATCGTGGTGCCGGTGACCCAGGCCGCCTCGTCGGACGCAAGATAAAGGACGGCCGCGGCGACGTCGGCAGGCTTGCCGAACCGTCCAAGCGGGATCTGCGCCGCCATCGCGGTCCGCGCCGCCTCCGTCATCGCGTCCGTCATCGCGGTCTCGACCAGGCCGGGCGCTACTGCGTTGACGGTGACCGAGCGGCTCGCGAACTCGCGGGCGAGCGATCGCGTCATCCCGAGCATCCCGGCCTTCGCGGCCGCGTAGTTCGCCTGCCCGGCGTTGCCGGTCAGCGCGACCACGCTGGCGATGTTGATCACGCGCCCGTGCCGGCGACGCATCATGCCCGGCAGCGCGGCGCGGCACAGGCGGAACGGGGAGGCGAGATCGACCTCGAGCACGCGGTCCCAGTCCTCGTCCTTCATCCGCATCGACAGCCCGTCGCGTGTGAGCCCGGCATTGTTGACGAGGATGTCGAGCGGGCCGCCCGCCGCTTCCGCGGCCGCGAGGAGCGGCGCTGCCGACGCCCGGTCGGCGAGATCGGCGACGTGGACGGACACGCGCTCCGGCCCGAGTGCCGCGGCGAGTGCGTCGAGCGCCGCTTCTCGCGTCCCGGACAGCGCGACATGCGCGCCGGCCGCGTGCAGCGCGCGCGCGATGGCGTCGCCGATCCCCCCCGACGCGCCGGTCACCAGGGCCCTGCGGCCTTCGAGCCTGAACATGGTGTTTCCTCGACCTCCGTGGTCCCCCGTCAGACGAGCCTGACCAGCGCCTCGACTTCGTCCGGCGTCCCGGCAGCGACCGCCGCGGCGTCCGGAACGATGCGCTTGACCAGCCCGGTCAGCACCTTGCCGGCGCCGAGCTCGACGAAATAGTCGCAGCCGAGCGCCACCGCCTCGAGCACGCTTTCGCGCCAGCGTACGGTTCCGGTCACCTGTCGGACCAGCAGCGCGCGGATCTCGTCGGGATCGGTCGCGCGTTCCGCGGTGACGTTGCTGATCAAAGGAACCGCGGGCGGCCGGAGCGGAGCGGACGCCAGCGCCTCCTCCATCTCGCGCGCCGCCGGTGCCATCAGCGCGCAGTGGAACGGCGCCGAGACCGGAAGCCGGAGCGCGCGCTTCGCCCCCCGCGCGCGCGCCAGCGCGCCGGCGCGGTCGACCGCGCCAGCATGACCCGAGATCACCACCTGGCCGCCGCCGTTGTCGTTCGCGACCTCGACGATCTCGGCCACGTCGCCCTCGCCGGTCTCGGGATCGGCGGGCCGGATCCGGGCCAGCGCGCAGATCGCTTCCGCTTCCGCGAGTTCGATCCCGAGCAGCGCCGCCATCGCGCCTTCGCCTTCCGGCACCGCGCGCTGCATCGCTTCGCCGCGGCGCCGGAGCAGGCGCGCCGTGTCGGCGATCCCGAGCGAGCCCGCCGCACAGAGCGCCGTGTACTCGCCGAGCGAATGGCCGAGCACCAACGTCGCCCGGTTGCCGATCGTGATCCCGGCCTCGGCTTCCAGCACCCGGAGCGTCGCAACCGACGCCGCCATCAGCGCCGGCTGCGCGTTCTCGGTCCGGGTCAGCTCCTCGATCGGGCCCCCGAACATCAGCTTCGACAAACGTTGCCCGAGCGCCTCGTCCACTTCCTCGAACACTTCGCGGGCGGCCGCGAAGGCGGCGGCGAGGTCGCGTCCCATGCCGACGGCCTGACTGCCCTGGCCGGGAAAGATGAAGGCGTGGACGGGCATTCGGGCGAGGTTCCGTGCGCGATGGCGTGCCTGTGAAGCGGAGCGATCGGGCGCTGTCAAATCGCCCGACCCCTGTCGAACAACGCTCCCGCGGGGCGGCCGGACCTGCGCCGGCGCCGACCTAGAGCGGCTTCTGCATTACGATGAGCGCCTGCGGCAGCCGCACCGCGTTGTCCACGAAGTCGATCAGCCGGAACAGGTGTCCCCAGTTCCGGACGATGTAACCGCGGGGGATCAGCGCCTCGCCGTAATGCGCCGACAGCGCCGGCGGCTGCGCCGGCGAATGGTGGAGGAACTGCCCCGCCTCGTAGCGGGAGTTCGCCGCGTGCTCGTCGAGGAAGCTGTCGGCGCAGGCCTCGTACCAGGGGTGCTCGAGCCGGATGCCCGACGCGCGCCGGACCCGCATCTCGGCGCAGAACTGGATGAAGCGCCGGCTCTGGGTGGTGATCAGGACGAGACCGCCCGGCCGCAGCAGCCGGTGGAATTCCTCGACCCAGCGCGTCGCGTAGAACTCGTCGAGATGCGAGAAGACCGACCACGAGATCACGTAGTCCAGCGTTTCGGGCGCCAGCACGAGCGGCGGCGTCGGCTCGCAGGGCAGGAAGCTGAGCGCCGGGTTGCATCGTCGCGCATGGCCGAGGAAGCGCCCGGTGCTGTCGGTGCCGAACAGGTTCGCGGGTTCGACGTCCTTCATGAACAGCCGGAGCACGCGTCCCCAGCCGCAGCCGAAATCGAGCAGCCGCCGATGCGGCGCGATCGGGCGCCCCGCATAGTCGCAGTAGCTCTTCACCTCGCGGAAGAACGAATGCGCCTCGTGGATCGAGACCTCGCCCGAGTGGCCGTGGATCTCGCGCTGCAGCCCCTCGTCGGGAAAGAGCGGCATCGGCACGCCGTCGATCTCCGGAACGCGGAGCGAGGCGATCAGGATGTCGAGCCACGCCTCGTCGGAGCGGTCCCGGAACACGCGGTGAACGGCGTCTGGTCCGGGATCCATGGCGTTCGGATCGGTAACAGAATGAACAGGGGGGCGCAAGCCCGGGCGTCAGGGGATCTTGCTGGTGCCAAGAATGCGCCGCGTGATCTTCGGGCGCCGGTTGGCGATCAGCGCCGAGGCGCGCATACGGTCGGCGATCTCCCGGTAGATGGCCTCGCGGGATACGCCGGCGCCGGCCAGAAGGACCAGAAGGTGGAACAGGAGGTCGGCGCTTTCCCCGACCACGCCCGGACGCCGCCGCCTCACGGCCTCCACGACGACCTCGGCGGCCTCTTCCGCCATCTTCTGCGCCGGCTTGTCCGGATGGCGCGCGAGCAGCGACGCGACGTAGCTCGTTCCCGGATCCGCGTCCCGCCGTGCCTCGATCGTGTCCCAGAGCCGATCGAGCACGTGACGGGCCGGCCTGTCGTCGGCGATCGCGCGTGTTGCCATCGTCCGACGCCTAGCATGCCGGTTGTTCCGGCGCGAAGGCGCGCCAGATAGCGGTCGCCCCAACGCAAAGGAGATCGCCTCATGCTGGACTGCATCGGTTTCGCCGCGACCGAGGCGAGCGCCCCGCTCGCCCGCCACGACTTCCAGCGCCGCGATCCCGGCCCGACCGATGTCGAGATCGAAATCCATTGGTGCGGCGTCTGCCATTCGGATCTTCACACCGCCCGCAACGAGTGGAAGAACACCGTCTATCCGTGCGTCCCCGGGCACGAGATCGTCGGACGCGTGTCGCGCGTCGGCGGATCGGTCACGAAGTTCCAGCCCGGGCAGATCGCCGGCGTCGGCTGCATGGTCGACAGCTGCCGCGAATGCCCGAACTGCCAGGCGGGTCTCGAGCAGTATTGCGACGTCACCTTCGTCGGCACCTACAACGGGTCCGACACGCGGCACGGCGGCGCCAACACCTACGGCGGCTATTCGAACCGGATCGTGGTCGACGAGCGCTTCGTGCTCCGGATTCCCGAGAACCTCCCGCTCGAGGGCGTGGCCCCGCTGCTCTGCGCGGGCATCACCACTTATTCGCCGCTTCGCCACTGGAAGGTCGGTCCCGGCCAAAAGGTCGGCGTCGTCGGTCTCGGCGGCCTCGGCCACATGGGCGTCAAGCTCGCCCACGCGATGGGCGCGCACGTCGTCCTCTTCACCACCTCGCCCGGGAAGGCGGACGACGCGCGTCGTCTCGGTGCCGACGAGGTCGTGGTGTCGAAGGACGAGGCGCAGATGGCGGCGCACGTCCAGAGCTTCGACTTCATCCTCGACTGCGTCTCGGCCAAGCACCCGATCGACGCCTACCTTGCCCTGCTGAAGCGGGACGGCATCCTCTGCCTCGTCGGCGCGCCTGAGATGCCGCTCCCCGTCGAAGCGTTCTCGGTGATCTGGAAGCGCCGCTCGTTCGCCGGATCCCTGATCGGCGGCATCCCGGAAACCCAGGAGATGCTCGATTTCTGCGCCGAGCACGGCATCACCGCCGACGTCGAAGTGATCCGGATGGACCAGATCAACGAGGCCTACGAGCGGATGCTCCGGAGCGACGTCAAATACCGCTTCTCGATCGACATGAGGACGCTCGCGGCGGCCTGATCCTTGTCAGGCGGAGGAGGCGTCCGACGCCTCCTCCGTCCGATCCAGCCGCCGGAGCGACGGGAACAGCACCGCCCAGAGCGCGGTCACGGCAAGCGTGCCGATCCCGCCCAACACCACCGCCGGCACCGCGCCGACCAGCGCCGCGAGCGAGCCGCTCTCGAACTCGCCGAGCTGGTTCGAAGACCCGATGAACAGCATGTTCACCGCCGCAACCCGGCCGCGCATCGCGTCCGGCGTCCGGATCTGGATCAGCGTCGACCGGATCACGACGCTCACCACGTCGGCACCCCCGAGCAGTGCGAGGCAGAGCACCGACAGCGGCACGGCGCGCGACAGACCGAAGCCGACCGTCGCCAATCCGAACAGGGCGACCGCCGCGAACATCACGGGGCCCTGGCGCGTCTTGATCGGGTGCCGCGCGAGCCCGAGCGAGACAAGCAGCGCGCCGACCGACGGCGCCGTCCGGAGGAGGCCGAGCCCGAGCGGTCCCGCGTGCAGGATCGGGCCTGCGAAAATCGGCAGCAGCGCGGTCGCGCCGCCGAGCAGGACCGCGACGAGGTCGAGCGAGATCGCGCCCAGGATCGCCGGCTCGGACCGGATGAAGCCGATGCCGCCGAACACCGACCGGAGCGTCGGCTTTTCGCGCGCCGGCGGTGGCCCGGTGGACGGGATCGTCGCCGTCAGCGCCGCGGCCGCCGCGAAACCGAGGGCCGCCGCGGCGTAGCCGGACGCGGGGCCGATCCCGTAGAGCAGCCCGCCCACCGAGGGTCCGACGATGGCGGCGGTCTGGAACACCGAGGCGGCGAGTGCTGCCGCCCGGGGCAGCAGCGGTCCGGGCGCGAGCCCGGGCAGCAGCGCCTGGAGGCTCGGCCCTTCGAACGCCCGGGCCGCCCCCGCGGCGAACACCACCGTGTAGATCGCGACCGGGGTGGCGGCGCCGCCGTGGGACAGGGCGGCGAGCCCCGCCGACAGCGCCGCCTGCGCCCCCTGGCAGAACGCCGCGATGCGTCGGCGGTCGCCGCGATCGACCGCATGGCCCGCCACGAAAACGAGCGACGCGACCGGCAAGAACTGCGCGAGCCCGACGAGGCCGAGCGAAAACGCCCGGTGGGTCAGCGAGAACACCTGCCACCCGAGCACGACGGCCTGCATCTGGGACGCCACCCCCGAGAGACCGCGCCCGCCGACCAGCTTCAGCAGGCCGGGTTGCCGGAGTACCGACAGGGTCAATCCGCTCCTCCGCCCGCGTTCCACGCCGACGGGGTTTGCTCTAGAAACGGTTCGGTCATCGGGCGGAATGGATCACGGAATGCTTCAGAACGCATCGGTTCGCGACGCGGGAGGCGGCGACGAACCGATCGGTTCCTCGGATCGTCGCGGCGCCCCGACCCGCGAAGAAGCGTTGCGGGAAAGCGCTCTGCTGCACGCGATGCGGGCGTCGATGTTCCGGGGCGACCTGATCCGGGCGAGGCAGCGCAGGAACTGGCTGCCCCGGCCCGACCAGGCGCAGCTCGCGATCGCGCGTTTCGAACACAGGATCGCCTTCGCCCGCCTGCTCGCGTCGCGGACCGCGCGTTCGGTGCGCGAGGACGGGGCTGCCGGCGCGCTGCGGCGGGTGCTGCACCGTACGATCGGGGTGCCGCCGCCCCCCGACAACAAGCTGCCGGGCGTTCCGGCCGGCGCGACGGGGGTCGAGGTCGCCGAAAGCACGGCCGCGCTGGTGCCGGCAACACGGCCGCCGTCCGACTACCGCTCGATGCTCGATGACGCATACGAGCGGCCGATCCAGACGAACGCCGCCGTCCTCCTTGCCCATCGCGTTCTGATGGTCGCCGAGACCACGCTTCCGCAGTGCGCCAAATATCGCGTCTGGCAGAAGAAGGCGCATTTCGATCGCATCGGCGTCGCAAGCAGCGTCGTCGACTGGCGAAACTGGATCGAGGCCGTGTCGCGGCTGCAGACGCACACGATGCTCCTCCTTTACCGCGTGCCGCTGTTTCCCGACATGAAGACGCTGATCCGCGAGGCCCATCGTCTCGACGTCGCGATCGTCTGGGAAGTCGACGATCTGATCTTCGACCTCGAGCTCTACAAGCGGAACGCCAATCTCGCGACCGTTTCGAAGCGCGAACGCGCGACGCTGCTGCACGGGATCGAGCTCTACCGCGAGGCGATGATGGCGTCCGACCGCACGATCGCGTCGACGACGACGCTCGCGCGGCTGATGCAGGACGCGACCGGTCGGCCGAGCCACGTCGTCGAGAACGCGCTCGATCGCGAGACGCTCGATTTCGCCGCGGGCGCGATGCGCCAGCCGCCGCGAGCCGACGACCGGATCGTGGTGTTCTACGGATCCGGCACCACGACCCACGACGCCGACATCGCGGTCGCCGCCGGCGGGATCGCGCGCGCGATGCGGGAGGAGCCGCGTCTCGTGTTCCGCATCGTCGGACCGCTCAACCTGCCGCCGGCGCTCACACCGTTCGGGAACCGGATCGAACGACGTCCGCTGACCGACTACAAGAACTACCTCGCCGAACTCGCGCAGGCCGACATCTCGATCGCACCCCTCGAGCGCACGATCTTCAACGACGCGAAGAGCAACATCAAGCTGATCGAGGCCGCGATCGTCGGCGTCCCATCGGTGTGCTCGCCGGCGGCCGAGTTCAGGCGCGTCGTCACGCACGGCGTCGATGCGTTGCTGGCCGACGACGAGGAGGAATGGGCCGCCTCCCTGCTTGCGCTCGCCCGCGACGGCGACCGCCGCCGCGCCGTCGGCGCGGCCGCACGCGTCGCGATCCTCGCGCGCTACGACACCGACACGATTGCGTTCGGTGCCGTCGCGCCGATCGTGAGCCTGATGCCGCCCGAGCGGCGGAAGCCGTTCCGTATCCTGGTCGTGAACATCTACTACGCGCCCCGCTCGCTCGGCGGCGCCACCATCGTCGCCGAGGAGATGGTCCGACGGCTGAACGCGCGCGACGACACCGAGGTCTTCGTGTTCACGACGCACGAGCGGAAGGGCGCGTCGCAGTATTCGCTGTCGCGCTACGTCGACGAGGGCGTGAACGTGATCGCGGTCGCGGCGCCGCTCGGCCACGACAGCATCCTGAGCTTCGACGACCCCGAGATGGGACGCGCCTTCGAGGACGCGCTCGACGCGGTCAAACCGGACGTCGTGCATTTCCATTCCATCCAGGATCTCGGCGCCGGTCTGCCGCGCGCCTGCCAGTCGGCCGCCATTCCCTACGTGGTGACGCTGCACGACGCGTGGTGGCTCTGTCCGCGCCAGTTCATGGTGCGTGGCGACAACACCTACTGCAACCAGACCACGATCGATCTCAAGGTGTGCCAGCCCTGCGTTCCCGAGATCGGGCATCTGCAGAGCCGCATGCACGTCCTGATGCAGTGCCTCGACGAGGCGGCGCTGCTGCTGTCGCCGAGCGCGTCGCACGCAGCGCTCTACCGCGCGAACGGCATCCCGGCCGCACAGATCAGGGTCAACCGCAACGGGCTGCGCCGACCCGCCGCGATGCGCCGCGACCGCACTGGTCCGATCCGCTTCGCCTTCGTCGGCGGCAACAACGAGATCAAGGGCGTCAAGCTGATCCGCCGGGCGTTCGCCTCGCTCGACCGGACCGATTGGGTGCTCAGGATCGTCGATGCCTCGCGCGCCGTCGGCTTCTCGTCCTTCCAGGCCAACGAGTGGCGTCTCGGCGGCACGGTCGAGATCGTCCCGCCCTACGGGCAATCGGAACTCGACAGCTTCTATTCCGACGTCGACGTCCTGCTGTTCCCGTCGCAATGGAAGGAGAGCTTCGGCCTCACCGTGCGCGAAGCCCTGCTGCGCGACGTCTGGGTGGTCGTGACCGAAAGCGGCGCCGCCTCGGAGGAAGTCGTCGACGGCGTCAACGGAAGCGTCATTCCGATGCGGAACGATGCCCGGCCGCTCGCCAACGCGATAGCGGGGCTGATCGCCCAACGCGAGGAGGTGCGGAAGGCTCGCAACCCCTACGCCTCGCGGATCGCCACGCTCGACGAGCAGGCCGACGAACTGCACGGCTTCCTGCGCGAGGCGTTCCTGGCCACATCGAGTGGGCACCCCGCGGCGCGCGACCCCGACTGAGCCGTCGACGTCGGTCAGGGACCGACGTGGAAGTTCCCGGTGAGCAGGAGGATCAGCACGATCACCAGCAGGAACACGCCGAGGCCGCCCCCGGCCCAGCCGCCGCGCATCGGCGTGTCCGGCTGGTTGTAGGCTCCGTACCAACCGCGCCGGTAGCCCGTGTGGCCGAAGCCGCCGAAAGCCAGGATGATCAGGACGATGAGCAGGATCGTGATCACGTGAATGTTCCGCGACTTGTTCCCGCTTTGAAGCGATCGACGGCGGTTCCGGTTCCGATCGGGCGTGCGCGACGCGCGATCGCCGCATGTCTCGCCCTGCTTCTTCCGGCCGGCGGCCAGGCCGACGCGGCCGGCGTCGTCAACGTCCTCTCGTGGTCGAACTATATCGCGCCCTCGACCCTCCCCGCCTTCGAGCGGCGGACCGGGATCACCGTCCGATACGACACGTTCGACGACAACGACACGCTCGACGCGAAACTCAAGGCCGGCCACACCGGCTACGACATTGTGGTGCCGTCGATGATGCCGTATCTCGCCGACCAGATCCGCGCCGGCGCGCTGCAGCCGCTTGACCGCGCGAAGCTCGCCAACTGGCACGACCTCGATCCCGCCATCCTGCGCCGGATGGAGGCGGCCGATCCTGGCAACCGCTACGCGATCCCGTGGATGACCGGCACCGACGGTATCGGCATCGACGTCCCGAAAGTGCGCGCGATCATGCCGGACGCACCGGTGAACTCACTCCGCCTCCTGTTCGACCCGGCCGTCGTGTCGCGGTTCAAGGACTGCGGCGTGTCCTTTCTCGACAGCGAGGAGGACGTCATCCCGGAGGCGCTGATCTACCTCGGCATCGATCCGAACACGACCGATCCCGCGCAGATCCGCCGCGCCGCCGACGTGTTCGCCCGCATCCGCCCGTTCATCCGCAAGTTCGACAGTTCGGGTTATGTCGGCGATCTCGCGAACGGCGACCTCTGTGTCGTGTTCGGCTGGTCCACCGACATCGAGCAGGCGCGACGCCGCGCCGCTGAGGCGGATCGCGGCGTCGCCGTCGCCTACGCGATCCCGAGGGAAGGCTCGCAGCGCTGGATCGACACGATCGCGATCCCGCGCGACGCGCCGGACGTCGCGAACGCGCTCCGCTGGATGGACTTCCTGATGGATCCCGCCGTGATTGCCGCCAATTCCGATGCGCTCGGCGTCGCGAACGGCAATCGGGCGGCAACCGCGCTCCTCGCGCCCGCGATCCGCGACGATCCCGGCATCATGCCGCCGCCGGCGGTCGAGGCGACGCTCTACACCCCGATCCTACGCCCGCTCGCCCTCCGCCACCTGATGACCCGGGTCTGGACTCGCATCAAGACCGGCGAATGAGCGATCCCGCCGCGACCGGGGGCACGCTCGATCTCGCCGCGATCCGGCTCGCCTGGAACGCGCGTCCGGCGCTCGACGGCGTCGACCTGCACGTGCCGGCCGGCGAGCGCGTGGCGCTGCGCGGCCCGTCCGGCTGCGGCAAGACGACGCTGCTCCGGGTGATCGCCGGCTTCGCGTGCGCCGACAGCGGCCGCGTCGCGCTCGAC
>CAXUBA010000060.1:0-14299 GCA_964249205.1 uncultured Acetobacteraceae bacterium | reverse complement strand
CGCGACACGGCTGATACGGTTGTCGTCCGATGTCGGCGAAGATGGTTGCGGGGACACGAAACCATCGAAGATTGTCGCTCCCTCTTGTGAACTGCTGATTTCGACCGCTCCTTTGTCACCTTCCCCTTGTCTGTATGGAGGGCGTTGGCGTGCGAGACCCTTGAGCCATCCGGCACCTCTCCCTCATCCGGCAACCGCACAGGTCGGAACGTTAGACGCGTTCAGGTCTGGGCGGCGGAACCCATGTGGCTCACCCAATCTTAGGTGGAAGACGGGCTGTTCCATCGGCGATCGACACCCCCAATCCTACCCTCGCGATGTGCGACTCGAAAGGAGAGTAGATGGATCTCGGGCTCGCGGGCAGAACGGCACTCGTGCTCGGTGGTGGCGGCGGGCTTGGGAGCGCGATTGCGCGCACGCTCGCTCGCGAAGGCGCGCGCGTGGCGGTCTGTGGTCGCAGCGCGGCGCCGTTGGAGGCGGTGGTGTCGTCCATCCGCGCCGGAAACGGCACGGCGGTGCCGGTCGAGTGGGACCTCGCCGATCTCGCTCAGGTCGATGACGGAGTCGGTCGCGTCGAGGCGGAGCTTGGGCCGGTCGAGGTGCTCGTCAACAACACCGGCGGACCACCGCCCTCGCCGGCGGCCGGACAACCCGCCTCGACCTGGCAGGCGCAGTTCGAGGCGATGGTGCTGTCGGTCATCGCGGTCACCGACCGGGTGCTGCCGACCATGCGGCAGCGACGGTGGGGCCGTGTGATCACGTCCACCTCGTCCGGCGTCGTGGTGCCGATCCCCAACCTCGCGATCTCCAATGCGCTGCGCCTGACGCTGCTCGGCTGGTCCAAGACCCTCGCCCGCGAAGTCGCCCGCGACGGCGTGACGGTGAACGTCGTCGTGCCGGGCCGGATCGCGACCGCACGCGTCGCCTCGCTCGACGATCAGAAGGCGCGACGCGAAAACCGCCTGGCTGCCGACGTGGCCGCCGAAAGCGCCGCCGCGATCCCGCTCGGTCGCTACGGCGACCCGCAGGAATACGCCGAACTGGTTGCCTTCCTCGCCGGCACAGGGGCCTCCTACATGACCGGCGGGGTGATCCGAGTGGACGGCGGCCTGATCCAGAGCCTTTGACGACGGAGAACGCGGCGATGGCCGAGGACGCGGAACGCTTCGCGCGCCTGCGCGAGATCAGCACGGCGACACTGACGACCGTGCTGCTGAAGCACGGCCTGCGGCAGGTCTTCATGCGCGGCACGCGTCCGCTCGACGCGGGGATCCCACGCGTGGTCGGTCGCGCCTTCACGCTCCGTTTCGTTCCGGCGCGCGAGGACCTTGCGACCCCGGCCTCGTGGGCGTCTCCGGTCTCCACCCGGGCCGCCATCGAGGCGATGCCGGCCGGCTGCGTCGCCGTGGTCGACGCGATGGGCAACACCGACGCCGGGATCTTCGGCGACATCCTGTGCGGCCGGATGCGTGAGCGCGGCGTGGCCGCCCTGGTGACGGATGGCGCATTGCGCGACGTCAAGGGCGTCCGGGACACCGGCCTGCCGGTCTGGAGCCGCGGTGCGGCGGCTCCTCCGTCGGTGAGCGCCTTGACCTTCGTCGACTGGCAGAGGCCGATCGGCTGCGGCGGCGTCGCGGTCTTTCCGGACGACGTGGTGTCGCTCGACGGGGACGGCGCCGTCCTCGTGCCGGCCGCGATCCTCGACGAGGTGCTCGCCGAGGCGGCCGAGCAGGAGCACGTCGAGAACTGGATCATGCGCGAAGTGAAGAAGGGCGTTCCGCTGCCCGGCCTGTACCCGATGGACGACGACACTCGGGCCCGCTACCTGCGGGAGACGCGCTCGTCCTGAAGACGGCCGGGAAGGCGGTTACGCGATGGGTCTCGGTTTCGTCGGGCTCGGCCAGATGGGGCGTCCGATCGCGCTCAACCTCCTCCGCGACGGCGAGGAGCTCACGGCGTGCAGCCGGAGCGGGCGCGGCCTGGACGGGTTCCGAGCCCGCGGGGCGGTCGTCACCACGCGGCCGGCGGATCTCGCCGGCGCCGCAGTCGTGTTCCTGTGCCTCCCCGACGCGGAGGCGGTGCGCTCGGTGCTGCTCGGGGAGGATGGGCTCGCGCCGCTTCTCCCGGCGGGCACGCTGGTGGTCGATCTCGGGACGACCGATCACGCCGAAACGCTCGCGCTCGGCGAGGCCCTCGAAACGCGGGACATCGCGTTCCTCGATGCGCCCGTGTCCGGCATGGAAGCGCGCGCGATCGACGGGAGCCTGACGATCATGTGCGGCGGCAAGCCGGACGCGTTCGCGCGCGCCGTGCCGCTCCTGCGGCGGATCGGTCGGACGATCCTCCACATGGGGCCGTCCGGCAGCGGTCAGGCGGCCAAGCTGGTCAACCAGCTCCTGTTCGACATCAACGCGGCCGCGCTGGCCGAGCTGCTGCCGTTCGCCGCAGCTCTCGGCCTCGATCCCGCGAAGATGGGCGAAGTCGTGAACACCGGCACGGGCCGGAGTCACGCCTCGGAGTTCTTCGTTCCGCGCATGCTGCGCGGCCGTTTCACCGACGGCTATCCGATGGCGGCCGCCTACAAGGACCTCGTCGCCGGCGCGTCGCTCTCGGCCCGGCTCGGCGTCCCCATGCCCGTGCTGGCCGCCGCGACCGCGACCTACCAGACGGCACTCCGGCGCGGCCATGGCGGGGAAGACAAGGGTGCCATGATCCGGGTCTTCGAGGACCTGCTGGATGTCCGGTTCCGGGCCGCCTCGCCGGACGCGTGAGCTCGGGCGGGTCTAGGCGAAGGCGATCGTGACCGGGCTTCCCGACCGGACGACGTCGCCCTCCGGGCGGAGGGTTCCGTCTTCGCCGGGCAGGAAACGGCCGATCAGATCGTCGGTCTCGCTCGCGACGAAGAGCGCTTCGTCGTGCACGGCCATGAAGCGCGGAGCCCGCCCCGGGGCAGGCGTCCAGCCGAGCGGCCGGAGGCGGCCGTCCCGGTCGTCCGTTCGGAAGGCGGCGACGCTGTCGTGTCCGCGATTGGAGGCGTAGACGAAGCGCCCGCCCTTCGCGGCGACGATCGCGGCGGCGGTGCTGGCGCCGAAGAAGCCGGTCGGAAGCGTCGAGATGACGTCGATCGGTTCGAGTTGGCCGGCGGCGGCCCACCGACACGTCGTTACCGACGAGTCGAGCTCGTTCAGCGCCCAGCATACCGGCCGGTCGGGGTGGAATGCCGCATGGCGCGGCCCGGCGCCGGGCCGCGACGGCATCACGGAGGCGAGTTCGAGCGTGCCCCGCGCCTCGTCGAAGGCGAAGACGGCGACACCGTCGTGGCCCTTGTCCGGAACCAGCACGAAGCGGCCGGACGGATCGAACAGGATCTGGTGCGGGTGCGAGCCCGCCTGCTCGAGGCGGTGCGGCCCGGGGCAGCCCGGCATCGATGCGCGAAAGCTGAAGCGGTCCAGCGCGCCGTCGTCGCCGATCGGCAGGACGGCGACTGAGCCGGACGCATAGTTGGCGACGATCAGGTGTCGGCCGGCCGGGGAGATCGCCAGGTGGACGACGTTGGTGCCGCCGCTCGTCGCGTGGCCGAGCGGACGGAGCCGGCCGCTTTCCTCGTCGATCGCATACGCGCTCGCGGTGTCGGCGTCCCCATGGACGGCGTAGAGCGTCCGCCGGTCTGGCGCGAGGGCGAGAAAGGACGGGTTCACGAGGCCGGCCAGGTGCTGGATGGGCGTCCACGCTCCGGTTGCGGGATCGATCGCGTGGACGCCGATGCCGTCGTCGCGCGCCCCCCGCGCCGCCGTGGTGAAGCAGCCGACATAGGCGAAGCGGAGCGTCGGCACCGGTCAGGCCGCCGCCGCGCCGGTGACCAGCGCGCGGATCCGATCCACCGCAAGGTCCGGAGCGGACAGGACGGGGACCGCGATTGCCGCCTGGACCGCGGCGATGGCGCGGGCGGTCGAGAAGTGCGCGAGCATGATCGCGTCGCAGTGAGCGAGCGCGGGCGCGCGCGCGGCGACCAGCCGGTTGTGCGCGTCGACGTCGCCGCGCCGGAGCTTATCCATCGCGCCGTCCACGAGGATCGTCTCGAGGGTCGCAGGGCGACCGCTCTCGGCGACGAACTGGTCGAACTCGATCGTCATCGTCGGGACGGAAGGCGCGAAGGTCGCGAGCATGCCGATCCGCGTACCATACGCCGCCGCCGCCTCGAACATCGCCTGGTTCGGCTTCAGAACCGGAATGAGGCAACGCGCCGACAGACGGTCGATGGCCGGCCCGAACGCCGAGCACGTGACGAGGATGCCGGCGGCTCCGAGGCTCTGCCCGTAGAGTCCGAAGCGGACGAAGCGATCGATGGTCGCCTCCGAGAGCTCGGCTTCCCGCGCGCGATCGATCGTCAACCCGTCGTCGAGCAGGTTGACCGTTTCGGCTTCCGGCCAGCGCGACGCGAAGGCGGACCGGATCGGCTCCATGGCGACCGCGGTTGCGTGAAGCAGGACGATGCGGCAGGTCATGCGCGATCTTCTTTGGAGCGGCATGGCGCGCGACGCGGGAAAGTGGACGGTCGTGACGCGTTGATCCAAGGCGGTTTCCGCCAGGGGCAAGGAGCATCATGTCGGCCACCACCGAAGACGGCGCGGTTCCGGGCATCACGTCGGCCGAGAACTTCGAGACGAGCGTGAAGCGGAGCGCACGGGCGACTCCCTTCCGGTTCCGCGACCTGCTCGCGCTCGGCGACTTCGAACGCCACGCGCGACGCCATCTCCCGCACATGATCTTCCAGTACGTCGCCGGCGGCGTCGAGACCGGAGCCGCCATGCGTGCGGCCTCCGCCGCCTACGAGCGCTATAGCTTCCACCCGCGAATGATGGTCGACACGGCGGCCCGCGACCAGTCGGTCACGCTGTTCGGCAGCACCTATCGCGCGCCGTTCGGCGTGCCGCCTCTCGGCGGCGCCGCCTTCGTCGCTTACCGCGGTGACCTTGTGCTCGCCGAAGCGGCCGCGCGGATGGGCGTCCCGATGATCCTCAGCGCGTCGGCGCTGATCAGCCTCGAGGACGTGATCGCGCGCAATCCCGATGCATGGTTTCAGGCGTATCTGGCGGGCGACCAGCCGCGCATCGACCGACTGGTCGACAGGGTCAAGGCGGCCGGGTACCGAACGCTCGTCGTGACCGCGGACACGCCGGTGCTCGGCAACCGCGAGCACAACATCCGGAGTGGCTTCAGCATGCCGATCCGGGTCACGCCGACCGTCGCCGTGCAGAGCGCGCTGCACCCGCGCTGGCTGCTCGGCGTCGTCGCGCGCACCTGCCTTCTGCACGGCGCGCCGCATTTCGAGAACACGGAAGCCGAACGCGGGCCGCCGATGATGTCGCGGGCGCTGCGCAACACCACGGCGCGCGACCGGCTGACGTGGCGTCACCTGGAGGCGATCCGCCGGCGCTGGCCTGGCAACCTGCTGGTCAAGGGCCTGGTCACGGTCGCCGATGCCGTCCGCGCGCGGGACTGCGGCGCCGACGGGGTCATTCTCTCGAACCATGGCGGACGGCAGCTCGACTATGCGCCGGCTCCTCTCGACGTCCTGGCCGAACTCGGCAGCGAGAAGCGGGCCATGAAGGTCGTGGTCGACAGCGGCATCCGGCGCGGCACCGACGTCTTGAAGGCGCTCGCGCTCGGCGCCGACTTCGTGCTGGTCGGACGTCCCCTGCTCTTCGCGGCGGCGATCGGCGGCGTGCCCGGCGTGCTGCACGCGATGACCATCCTCAAGGACGAGATCCATCGCGACATGGCGCTGCTCGGGGTGAACCGGCTCGACGAGCTGACGCCGGACTTCGTGCGGCGTGTCCCGGCTTGAGGCCGATGCGAGCGGGGAGGACCGGACGATGACGGATCCGGCCGGGAACGGCGTACTTCGGGCGATGATGGCGCTGGTGATCCGCAAGCCCGTCGACGAGGCGGTCCTGCCGCGCTTCGAGGCCGAAGGCCGGGTGCGCGTCGAGGTGGACTGGGCCCCGACCAGCGTGCTCATGAACCGGCTTGAAGCAGGCGAACGCGCGGACCTGCTCGTCGTGACCGCCGAGGCGATCGACCGGCTGGCGGGGAGCGGCATCATCGACCCTTCGAGCCGGATCGACCTCGTGCGCTCACGCATCGGGATCGCGGTGCTGCGTGGCGCGCCGCACCCCGACATCGGGACGCTCGATGCGGCCGTGCGGACGCTGGTCGCGGCCCGCTCGGTCGCCTACTCGCGGGGCGGCGCGAGCGGCATCCATTTCGCGGCCGCGATCGAACGGCTCGGGATCGCCGCCGAGATCAACGCGCGCGCCACGGTCATCCCGGCCGGCTTCACCGCCGAGCGGCTGACCGCCGGCGAGGCGGACATCGCGGTGCAGCAGATCAGCGAGCTCATGGCGGTGTCCGGCGTCGAGATCGTGGGCAGCCTGCCCGAGCCGCTCGGCACCGCCGCCGTGTTCTCGGGCGCGCTGCTCGCCGGCACGCCGCGCGCCGAGGCGGCGCGGCGCTTCCTGGCCCTGCTCGACGACCCGGAGACGCGGCGGGCCTACGCGGCGGCGGGGCTTGAGGCGCTCGGGCGGCCGGGCTGACGCGTGGGCGCTTCCGTTCAGCGCGCCGCCCGCGCGTCCCGGGTCGCGAGACGGCTGAGCAGGTAGTCCACTTCGGCGCGGGCGGTGGAACCGAGCCGTGCGGCCGGGCTGCGTTGCGTGTCGGACGCGATCAGGCCGCGCCGCGCCATCACGTATTTCCGCACCGCGAGCCCGACACCCAGCTGCTGCTCGTAGCGGAGCAGCGGCAGGTGGGCGTCGAACAGGTCGTGTGCGTCGTCGCGTCGTCCGGCCGCCTGCCAGCGCACCACGTCGACCAGCATGTCGGGGAACGCGTATCCGGTCATCGCGCCGTCGGCGCCGCGCTCGGTCTCGAAATCGAGGAACAGGCCGCCATTGCCGCACAGGATGGAGATCGGCCGGCCCGCGCCGTCCGCCTCGGCGGCCCGGAGCGCGCTGATCTTCTCGAGGCCGGGCCAGTCCTCGTGCTTGAGCATCACGCAGGATCCGTTCTCGTCGACGATGCGGCGGATCACGCCCGGCGCCATCACCACCGAGAAGTTGAGCGGGTAGTCCTGGATCACCCACGGGATGCCGGGGCCGATCGCCTCCGCGGCGCCGCGGTAGTAGGTCGCGATCTGGTCGTCGGTCCGGAGCGTGTTCGGCGGCGCGATCATCACGCCGGCCGCGCCCGCCTCCATCGCGGCGTGCGCGAGGCTCCGCATGGCGGCGAAGCCCGGCGCCGACACGCCGACGATCACGGGCAGCGGACCGGCTGCCCTAATGAAGCAGCGCGCCACCTCCAGCGCTTCCGCGGCGTCGAGCTTCGGCGCCTCGCCGAGCACGCCGAGCACCGTCATCCCGTCGCTGCCGATGTCACGGTAGAAGGCCGTCAATCGCGCGATGGAGGCGACGTCGATCCGGCCGTCCTCGTGGAACGGCGTCGGCGCGATCGGGAAGACCCCGCGGGCGGTGTGATCGAGCGGCATCGTCTGTCCTTGTGGCAGGGCTTCGGGTGGCAGGGCTTCGGGGTCAGGCCGGGCGGCGCCGGATGCCGCTCCCCGCGCATTCCGGGATCGGCGTCAGGACGTCGCGGCCGTTGAACCATGCCGCGACGTTGTCGACGGCGAGCTGGCCCATCCGGCCGCGCGTATGGTGGGTCGCCGTGCCGACGTGCGGCAGCAGGACGACCTGATCGAGGGCGAGAAGCGCGTCCGGCACGCGCGGCTCGTCCGCGAAGACGTCGAGGCCAGCGGCCAGGATGTCGCCGCGCCGGAGCGCCTCGATCAGCGCCGCCTCGTCGACGACCGAGCCGCGGGCGACGTTGATCAGGACGCCGTCCGGTCCGAGCGCCGACAGGATGGCGGCGTCGATCGCATGGCGCGTCGCTGGGCCGCCCGGCAGCACGACGATCAGCGTGTCGACCGCGCGCGCGAGCGACAGCAGGCTGTCGTGGTAGGCGTGCGACGAGGTCTCGCGCGGACTGCGCGCGAAGTAGCTGATCGGCACGTCGAAGCCCTCGAGCCGGCGAGCGATCACCGTGCCGATACGGCCCATGCCGACGATCCCGATCGTCCGTCCGCGGAGCGACGGCGAGAGCGGAAAGTCCTGCCCGCCGCGCCAGCGTCCCTCGCGCAGGTGGCGCTCGGCGGCCGGCAGCCTCCGGAGCGTCGCGAGGAGCAGGCCGACCGTGAAGTCGGCCATCTCGTCGTTCAGCACGTCCGGCGTGTGGCTGACGACGATGCCGCGCCGGAGCGCCTCCGCCACATCGATGGAATCGTAACCGACGGAGATCGTCGCGACCGTCTCGAGCGCGGGCAGGCGGTCCAGCAACGCGGCGTCGATCGGCGTGCGGCCGCGGGTGACGATGGCCCGGACGGTCTCGTCGCGCCCGACGGCCGCCGCGTCGGCGGCTTCGACGAGCTCGAAGCGCGCGCGCAGCGCCGCGTCCACGTCGGGGTCCATGTCGCCGAGGGTGAGGACCCGGACAGGCTCGTTCGATGCCATCGCGCTCTCCTTCGCGTCCGGAGCCGGCTTCAGCGGTCGACGAGCCGCCCCGGGATCGCGAACAGGATCAGCAGCGCGGACGCGACGAGGCAAGCCGCCACCAGGAACAAGCCCGGAGCCGAGGGTACCGGTCTCGGTCTTGAGAAAACCGACCGCCAGCACGAGGCCGGTCATCGCCAGCCGCGTACTCGCGCCCGCCCTCCGTGCAGAGCAGGAAGCCGCATGCGGCGAGGAGCACCGGCAGGGCGACATGCCAGCGCCGCTCGCCTGTCCGGTCGGCGTGGTGCCCGGTCGCGATCATCGACACGAGCGCCAGCGTGTAGGGCACGGTGGTGAGCAGGCCGATGAAGAACGGATCGCGGACGCCGGTCTGCCGGATGATCGTCGGCTGCCAGAAGCCGATCGCATACGACCCCATCACGATGCCGAAGAGGATCGCGCAGCAGAGCCAGACGCGCGCGCTGGTGAAGACGGACCGGAGCGCCACGGCCGTCTTGCGGCCGCTTCGCCTTCGAGGGCGGCCGCGAGCTGCGTCTTCTCAGGCGCGCTCAGCCAGGCGGCGTCGCTGATCCGGAGGTCGGTCAGCATCTGCAGCTTGGCGAAGCCGACGTTCACGCGGTCGAGATAGGCGGCGATGTCGCTCGGGAACAGGATCGGCATCAGCCGGCGCGACACCCGGTCGTCGAGCGACGGGAGGGTGCCGACGTCCGGACCCGTGAGCGTTGCCGCGCCGCGAAGACCGGTCAGCGGCATGACGGCACGCGGCGCCCGAACGGCCGATCCGAACGTCTCGCGTCATGAGATCGACGCATGAGCGGGGCGCTCTCTTGCCGCGTCCGACGTGTGGCGGGACGAGGTCGTTACCACCGGCGGACCCGCGTGGCGCCCGACGCGCGGAGCGGCCACGTCCGGCGGCGCCGGCGAGATTGTCAACGATCCGGTCGACGCTATGGTCGACCGGGACAGCAGCAGGCGGGCGATGAGCGACACCCCGGAGCCGGCGCGCGACACCGCGAGACAGACCGGCATGCGGCGGAACCTTGCCCAGTATGGCGACGCCGAGTTCTCGGTATTCCTGCGCAAGGCCTTCATCAAGGCGCTCGGCTACACCGACGACGCGCTCGAGCGGCCGGTGATCGGCATCGTGGACACAAGGTCCGGGTTCAACGCCTGCCACCGGAACGTTCCCGACCTGATCGAGGCGGTGAGCCGTGGCGTGATGCTGAGCGGCGGGATCCCCGTCGCCTTCCCGGTGATCTCGATCCAGGAGAGCTTCGCCTCGCCGACCAGCATGTATCTGCGGAACCTGATGGCGATCGACGCGGAGGAGATGATCCGAGCGCAGCCGATGGACGCCGTGGTGCTGATCGGCGGCTGCGACAAGACGGTGCCCGCGCTGCTGATGGGTGCGGTGAGCGCCAACGTTCCCGCGATCCTGCTGGTGACGGGCCCGATGCTCGCCGGGAGCTGGCGCGGCGAACGGCTCGGCGCCTGCACCGACTGCCGGCGGTTCTGGGCGCAGTACCGGGGCGGCGCGATCGACGCGGCGGCGATCGCCGCCGTGAACGACGAGCTCGCGCCGACGATCGGCACGTGCTCGGTCATGGGGACGGCCAGCACGATGGCGCTCGCCGCCGAGGCACTCGGCATGATGCTGCCGGGGGGCGCCGCGATTCCGGCCGTCCTCGCCGCGAGGAGCCGGCACGCGGAGCAGACCGGGACTCGCGCCGTCGCCCTCGCGGCCGAGCGGCTGACCCCGGACCGGATCGTGACCGCGGCGGCGGTCACCAATGCGCTGCGGACGGTGCTGGCGGTCGGCGGCTCGACCAACGCGCTGATCCACCTGACCGCGATCGCCGGGCGCGCCGCCATCCGGGTCGACCTCGACGGCTTCGACCGGCTCGGCCGGGAGACGCCGGTGCTGGTCGACCTCAAGCCGACCGGACAGGGCTACATGGAGGACCTCCATCGGGCCGGCGGGCTCCGGCCGATCCTGCGCGCGCTGCGGCCGATGCTGTCGCTGGACTGCCTCACGGTCACCGGCCGCACGCTGGGCGCCGAGATCGATGACGGCGACGCGCCGTTCGAGCAGTCCGTGGTGCGGCCGCTCGCCTCCCCGCTCTACCCGTCCGGCGCGATGGCGGTGCTGCGCGGCAATCTCGCGCCGGACGGCGCCCTCATCAAGCAATGCGCGGCCGACCAGCGGCTGCTCCAGCACACGGGTCCGGCGCTGGTGTTCGCCGACCTCGCCGACCTCGCCGCGCGCATCGACGACGAGGCCCTGCCGGTGACGGCCGACACGGTTCTCGTCCTGCAGAACGCCGGCCCCAGGGGAGCGCCGGGCATGCCGGAAGCCGGCTACCTGCCGATCCCGAAGAAGCTGATGCGCGCCGGGGTCAAGGACATGGTGCGGATCTCGGACGCCCGCATGAGCGGCACCGCCTTCGGCACGATCGTCCTGCACGTCTCGCCGGAGGCGGCCGCCGGCGGCCCGCTCTCGCTCGTCAGGACCGGCGACACGATCCGGCTCGACACCGAAGCGCGGCGGATCGACGTGCTGCTCGACGATGACGTGCTCGCCGCGCGCCGGCGGGATCAGGCAGCTCCCGGCGGGTCGCCCGACGCGCTTCGCGGCTACCGGCGCCTCTGGGACAACGAGGTGCTGCAGGCGGATGGCGGCTGCGACTTCGCGTCCTTCGTGCCGCCACCGGCGGCGACTGCGCCCGTCGCTCGGCCGGCTTCGGCATGAGCGAGGGCGAGGACACCGACCCGATCCCTGGGCGACCGCCCGCGTCCGCGCAGGTGCGCGAGATCGTCGCCGCCCTCGAGGAACAGATCGTGCTCGGATGGCTGATGCCGCGTGAGCGCTGCCGGAGGACCGGCTGACGGCGCAGTTCGCGTGCAAGGAGCACGTTGTCCGCGAGGTGCTGTCCGAGCTCGAGCGGATGGGCCTCGTCGAGCGGGTCCCGAACCAGGGCGCGACCGTGGTCCTGCTGGAACCCGACGTGGTACGGCAGATCGACACGGACCGCGAGGCGCTCGAAAGGCTCGCCGCCGAGCAGATCAGGCTACCGGCCGGCCGCCTGCCGCTCGCGGCGCTCCGCGCGTTCCAGGACGCCCACGCGGGCGCCGTCGCGGCCCATGATCCGCGCGGCGCGTCCGCGCGGACCTGGCCTTTCATGACCGATTGCTCTCCCTCTGCGGCAACCCCTACCTCTCGAACCTGATCCGCGGGGCGGCGCAGAAGGTGCACGGCGCCCGTTTCTTCTCGGCGACGAGCCGCCCGCATCTGCTGCGGCCGCGGGACGAGCACGAGGCGATGATCGGGGCGCTGGAGCGTGGCGACCGGGCGGCGCTTGTGACACTCTGACAGGACGATCTCGCTCCCTTACGGGAGGCCTATCTTCGCGCCGTGGAGGCGCGCTTCCAGAAGGGCGCCTGAGCGCCCGGACAAGAACGGCGCCGAAGCGCCTCTGATCGGGGGAAACCATGTCGAGCGTCGCCACGATGCCATCCACTGCTCCGCCACGGACGCTGATGCCGCGCGCACGGTGGGTGATGGTGTGGCTGTGCTTCGCGGCGCTCGCCGTCAACTACACCGACCGGGCCAATCTCGCGGTCGCCGCGCCCAGCATCCGGCACGACCTGCATGTCGGCGACACGACGATGGGCTTCCTGCTCGGCTCGTTCTTCTGGACCTACGCGCTGATGCAGCTTCCGGCGGGTTGGCTCGCCGACCGCTTCGGCGCCCGTCTCGTGTTCCCGCTCGCGGTCGGCTGGTGGTCGTTGTTCACAGGACTGATGTCGGTCGCGAACTCGGTCTCGACGATGTTCGGGCTGCGTCTGCTGCTCGGCGCCGGCGAGGCCGGAGGCTATCCATCCTGCGCGCGCGTGGTGTCGCGCTGGATGCCGTCCCACGAACGCGCGCTGGCGTCCTCGGTCTTCGATTCCGGGTCGCGCGTCGGCAACCTCGTCGCGATCCCGCTCTGCGCGTGGCTGGTGGGATCGTTCGGCTGGCGCACGTCCTTCGTGGTGACCGGGCTGCTCGGCTTCGTCTGGATCGCGGGCTGGCTGCTCGTCTACCGCAAGCCGGAGCACCATCCGGACGTGACCGCGGCGGCGCTCCGCGAAATGGAGGAAAGCCGCGCCACCGCCCCGGCGGACGAGGCGCCGATGCGATGGGTGTCGCTGTTCCGCTACCGCACCATCTGGGGCATGATGATCGGGTTCTTCTGCCTCAACTTCGCGATCTACTTCTTCATCACCTGGTTTCCGACCTACCTGATCTCGGCCCGGCATTTCTCGCTCAAGCAGTTCGGCGTGTTCGGCCTGATCCCCGGCCTGATCGCCGTGCCGGGCGGATGGCTCGGCGGGTTCACCTCGGACTGGCTGTACGCCCGCGGCTGGAGCCTAACCGCCGCCCGCAAGACCTGCCTGATCGGCGGCATGCTGGTCTCGTCGAGCATCACGCTGGCGGCGCTGGTGCCGGCTGCCTGGATGGCGCTGGCCGTGTTCGCGCTCTCCTACGCGGCGCTCGCTTTCACCGCGGCCAGCATCTGGTCGCTTCCCGGCGACGTCGCGCCGACACGGGCGCAGGTCGGGTCGATCGGCGGGATCCAGAACTTCGCCTCCAATCTCGCCGGCGTGGTGACGACAAGCTTCACCGGCGTGATGCTGACGATCACCCACGGCTCGTTCGCCATTCCGCTGATGGCCGCGGGCGGGTTGTGCGTGGTCGGCGCGGCGGCCTACCTGTTCATGGTCGGGCGGATCGAGCCGCTGCCCTTGATTCCTGCGGGACGTTTGCGAGCCGCCTCGTCCCGCCGGTAGGCCGGATCACACGCGTGCCGACGGAACGGCATGAAGCATCGCCGGCGATGTCGGGCGACGGACGAACACGCTCATCGCCAACACTCCCGCCAGCGCCAGCGTCGAGGCGATCGCGAAGGCGCTGGCGTAGCCGCCGAGATACTGCACCGCGAGCCCGGTGACGATCGGCCCGACGATCCCGGAGATGTTGCTCAGCAGGTGGATGAAGCCGCTGACCGCGCCCACCCGGGTCTCGGGGACTAGCTCGTGGATCGTCGCCCAGCATGACTGCACCGAGCTGGTCAGCAGCATGACCGCCGCGGCGATCAGCGCCACCGCGACGACCGCGCCGTGCGCCGCGTTCACCGCGATCAGCGCGGCCGCCGCGAGCGCCAGCGGAACGATCGTGGTGAGCTTGCGCGCGAACAAGCGGTCGGAGGCGCGGCGGTAGAGCGCGTCGGCGACGATGCCGCCAACAACGTAGCCGACGAACCCGCACGTCCAAGGAATGGCGGCGACGAAGGACATCTGCTTCAGGTTCATGTGGAGCGCGCCGGTGAGATAGCTCGGCAGCCAGGAGAGGAAGATGTAGAGCGTGTAGTTGACGGCGAACATGCCGAGGCCGAGCGAGAGCGTGCTCGCGCGGAGAAGATAGCGCCCGAGCGGCAGGGCGCGGTCGGACGGCGGCACCACCGGGACAGCGCGGCTCGCCGCCACCATCGAGACCTCCTCCTGTCCGACGCGGGCGTTCTGCTGCGGCAGGTCGGTGACCAGGACGCGCCACGCGACCACCCAGAGGAGGCCCGCGAGCCCGGTCAGCAGGAAGGCCACCCGCCAGCTGTAGGCGAGCATGAGCAGACCGACGATCGGCGCCGCGATCGCGCTCCCGACGGTCTGGCCCGAGAAGGTGAAGCCGATCGTGCGCGCGG
>CAXUBA010000059.1:7170-14330 GCA_964249205.1 uncultured Acetobacteraceae bacterium | reverse complement strand
CCGGGAGCGGCCGAGGCGGTCGGTCGCGGGCACGGCCGCGTCTGAGACGGGCCGAGCCTATCCGGGCCGCCGCGGATCTTGCCTGATCTTCGCCGGCGCCGCGACGTTGGATCGCTCAGGACGTCTTCGCGATCCCAATCGGCACCTGCGCGATCCGGCCGATGGCCCGGCGAGTTTCGACGAGAAGCGGGCGTTCGATGACGACGTGAACCAGGCATCCGAGGCCGACCGCAAGGCCGAACTCGGCAACGCTTCGCACGACCGGTCCGAGCGGCAGGCGGAGCGCCGAACCCGCATGGATCAGGGCGAAGTCCGCCAGCCGGAAGCCGAAGATCTGGAAGAGGTAGATCGAGTAGGAGGCGTCGCCGAGAAAGCGAAGCGGCGCGATCTTCGGAACCGGCGCGGCACGCTCGAGGACGAGCGCCGACACGACCAACGCGACCGCGAGAAAGGCGCAGGAGGACCGCGGCAGCCCGTGCAGGACGAACGGGACCGCGAGGACCGCCGCGAGACCGAGCGCGAGGGTCCGCCCGCTCGCCTGACCGGCATCGCGCGCGGCGAACAGGGCGCCGATCCATGCGCCCTCGAGGAATTCGAGGATGATCGGGTTGGTGTCGGAGCTCAGCGTGCGATCCGCTGGCCGGAGGACGATCCCGGCGGCGACCAGGCCCCCGAAGACTACGGACATCAGAACGATCCGTCGTGACGGCGATCCGGTCAGCATCAGCGCGAGTGCGAACAGGACGTAGAAGAACATCTCGGCATCGAGCGTCCAGCCGACGAACAGCGTCGGATAGGCGATCCCGTCCGCCGCCGCTGCGCCGCGCGGCAGGAAGAACAACGACTGGATCAGCAGCGTCGGCGACCGGCCCACGAGATAGATCCCGTCGCGGGTGGACCAGGCGGCCGCGAAAATGATGAGCGTCGCGATCCAGTAGAGCGGCACGATGCGGGTGATTCGGTCGAGCAGGAAGCGTCCGGGCGTGACCGGACGGCGGCTCGTCAGCGCGAACATCAGGAAGCCGCTCAGCACGAAGAAGATGTCGACCCCGGCCGCACCGAGCGGGAAGGGATGCGACGTGCCGGCGAGGACGTGAAAGACGACGACGCCGATGGCGGCGAACGCACGCAGGTACTGAAGCGACCAGACGGGTCTCATGATCGCTCCTCGACGGTCCGCCGTCGTTGGTGCGGGCCGCGGAAGGGAGCGTCAATGTTATTTTGTTAGTGACGCGAGATCCGTGTCGATCACCGTCAGACCCAGCCACGATGCGGCAGACGCGCAAGCGCGTGATCCGATGCGAACGTCGTTGAGGCCGTGGTGGTGCGCAGACCAGAAGGCGTGCGGCCCGTGCCATAGGCACGACGCGCCAGGGCAGGCTAACAAGTCCTGCGCCTTCCGCGCGGAGTTCCGTTGTCGATGGACCTTGATCCTCCGATCGCTTCACCGCCCGATGACGAGCCGCCGCGGCTCGACGAAGCGGAGGGAACGAACCAGGGAGGCTTCCTCGACAGCCCGTTCAGCAACGCGGCCCTGAAGCGTCGCGCGCTCGCCGGTGCGGGCGCGACCGTGCTGACGCAGGCGCTGAAGTTCGTTCTCAAGTTCGGTTCGGCCCTGGCGCTCGGACGCCTGCTCGGTCCGGCGGCGTTCGGCCTGGTCGCGATGGTGTCGCCAATCCTCGGTTTCGTCTCGACGTTGAACGATCTCGGCTTCACGCAGGCGATCATCCAGCGGCGCGACATCACCGATGCGCAGGTTTCGAACCTGTTCTGGATCAGCACCGCGCTCGGCACCGGTCTCGGACTGCTCGTCGCCGCGATTTCACCGCTCGTGGGGTTGATCTACCACGAGCCGAAGACGGTGCCGATCACGATCGTGCTCGGCCTGCTGATGGCGCTCGGAACGCTCGCGATGGTGCCGAACGCGTTGCTGTCGCGCCATCTCCGGTTCACCAGCCAGTCGCTGATCGACATCGGCACGCAAGCGCTGAACGTCGCGGTGACGGTCGGAACGGCGCTCGCCGGCTGGAGCTACTGGTCCTTGATCGCGGGCCAGGGTGCGGCGACGCTCGCGGGCGGCGTCGCGTCCTGGGCCGTGGTGGGGTGGCGACCGATCCGTCCGCGGCGCGGAACCGGGATCCGCTCGATCCTGGCCTTCGGCACCAATCTGACCGGTGTGAACCTCGCGACCTACGTCAGCATGACGGCGGACACGATGATCGTCGGCATCTTCGGCGGCAAGGTGCAGCTTGGCCTGTATAATCGCAGCTACACGCTGGTCGTGCAGCCACTGAGCCAGTTGATGGCGCCGGTCGGTCGCGTCGCGCTGCCGCTGCTCTCGCGCCTCGACGACCCTGCCCGCTACCGGACCGCGTTCCTCGCCATGCTCCGGCTAACGGTGATCCTGACGGCGCCGGCGATGCTCTGGTGCACGACGTTCCCGCGCGAGGTCATCGCGCTCGCGCTCGGGCCGAAATGGGTCGAAGCGGGGCCGATCTTCGGCTGGATCTGCTTCGGCGGCATCTTCGCGCCGGTCTTCGGCGCGATGGGATGGCTGTTCACCTCACAAGGCCGGGCGGCGGAGCAGATGCGCCTTTCCGTGGTCACCGCCGCGGTGAGCGTCCTGTCGTTCGCCGTCGGCATTCGGTGGGGCGCGCTCGGGGTTTCGGCGGCTTCGGCGATCTCGTTCATTGCGGTTCAGACCCCGCTCTCGATCCAGTGGGCGGCGCGTCGCGGCGCGGTGAGTGCGCGAGACCTCGTGACGACGCTGCTGATGCTCGCGGTGGCGGGCGCAATCGATGGCGGAGCGCTCGTCGCGATCCGCGCGAGCGGCTACAGGGTGCCGCTCCTGGCGACGGCGATGTTCTCGTACGGGCTGTTCGGCATCCTTGTCCTCGTGCTGCCGGGCGGTCGATCGTTCTTCCGGACCGCGCTTGGGCTGGTCACGAGCTACCGACAACGTAGAGCCTGACGGCTGCGAGCACGTGTCAGCGCTTGTGAGGTGGTCGAGCGGGAAGACACTTTCGTGAAGCCCGCGCATCAAGACCGTGGTCAACGGGTCGATTTCGATGGTCGAACCCTGAGCATCATGAGCGAAAGTAAGCGAAGCCCTGGCAACAGAGGCGTTATGTTGTGACAACAGAACGTCAGGCGCTTCACATTCGAGAAGAACGACGCCAGTCTGACGTGACGTCTTGATGAGGTTTCATTTATGCCGGCAGGAAATTACGCGATGTTCCTCTGGCCCTTTGTATTCGTGATAGCATTCTACGCTGCCATGGCGACACCGGTATTCGCCGCTGCCGATACACCACCGAGCGACAAACCTGAACGCGTCAACGCACTCGACGGGCTTCGCGGCATCCTTGCACTTGGCGTGGTGGTCGCACACGCTACGCTCTTTCGCATTCTCGCGGCGAACGGCCAGGTCTCCGACTTCACGCGCACGCTCTCCTGCAGGGTCGGCCAGACCGCGGTGGCGTTGTTCTTCATGATCACGGGTTACCTGTTCTGGTCCATGCTTCTTCGGGAAGGAGGACGTCCGAACTGGGTCGGCCTGTATATCGGACGGCTTTTTCGAATCGGCCCGCTCTACCTGCTTGCGGTTCTTGTTCTCTTCACGCTTGTCTTGGCGTCAGATCGTTTTCATCCATTATATTCCTGGCCAGCGGTCGCACGACGAGCCGCCGACTGGCTCGCGTTCGGGGCGCATGAGCCAGTCGATTTGGACGGGACAGGACGATCGTTCCTGCTGCTCGGCGTCGCCTGGACGCTCCGTTTCGAGTGGCAGTTCTACGTCGCTCTCGTACCACTCGCACTGCTCGCCCGGCTTCGACGCGCGCACCTACCGATTGTCGCAATCGCGCTCATCGCTTCTCTGCTCGCCTCGGATGCGTCTCTTACTCGGGCCATCACACCGCAGCCGGCGATCGCCCTCGCCTTGTTCCTGTCGGGAATGCTTGCCGGCTCCCTTCTCCGCGCGGTGCGTTTCGACAGGCCTTCCAACTTGGTCCGGTCGGCGCTTGCGCTGGGTTCGACGGCACTCGCACTCGCTTTTCCACGCACTTACGCGGCGCTTCCCGTCACTTTCCTGACGTTTGCCTTCCTGCTGGTCGCGTCGGGCGCGAACATGGGCAGCTTGCTGACAAGCCGCGCCGCGCGGCGCGCAGGCGATGTCAGCTATGGGATCTACCTTCTCCACCTCTTCGTCCTGAGCGCGGCGCTTCATGTCGGATTTGGGAGACGTCTCCTGCTTTCTGGGGTCGTCGGATTCTGGATCGTCACCCTCGCTGTCGCGATCATCGCGGCGGCGCTGGCGACCGCGTCGCATGTCGCCGTCGAGCGGCCGGGTATCGCACTCGGCAAGCGGGTGAGCAGAACCGCAGCTTTGGCCTTGCTGCAGTGCTCTCCGGGTCGTCGCGTGGCGCGCTAGCACGCCACTTGCTGGAGCGCTGTGCGGCGGCGTGTCGCTTGCCGGCATTGAAGCAACCATTCTCGACAGCCGCGATCCTTGTTTTGCAACGACAGGGCACCCTGGTATAGCGTCGTGACGTAGGACATCGGCGGGGTTCGACCACCAATTCATTGGAGCGGCGTCAAGACGCTTCGTCACGAGCTTCCGGTTTGCGTCCCCCTCGTGGCGAGATGTCGATCTTGCTCGGTAGGAGGTTTGGACAAACGCGATGGCAGGAACACGCGAGATCGACTCGCTGACCGGGTTGCGCGGCGTGGCCGCGTGTTGGGTGGCCGCATATCACCTGCACTACATGGATCCGCTACTCTCGCGCGGCGGCATTCTGCTTCGTCACGGCTACCTTGCCGTCGATATCTTCTTCGTCTTAAGCGGCTTTGTCATGGCGCTGTCCTACAAGCGCATGTTTGAAAACGGAACGACTTGGCGCGGGTATGTCGCCTTTCTTCTCCGTCGAGCGGCGCGCATTTACCCGCTCTACATCGTCATGACCAGCCTAGCAGTCTCGATCGCGCTCGCGCACGGCTCCGTCGAGTGGTCCCTCGCGTTTTCCGGTCAGCTCGTCGCGAACGTTCTCCTTGTCCAGTCCTGGGGTCTGAGTTCTCCAATCGATGGCCCGTCCTGGTCGGTTAGCACCGAGTTGGCAGCCTACCTCGTCTTTCCGGTTCTTCTGGCGGCCGTGTTCCGTACGCGCCTCGCCGCGGCGTCGGCAAGTGCTCTGGCGATCGGCGTCGTCGTGCTCGCTTCGCTTCAGCCGACCCCGCCCGGATATCCGTTCGGACGTTCAGGTCCGCTCGACATCGCGTGGGACCACTCGGCATGGCCTCTGCTCCGCTGTATCGCGGAGTTTACAATCGGTCTGGTGAGCTATCGCGTCGCCGAACATGGTCCCCGCGTCCTTTCCGGTCCGTTGCTGGGCTTGGTCGTTCCGGCATTCGCCTTAATGTTGCTCCTGATCCCAGGGTCGGATCTTGTGTTCTTCGTAACCGTGCCGTTTCTGCTGCTCTCGCTGCTTTCGGAACGAAATGCCTTCACGTTCGTGCTCTCTTTGCCGGCCGTGGTCGCGCTCGGGCGCTGGTCTTACGCGATTTATCTGTGGCACTTCATGCTGTTCGGGGTCGCGTTCCGCGTGGAATCGGTCGTGATTGGCCACGTGCCACGACCGGTCGCGATAGTTATCGGCGAGGCCGCGTTCTGGGCGGCGCTAATCACGCTCGCTGCGACGTCTTATCGGCTGATCGAAAGGCCGGGCCGCGCCTTCATCCGTGATCTCGAGGCGTGGCTGTTTCCGAGAGAGGAAAAGGGGATCGTGAAGGCGGAGGAACTCGGCGTCCAAGCCGTTACGCGAGGGTGAGGAACTGAACCTGGCAATCGGTTGTGCTCGTCGTCTGCGTCGATCAGCGCGTTCTAATCTGTAGAGGGGTCGGAAACCGAATGCCGAATGCACTCGATCCGACGAGCCATCGCTCACCGGGGCGGCGCGAACTCAAGCCACTTACAGGTGTCCGTGGTCTTGCCGCCTGCTACGTCGTCTTTTATCACCTGCATAATTACGATTCCGTCGTCTGGGTCCCGAGACAGTTCCTAAAGCACGGCTACCTCTCGGTCGATGTCTTCTTCGTCCTGAGCGGTTTCGTCATGGCCATGTCATACGGGCGCATGTTCGCGTCCGGTGTCACTCCCCGAAGCTACGCAGCGTTTCTTCTGCGTCGCCTGGCCCGCGTGTATCCACTCTACATATTCGTCCTGTGTCTCGCCGCAATTGCTTTTTTGTTTCTGCTGCAAAGGCACTTGCACCCGAGTGGTGCTCTTCGCATCTTCGTTCTGAATGCCGTCATGCTTCAAGGTTGGGGGCTCGGCTACTCGATCATCGGACCATCTTGGTCGGTCAGTACGGAAGTTGCGGCCTATCTGCTTTTCCCGGTACTTCTTGCGGTGCTGGTGAGACCTAAGATGCCAATCTGGCTGCCGGCCGCATTCTGCATCGGGATTGTCATCGGCGCGGCGCTGCAACCGACCCCGGCGTCGGTGACCTTCCCGCGACAGGGGCCGCTCGACGTCTATTGGTCAGCGTCCGCCTGGCCGGTCATCCGGTGCGTTGCCGAATTCTCCCTCGGTCTGCTCGCGTTCCGCTTCGCAGAGAGCAACCTTCGAGCTCCGGCCACCGACTGGTTCGTGTGGACGGTCAGCGCAGGCCTGATCGCGCTGCTCTTCGTTCCCGACACCGACGTGTTCTTCGTCGCCGCCGTGCCTCTCCTGATGATCGCGTTGCTGGTTGAGAGTCATCCGGTCAACAGGTTTCTCGGGTCAAGACCCGTCATGGCCCTGGGACACTGGTCATATGCGATCTATCTCTGGCACACGCTGCTAGTGGGCTTCAGCTATCGCGTCGAGGCATTGACGATCCGTCACATCGGCCGTCCAGCCGCCGCTTGCGTCGGAGAGGCGGCGTTCTGGATCGTGTTGCTCGCGGTCGCTGCCTTGTCGTTCCGATATGTCGAAGTGCCGGGTCGTCGCCTGATACGTCGGCTGGAAGCCCGGCTCTTCCCGGAAGAAGATCGACGCATCGCGCTGTCCGAGGCTTCGGAGCCGCTGGTCCATCGGTCGATCAGCGGTCCCGCGAGCCGGCCGACGTCTTTCCCGACGCGAGGTCCAACGAGTCCCTGAGCACTTCTGCAGACGGGAACAC
>CAXUBA010000059.1:0-7070 GCA_964249205.1 uncultured Acetobacteraceae bacterium | reverse complement strand
GCCTGATCAGGGTCTCTCAAGCCGGTGGACAGTTGATCCACCGCTCGCCCTCTCGGGAGGTCCGCATTACCGCGCCGAGGAGATGACTTCGCGGATCGTTTCGAGGTAGGCGTGTTTCCATTCCGTGTCGGGCTCGACGTAATTCCCTTCGGCCCACTCGTTCCACGCCTTGAGGAAAACGAGGCGCTTTTCCGGAGGGCGGTCGCGCACGAAATTCACGGCCTTCCGGAGATACTCGCCGAAGAGCGCCGGCGTCGCACCCTCGTAGACCACCCCGCGATACGTCGAGCGCGGCGTGTTGTCCCAGTTCGGAAGCACGGAGGGCAGAAAACGTTCCTCGCGCGGCATCGTTTCGAGCGCGCGACGGACGACGTCGGCATAGAGGATCCGTCTTGGTCGCTTCAGTCGCCCCGCCTTGAGACGATCGAAGCGGCCGATGTCGATCTCGCGAATGCGTCGGCGCCAGTCGCGGCGATCGCGCTTGCCCGGGCCGTCGAGGTAATCCTGCGGGGCGAGCGGCGTCACCGCGTCGAACGGCTGGAAGATGGCGTCTCGGTAGAGATCGACGCCCTCCTTATACACGTTGGTGATCGCGACCAGGAAAAGCCCCGGAAGGCCGGCCTGCTCGGCCATCCGGCGCCATTCCGACGCGAACTCGGTGGTGGACGGCAAATCGTGCGGCGCGAAGACGATGAAGATCGGCTTTCCCTCCACGCACATGTGACGCGGATCGCGGAACGCCTGGAGGCACCACGCGAAGTGGCGCTCCGCGTCCTCTACCCCGGGATAGGTCTGTTCCATCAGCGTCTGGTTCGAAAGACCGTGCCAGATCCCGGTCCAGGACTGATTGGCCCAGGCCAGACAGAAGGGGAAGTCCGGCTCGCCGCTCTCGAGGACCTCGTTGAACGGGCGCTCCAGGATGCGTTTCCCGTTGCCGAACCAGTAGTGCCAGTAAGCGAAACCCTCGACACCGGCATCTCGCGCGAGCTTGGCCTGCGCCGCGCGGGTTTCCGGCACGCGGAGATCGTAGAAACCGAGATCGGCCGGGATGTGCGGCTGCCAATGGCCCGGGAACAGCGGCTTGGCCTTCGCGACGTTGGTCCACTCCGTGAAGCCTGGTCCCCACCATGCGTCGTTTTCCGGAATCGGGAAAAATTGAGGCAGATAAAACGCGATCAAGCGGGCTGTCTTGACGGACATGCGGCGATCAATCCTCGGATCGGCGGAGCAGCGTTCGGTTGCTTAGTGATAACAACCGAACCCGCGAGGCAGGTGGCGAACGGTCGCGGACCCTGCCCGAAAAATCAAAAGGCGTCACCTCGCCCCGTCCGCGATGCCGCGTGGCTGCGACCTCGATGCCTCATTCACTCGTTCGCGTGCGGTTCGGTCTGGCGCCGGCGCGCACGGCCGGTTTTCTCTCCGAAACGGGCGCTCACGCGTACAACGATCGTTCAGTCGTTCCGGGCGGGTTGCCGGCGGAGCTTGCGGAGGAGGGGTGTCGCCTCCGCAAGGATCGGATGGCGAAGAAGGGCCAGGCCCGCGCACCAGCCGATCGCGCCCGCTGCGATCGATGCGACGACCAGCGGCAGCGGCGTCGAGGCGGCGAAGCGGTAGTGCGTCATGAGGAGCGCAGGTGCCGCGACAGCGGCGATCGTCAGGAGTGCGCTCCGTCCGTAGATCGGCAGGAAATCGGCCAGCGCGGTGTCCGTCATGCGATTGAGGTGCGGGCGGTAGATGAGCAGCGCGATCACCGCTTCGGCGATCCGGGCCGCTGCGGCGGCCGTCAGGCTGATCGTGCAGCCACCGGTGAACAGCAGCACCGAAATGCTCGATCGGATGAACTCGATCCGGGTCTGCTCGCGCAGTCGGCCGGTCGCGGTGAACAACTCCCACGTCATGGTGATCGAGACGAGGATGATCGAAGCGATGGCCAGCATCGCGAGCGGTCGTGCGGCGGGCACCCAGCGTTCGCCGTAGACGGTCCGGATGAATGGGGCGGCGAGCAGTGCGAACCCCGCGAAAGACGGCCATAGAACGGCCGTGACGACCTCCACGGTCTGCATGTAGCGCTCGCGAAGCGGGAGGCCGTTCCGGACCAGTCGCGCGTAGTCCACGAACACGACGCGTCCGATCACCATGTGGATGTTCGACCACAGAAGCCCATTGAGAGCTCCGGCGCGGCTGTAATAGCCCAGGGCGCTCAGACCCTGGATGCGCCCGAGCGCCACGTCCGACAGACGAAGCGCGACGGAGTTGACACCCGAAACCGCGAGCATCTGGAGCCCGTAGTTTGCAACCGGACGCCAGGCGCGCCGGCTCACCCGGAAGCGCACATGCTCGCGCCCGGCGATGTTGATCATGACGGCGTAAGCGAGCCCGCTCCCGAGGCCTGCATAGGCGATGCTCATGTAGGAAAACCCGAGCGACGCGAGGAGGATGGTGGAGACGGTATTGATGACACCGCTCGCGGTCTGGACCACGGAGATCGCCTTGAACCGTCCCTCACGCTCGAGCTTCGCGGTCGGGAGGAAGGTGACGATGCCGAAGAGGGCCCCGAGCGCGAGCACCCGGAGCACGCGCCCAACACCGGGATTGTGCAGGAAGCTACTCCCGAACAGCCCGGCCGCCGCGATCGCGAGCGCGAGCGCGATCGAGATGAGCGCGTTGACCGTGAAAGCGGTGGCCTCGATGTCGCGGGTCAGTTCGCGCTCCCGCACGATCATGCCCTGGAGACCGAAGGCCTGGAGGATCGACAGGACCCCGGCGGTCGCGGCGCCCACCGCGTAGATCCCGGTCTCGAGCGGGGTGAGCAGTCGCGCCAGCACGATCGTGCTGGCGAACTGGAGCAGGAGGGACGCGGCCTGCGCGCCGCCCATCCAGGCGAGCGAGCGTGTCAGGGACACCGTCGATCTTTCCAAGCGTGCGGCATCGGGCGGGCATGGACGCGATCGCGCCCGGAGTCACCTACGATCTCGGTGCGCGGTGCGCCGACGCAGGAGGCTGCGCTCGTCCGGACACACGCGAGACGTTCGATAGTCCATCGCCATCGCGACGACGCGGATCGCGGGGGCGTACCGCAAAATCGGCAATGAGGGGCCATCCAGATCAGACGACCCTGGGGCGGGTGCGCTGTTCGGACCTTGGGCGTAGCATCGGCAGGATCGGGCACATCCCCCCGGTGGCGCGGGAACCTTCCCTCGGGTAAACTTATTTGACCCGGTGACAGACACCCCGGCGGGGCCGCGTGGCTTTGAAGGAACCATTCTTCATCAGAACCCCACTTCGGCAGCGCGACTCGGCGTCTTGGCGGCAAACGACCATCCGGAAGCTGAAGGATGGCACGGTCGCTGCGCGCTGAAGGAGCGATACGACCAAGTTCGTGCTGTCAATGTTTGGAGCGCGAGGATGATCCTGATCATTCGCGCGAACAATCATCGGAGCGTAGACATGACGTGATGCCATCCATCGCGGGGACCGCCATGCGGGCGCGGGTGTCGGCCTTATGATCCTCTTGCGTACGCACATGTTCGGCGATCGCGAGCGTCGGTTGACCGAACGCCTCGCGGCGATACCGGGCCGGAGTGTCGCCGTTGCGGCCGACGAGACGCGCCGGACGCTTGATGTCGGGCCGTTCGCAAAGGTCAGCGTCACACGGGCCGCTTGCATCGGATTGGGGTTGTACTGTCCTAAGGATTTTGCTTGGCGGAATGGCGATTATGCACTCTACCTCGCGCGTCGACAATTTCCTGACGAGCACTTCTTTTGGCTGATCGAACCAGACGTCGAGCATAGCTTTTCGTCCGATCCTCTAATGTTCGACTATTTCGATGCGCATGCCGAGCTTGATCTGCTCGCGACGTATCTTACCGCGTCGACCGCCGGATGGTGGTGGGCACAGACGGCTCGGCCTCACCCTACGGGCGTCCGAAGGGCGCTGTTCTGCCTTCTTCGCATCTCGGCACGCGCGCTCGACGTCTGCCTGAACGCGCGTCGCCAGGGCCGTTGGTCGTTGCGCGACCGCCTGTTCTGGCCGAACGACGAAGCCTTTGTCGCGACGGAGGTGGCACACGCGGGGTTGCGCCTCGCGGACATGAATGACGTCGGCAAGCAGGTCTACGATCATGAGAGTTTCGGCTACGAGGATCCACTACTCGGCGACGACGGTTCATTTCGTTCGACCCCCAATCGCATTTTCCACCCGGTACTCTACGGGTCGGAACATGCCGCGCGCCTTGCGCGGATCGAAAGGGCGGAACAAACGGTCACGGTCGCAGAGAGGGCTCGGCGAAAGCTTCAGCGATCGCTGAACCAAGTTTACGGCGAGATCGCGTCGGTGCCGCGGAGATAGGCTGCGGTCGGAACGAGACCGCGCTCGAAGTCGAATTGCGGGACATAGCCGAGGTGGCGACGCGCCTTCGCCGAGCCGACGGAGGCCGTGCCCTGCAGGAAGTGGAGCCGGCCGTGGTCGGGCAGGTGGACTTGGCCCCGCCGGCGTGTATCGGGACCATACAGCCGGTCGCGGATCCGGCCGCTCCACGGCTGGGGAAGTTTCGCTGCGGCAGCTTCGACGAGCCTGCGGACGGGGCCGACATAGGCGGCGCGGCGCACGAGACGCTCGGGATCGACGACAAGCGCGAGGAGCTTTCGCCGCGGCTCGCCCTCGCGCCTGATAACGGCAGACGGGCGGAACTCAGGTCCCTTCGCGCCGGCCGCCTTGGCAATCCCGCGGTAGAACTCGCCCCACGTTACCGGCGGCCCGGACACGAGGAAGCGGCGGCCGACCGCGGCGAGGTTGGTCGCCGCGAGCAGCATGGCGCTCACCACGTCGTCCACGTAGACGGCGTTGCACGTTCCCTCGCCCCGGTCGGGCAGGACCACCGTGCCGTGCCGGAGCATGTCGGCCGGGTCGATCGTCCACGGCTTCGAATACGGTCCGTAGACGATAGTCGGCTGGATGATCGCCGCCGACACCTCGTTGCGTTCGACGGCGCGGAGAAGCTCGCGTTCGAGCTCGAGCTTCAGGTGGGCGTAGCCGGACGACGCGCGCGTCGGCGGAGCCTCCTCGGTGAGTTCGCCATGGTCAGGAATTTCATACACGACGAAGCTGCTGACATGCACGAGCCGCCGGCAGCCGTTCTGCCGGCAGCCGGCGATCAGCGACCGCATCGCGCCGACGTTCCAGAGATCGTCGTTCCAGTCGAACGCGCAGTGGAAGACGACGTCGATGCCGGCGAGCGCCGACCTCACCTCGTCGGGATCGGACAGGTCGACAACGCGCGCCTCGACCGCGGCAGGCAACGATCGGGCGGGGCGTCGAACGAGGCAGCGGACCGACACGTTCTCGTCGACGAGCCGCGCGACGAGACGGCGGCCGATGAAGCCGGTGCCGCCGGTGACCGCCACGGCGGTGCCGGCCTGGAGCGCGGAAGTCGCGGGACTCGGGCTCGCGTCACTGCCTGCCATGTCGCCTCGCTCCTCCTACGAACAACCGGGACGGCCGGCCGACTGTCGGCTTCCTACGGTCAGTCGGCCGGGACAGTCGCGTCGGACAGCGCCTCGCTTACGCGAGCCGAGCGATCGAGCAAAGTCTCTTTAAGATGACGGGCAAGGCGGACCGTCATCGCGCCGATCATCAGTGTCGGGTTGGCATGGCTGGCGGTCGGGAAGACGGAGGAGCCCGCGACGTAGAGCCCGTCGACACCGTGTACGCGGCTGTTCGCATCCACCACGCCGAAGCGCGGATCGTCGCTCATCCGCGTGCTGCCGGTCGGATGGCAGCCGTCGTTGAACTGCGCCTCGTCGTGACGGACGGTCCGGACCCAGTCGGCCAGCGTCACTTCGGGCAGGCCAAGGCGTTTGAACTCGCGCCTGATGCTCCGGGCGAGCGCCGCTTGTGAGGCCCGCTCGAGATCGCCGATGCGCCAATTCACCTCGGAGATCGGAAGCCCAAGACGGTCGCGCGCGGCTCCGAGCGTCACGCGGCTGTCGCGATCGGGAACCTGCTCGGACGCGACGAGGAAGCCGGTCCGCTCCACCTTGTAGTCGAAGCTCTTCAGCGACCCGAGCTTGCCGCGGAAGCCGCGTAGCACCTGACGAGGCTGCCCGACGACGGACAGAAGGTCGCGCTTGCGATCGCCGCTCCGGCGCTTGGCGAGCCGACGCAAAGCGGCGACGGGATCGTCCTCCGCGCGCACCTCGAAAGGCCAGGCGGCGCAGTTCAGGAGCCGCTCGCGCCGCTGGCGCTCAGGGCTGAGGCGGAAGCCGTAGCAGAACTTGGTCGGCCCGTGCGGGCCGTCGGTTCTAAAGGCGCCGAACAGGGCGCGCATGCGGGACGCGAGCATCGGATCGACGCGGGCGATCAGCTGGAAGTCGCGCGGATGGTCCATGAAGTAGCGGCCGACCACGTCATGGTCGTTGCCGAGGCCCGCACTCGCGACGCGGTTCGAGTAGAGCAGGATCCGCGCGTTCTCGACGCCACCGGCGCAGAGCACTACGGCCCGGGCGCGGACGGTGGCGCGTCGCCCGGACGGATCCGAGATCTCGAGGGAACGGATCTCGCGCGCCGCGTCGTCGGTGTTGAGGTGGGTCACCGTCGCGTGGAGCAGGATGCGGAGCTTGGGATGGCGGTTCAGCCGCAGCTTGCGGCCGCTGTCGACCGGCAACGGGTCTTCCCACTGAACGGTGCGCAGCAGGTCCGGGTCGACGGGTGGGCGCGGCATCGGAGCAGCCGGCGGCTCGACCCGGCGTCCGTCCGGTTCGTAGGCCGGAAACGCGCCGAGATGGGCGGCGGCGCGGTTCACGTCGGCGACGAGCGACCGCTCGTCGATCGGCCAGCCGGACAGCGGAACCCAAGGACGCTCCTCGAAGTCGATCGCCTCGAACGGGACGCACCGGCCGCTCCATTGCAGCGAGGTGCCGCCAAAGGCGCGCGTCCGCCCGTTGTAGAGGGGGACTCCGCTGTCGGTGGTGGCATTCAGCGCGTCGGTATCGGGATGCCGGTCGAGGCCGCCGCTTTCCAGGACGACCACGCCGCACCCGCCGCCGAGGAGTTCCTCGGCGAGGATCCAGCC
>CAXUBA010000058.1:0-14473 GCA_964249205.1 uncultured Acetobacteraceae bacterium | reverse complement strand
TTTCGGTGACGAGCGCGGGCAGGTTCGCCGTGCTGGCCGCCGCGTTGCGGCTGATCGCCGGCAGGTTCTTCGACGCTTCGCGCATGTTGGCCGACGCGCCCTTGAGGTTCGAGACCGCCTGGTCCGTGTGCGCGAGCACCGTCCCGGCGCGGTTCTCGATCGGCCGGAGCGCCGCGAGCGCGTCCTCGAGCGTCGCCAGCGACTGCTCGGCCCTGGCGATCAACGTGTCGTCGACCAGGAGCTTGCCGATCGTGCCCTGACCTTTCTGCAGTCCGGTCACGACCGCCTGCAGGCTCGCGGCGGTCGCATGCGCCGAGGCCAGGGTCGGCAGGAGCTCGGCCCGGATCTGGTCGATCGTCCGGGTGATCGTCGCGATCGGATCCGGTTCCGTCTTGCTCTGCAGCACCGCGTAGTCCCAGTCGAGCTTGGCGCCGTGGCCGCGGCCGATGTCGACGTAGGTCGCGCCGGCGACCGCGAAGCGCCGGCGGATCGTCGCCGTGCTGTCGCGCCGGATGAACGGCTCGGCCTCGCTGTCGATCGTGGCGACCGCATACATGTTGCCGTCCGGGTTCAGCCGGATCCGGCGGACCGACCCGGCATGGATTCCGAGCACCTCCACATCGGCCCCGAGCGCGAGCCCGTCGGTCCCGGTTTGCGGCAGCAGCAGGACCAGACGGACGCCCGGATGCAGCCAGCGCTGCAGTACCCCCGCTTCGAACGCCGCCGCGCCGAACAGGGCGAGAGCCAGCAGCACCAGGAGCCCGACCCACTCGTCGGTAAAGCGGAGCCGGAGGCCGGCCGCCCGCTCGCGGGCCGCGACGCTCCGTCCCGACTCGGTGGTTCCTCGCTCCGCCATCAGTGGACGCCCGCCCGACCGAGGCCGCCGTCGTGCAGTCGAAGGTGGCGCGTGACGAAGGGGAGGTAAGGCTCCCACGGACCGCGCTCGCGCGTGAGGCAGATCACCGCGGCACCCCGCTCGCGCGCCTCGGTGACGGCGCGCAGCAGCGCGACCGTCAGCGTGCCCGGCGTGGACCCGCCGATCGGGTTCTCGAGGATCAGCAGCGATGGCGCGCCGAGAAACGCGCGGACCGCGGCGGCGCGCACGGCGTCGTCGTCTCCGAGCACCGTTCCGGCTTCCGCCGGCAGACCGGGCAGTCCGAACCGACGGGCCAGCACAAGTGCCTGATCGAGAAGCGCCGCGCGTGGCACGCGCGTGTGATGCAACCGGGGCAGGAGGACGTCGCTCTCGATCGTCCGCGAGCCGATCCAGTTGCCAAGGCCGTACATGCGGCCGATCCGGCCGCGCAACGCCTGGGCCTGGGACCGCGGCGGATCGCGCCAGTCGATCCCCTCGAAGCGGACCGCGCCAGAGGCGAGCGGCAGCAATCCCGCGCACAGGTCCGCGAACGCGCCGAGCCGACGACGCTCGGCCGCCTCGATCAGGATGCAGTCTCTCGCTTGCACGGACAGCGCGATCGGCGCGTCGATCAGAAAGGACCCGCCGCTCGCCGGCCGCGCATCGTCAATCTCCAGGGTCGGGACGCGGTCAGGCACCGAGCACCGTGAAGGCGATATCGATGGCCATGACGGTCAGCATGCCGCGTGCGAAGCCGCGCGGCAAAAGCATGGCGATCGGCGCTTCGGCCGCGACCACGAGCCCGGACAGGCACGAGCAGACGCCAACGCCGAAACCGATCAGCACGAACTTGAGCGGAATGATCAGGTAGTCGAAGGCGCTCATCGCGGCGAGTACGTGCGACAGGAACGACCACCACGAGCCGTAGAGGTTGCCGAAACTGGCGCTGACCACGTAGCCGGCGATCAGCGAGAACAGCGCGAAGGCGACGCCGAGCGTGAACGACGCGACCGCGAAGGCCAGGGCCCGCGGCACGACGAGGAGCCCGAACGGGTCGATGCCGTCGGCGGCCAGCGTGCGGATCTGCCCGCTTCGGCTTCGAAGGCCGAGCTCGGCGACCGCGAGCATGCCGCTCCGGCCGAGCAGGATCACCCCCACGAGAACCGGCGCGACCTCGCGGAGGAGCACGGTGACGAGGAGCGAGCCGGTGAGCTGCCCGAGACCGGCGAGACCGAGCCAGTAGAGGAGTTGGCTGACCATCCCGACGCCCGCGAGCGACGCGGTGAACAAGGTCGATGGCAGACCGCCGCCGGCCGCTTGGCGCAGGCTGGTCATGAACTCCGCTCGCACCGTGCGCCGCCACGTGGCGGGCCGTATCCCTTCCGACAGGACGCCCCAGGAGGCGGCGCTGAACTGGAGGAGGAAGCCGACGCGAAGTCGCGCGAAAGCGCCGGTCGAGGCGAGCGCCCGCGCTGCCGACGCGGCGACCGACCAGCGTCGCCCGGGCCAGCGTCGACCGGCCCAGCGCGCGACGGGTCCGATCGCCGTCATCGCGGCCCCGCCAGCACGAAGGACGCCGAGACGCCGCTTCGCGGCATGAAGAAGCGACCGCGCTGGCGGAGCAGGAAGCGCGACCGCAGGATGGCGTAGGCGTTCTCGGTCACCTGGATCGTCCCGGGATCGGCCGCCGTTTGCGCCATGAGCTCGGCCGCGCGGACCGCCTCCCCCCAAAGGTTGAACACCGCCGGATCCTCGCCGAGCGCGCGCCCAACCGCACGCCCGACATCGAGGCCGATCGAGAAGAACGCGTCGAGATCGGCACGCTCCGTGGCGGTCAGGCACGCGTTCCGGAGCGCGAGAGCCGCCTCCGCCAGACGGAACGCGGCGAGGCCGTCCGCCTCCTCGGACAGCCCGCAGGCGGCGATCAACCCGTGGCCGACTATCTTGAGGTAGGGGATTTCGAACTGACGCCCGATCTCCTGAACCGCGCGTGCGATCGCATCCGCCGTCTCGATGGCACCGGCGGCGGCCCGCCGCGAGGTGACTGGCGGGTCCGCGAAGGACAGCACCAGAACCGCCGCCGCGGGATACACCGCCGTGTCGCCTCCGAGCGCCTCCGACAAGGCCCGATCGGGCGCGAGCAGGTTCGCAACCCGGGTCTTCGCCCGCTCGTCCTCGACAACCGGGACGATCCCGCTCTCGCTCCGGGCGAACGCCAGCTCGTCCTCGTGCCGGGCGCCGGCGGCAAACCGCAACGACGCGATCGCGGCGACGGCCCGGAGCAGGTTCCGCGCCCTCGCGAGGCTGGCCGCGTCCTCGACCACGACGGCGCCCCGCGGCGCGATCCCGTCGCCGCCGAGCGGATAGATGACGAGCGCTCGGGTTGCGACGTCACGCATCGCGAGACGCCCGAACTCCGCGGTGCGCGAGTCGCGCGCAGCGTCCTCGACCTCGAGCGGCGTGCCGTCCTGCAGTGCCTCGAACAGGTGCGGCAGCTCGTCGCGGCTGAGGGCGAAGCCGCCGACATGACTTTCTTCCGTACGGTCGAACTGGTCCTCGCAGGCGAGCAGCCTGCCGCCGCCGGCGATCCGCCAGAGACTGGCGCGACGCGCCTCGGCGAGGCCGGCCAGAGCCTCGGTGAGGCGTGGCGCGTCGACCCGCGGATCGAACAGGCCGGGCTCCCTGGCGAGCTCGGCCAACGCGGCGCTTTCCTCCCGCGCCCGCGTGCGGTGGTCGGCGAAAAGTTTCGCCACGCGATCGGCGCGGAGGCCGTTCCGGATGGCAAGCGCCGCGATCAGGGTCGCGAGCGCCACGATCACCAGCGAGAACAGCAGGTTCTGCCGACCGCCGACTGCCGTGAAGGCGGCGAAGTCGTGCTCGGGGGCGGCGATCAGCAGCACCCATCCGGGGATCGTCGCCGCGAGGGGAGCAGCGATCGTGATGTAGGCGACCTTGTCGTGCCGGATCTCGCGGGCGCCGGCGCCGAGAGCCCGGTAGCGGTCCCACGCCTCGGTCAGCGCCGGGGCGACCGACGGATCGAGCGCCGTCCGGGTCGGGTCCACCCCGCCGCGCGCGAGTTCGGGCGCCGCCACCAAATGCCCGGCCGCATCGACGACGACGGCGTGCCCGCTCTCGCCGATCGAGAGGGAGCCCACGAACCGGGACAGTTCGTCGAGCGCCACGTCGATCGCGACCACGTGATCGTTGCCGTCCGCGTCACGTCGCGCGAGCGAGACGGTGATGACCGGTCGATTGGTGGCCCGGAACAGGTAGGGACTCGACCAGAACGGCTTGCCGCCCGCGGCGACGGCGCCCGTGAACCACCGCTTCGTCCGCGGATCGAAACTGTCATCCGGATCGGCGCTTCGATCGAGCAGGTCGCCAGACGCGTTCCGGTGCTCGGTGGAGATCGTTCGGCTTCCGCCGGCGGCCGGCAGGACCAGGCGGGTTTGCGTGCCGCCGTCCGGTGCCCGACGGATCACCGCGAACTCTCCCGCCGCGTTGGCCAGGTAGAACGCCTCCACGGATCCGATGTCGCGGAGCGTGCTGGCCGCATAGGCGTCGAACGCGACCGCACGGTCCGACGGCTTGGCGTGCGCCAGCAGGTCGCTGGCGATCGAGGCCGAGCGCACCGCCGGCGACAGGTAGAAGTTGACCTTCTCCGACACGCTCTCCTCGGTCGCGCGAAGCAGGTCGAGCGTGAGGCGGAGCGCGCCGCTCCGGTTCACCTGATACGAGTGGAGCGTGATGACGCCGATCGTCGCGATGACAGAACCGACCAGTGCGAACGGCAGCACGACGCGAACCGCCGCCGATCGCCGCCGCCGCTGGCGTGCGCCGGTCGGATCGACGACCTCCTCGGGGCGTCGCACCGCGCCTCAGCCCACGGCGACGTCGCCCGACGGGGCCAACCCGGAACCGAGTCCCCGCGGCACGCAACGGATCGTTTCGGCACGCATCGAAACGCTGATCGCAGGGTCGCGCCGATCCCGCAAGCGCCTCCGATCGAGCTCCGGATCCGGCGCAGGCGTGATAGATGACGGAGTGTTCACGCTCGTAACATCGGAGCGCAAGCAGGACGCAGGCTTCTTCCTACCGGAACGGGCACCAAAGGAAGACATCATGCGCATCCTCCTCGTGGAGGACGATCCGACCGTCGGCGGGTTCGTCTCCAAGGGACTTCGGGAGGCGGGCCACGTCGTGGAGCGGGCCGACAACGGCAAGGACGGGCTGTTCCTTGCCGTGTCCGAACCGTTCGACGCGATCGTGCTCGACCGGATGCTGCCGGGTGGGATCGACGGGCTCCGGATCCTCGAGATGCTCCGCTCGCAGAACAACACGACGCCGGTCCTGCTGCTGTCGGCGCTGTCCGAGGTCGAGGAGCGGGTCGCGGGCCTGAAGGCGGGCGGCGACGATTATCTCACCAAGCCGTTCGCCTTCGCGGAGCTCCTCGCGCGCATCGAGGCGCTGAGCCGGCGCGGCCGCTCCGAAGCCCCGCAGACCCGTCTCGTGGTCGGCGATCTCGAGATGGACCTCCTCTCGCGCGGCGTGAAGCGCGCGGCGCAGAAGATCGATCTCCAGCCTCGCGAGTTCCGGCTGCTCGAATACCTGATGCGTCACGCGGGCCAGGTGGTCACGCGGACGATGCTGCTCGAAGGCGTGTGGGACTACCATTTCGATCCGCAGACGAACGTGATCGACGTCCACGTTTCGCGTCTGCGGCAGAAGATCGACCGCCCGTTTCCGGTGCCGATGATCCAGACCGTCCGGAACGCCGGCTACATGCTTCGCGCCGACTGAGCCGCCGATGTCGGCCGCCGCCTCCGCCGCCCCGCTCTTCGCCAGGCGGGCGCGCGCGCGGATCCGACGCGTTTCGCTCTGGCTCCGCTCGGCGAGCATCCGGCTCGCGGTCGGCTACGCGAGCCTGTTCGGCCTCTCGGCCGTCGTCTTCATGATGTTCATGTGGTGGGCAAGCACCGGTCTGCTCGAGCGCCAGGTCGAGGCCGCGATCCGGACCGACGCGAACGAGCTTTCCGCCCAGTGGCAGGCCGGCGGCCTCGGCGCGCTGATGCTGACGATCCAGGCCCGTCTCGACCAGGACGTCGACGACAGCGCGATCTACCTGCTGCAGGACCACGGCGGCCTCCGGCTTGCCGGAAACCTCCAGCACTGGCCGGACAGCATCAAGCGGGCCGACATCTGGTACGAGTTGCCGATCTCGCGCGCCGGCGCCCGCGAACTCGCCGAGATGCATGCCTTCCTGCTGCCGAACGGCGACCGCCTGCTGGTCGGACGCGACATCCGCGGTCGCGACCTGCTTCGGCGCCTGCTCGGCCAGACGGTACTCTACGCGCTCGCGGTCGTGCTCGGCCTGTCCGCGTTCGGTGCTGTCGTCGTCCGCAACCTGTTCGACCGCATGGTCCGCGACGTGGCCTCGACCGCGGGGCGCATCGCGAGCGGGGACCTCGCCGGCCGCGTGCCGCTCGCCGGCACCGGCGACGAGTTCGACCAGGTCGCCGCCACGATCAACGACATGCTCGACCGCATGGCGCGCCTGATGGACGGCGTGCGTCAGGTCTCGAACGCGATCGCGCACGACCTCCGCACGCCGATCACGCGCGCGCGCTCGCTGCTCGAGGACGCGCTGCGCACCGGCACGACACCGGACGAGCTCCGCGAGGCGATCGCGCGCGCGGTCGACAATCTCGACGGGATCACCAAGGTCTTCGAGGCGTTGCTCCGCATCTCGGAGATCGAAGCGGGATCGAGACGCTCCGCCTTCGCCGCGTTCGATCTTGTTCCCGTGCTCGCGACGCTCGCGGATTTCTACATGGCGCTCGCCGAGGAGCATGGGATCACGATCGCGATCGCGCTGCCGGAACGCCTCGTCGTCAACGGAGACCGCGCCCTGCTTCAGCAGGCAGTCGCCAACCTGCTCGACAACGCGATCAAGTTCTCGCCCGAAGGCGCCTCGGTGCGCCTCGAGGCCGTCGCGGAAGGAAACCTCGCGCTGATCCGCGTGGTCGACGGCGGCCCGGGCATCCCCGAAGCGGACCTGGCCCGCGCGACCGAACGGTTCTTCCGCGGCGAGACCGCGCGTTCCACGCCCGGCTCCGGCCTTGGCCTCGCGCTGGTCCAGGCTGTCGTCCAGCTTCATGGCGGCGAGCTCCGGCTTGCCGACGCCGCGCCGGGCCTGTCCGCGACCGTGGCGATCCCGCTCGGCTCGAAGCCGCGCGGCAGCCCGGCCTGACCGGCGGCAGCGTGCTCGCGCTTCGTTGATCGGAGCGAGGCAGCGTTCGGACGACACGGCGCGTTGAGCGTGTCGAGAACGAAAGGAACACGCTTCCATGAACGCGACCAGATCCGCCCTGGCGATCGCCCTTCCGATGCTGTTGGCGAGCGCCGCGCCGGCCTTCGCGCAGCGCGCGTCGCTATCCGCCGGCAGCACCGGCATCGGCAGCGCGGGCGGAGCGGCGACGGGCGATCTCCAGAGCACCAAGGACCGGAACCAGCCGGCTCCCGTCGGCACCGTCCTTGGCGTCCCGGTCGTCATCACCTCGCCGCTCGACGCCCCCTACAACGCGGCCTCGGCCTACACGACCTACGAGGGCCAGTCCGGCTTCGGCCCGAACGCCGTGCTCGCCGCCGGAGACGCTGGCGCGCCCTGACCGTCGCCGAACGACCGGTTCCGTTACGACGACGCCGGCGGGGACATGTCCCCGCCGGCGTCGTCCTGTGCTAAGAGAGGCTTATGCAACCCTACAAAGATCATGGACCCAACAGTCGCCTCACCGCCGCCGCGACCGCGAAACAGGCCATGCTGGCCAAGTTCCGTGCCCAGCCGAAGCCTGACGATCCGGCGGTCCTCGCGCGCCAGGCCGAGCTGAAGGCGGTCGCCGAAGCCCGCGAGGCCCGCGCCGCGGAGCGCAAGGCCGCTCGACAGATCGAACTCGACCGGATCGCCGCCGAGCAGGCGGCGCTCGCCGCGAAGAAGGCGGAGGAAGAGCGGCTCGAAGCGGAGTATCAAGCGCGCAAGGCCGACGATGCCGCTCGCGCGCAGGCCGAGAGCAAGGCGCGCGCCCTCGCGCTCGCCGCGGAACAGAAAGCGTTGCGGGACGCGCGCTACGCGCGACGCAAGGCGCGCTGACGAACCGTCCAGGCGGGCGCGTTGCACCGCAACGCCTGTCGCACTCCGGGACGCGCGGCTAGCCGCCAGCGCGTCCTTCCACCAGGGACGCGACCACGCTCGGATCCGCGAGCGTGCTCGTGTCGCCGAGATCGCCGGTGTCGCCGGCCGCGATCTTCCTAAGGATCCGGCGCATGATCTTGCCGGAGCGTGTCTTCGGCAGATCCGGCGCCCACTGGATCCGGTCCGGAACGGCGTAGCCGCCGATCGATTGCCGCACGGCGACACCCAGTCGCGCCGCAAGCTCGTCGCTCCCGTCCACCCCACCGCGCAGGATGATGTACGCGTAGAGCGCCTCGCCCTTGACCTCGTGCGGCACGCCGACGACGGCCGCTTCGACCACGTCGTGATCCTCCGCGAGCGCGCTCTCGACTTCGGCCGTGCCGATCCGATGGCCGGACACGTTGAGGACATCGTCGACCCGACCGGTGATCCAGTAATGCCCTTCCGCGTCCCGTCGGGCGCCGTCGCCCGACCTGTAGCGCCCCGCATGCGGCTCGAAATACGTCTTTCGGAAGCGCGCATGATCGCCGTGGATCGTGCGCGCCAGTCCCGGCCAGCTTCGCGTCAGCACGAGCTGCCCTTCGCCCGCGCCCTCGATCTCGGCGCCGCTTGCGTCGAGCAGCGCCGGCAGGACGCCCGGCAGCGGCAGCGTGGCCCAGCCGGGCCGCAGTGGCGTCGCGCCCGGCAGCGGCGAGATCATGATCCCGCCCGTTTCCGTCTGCCACCAGGTGTTGACGATCGGGCAGCGCTCGTCGCCGACCACCGTGTAGTACCAGAGCCAGGCTTCCCGGTTGATCGGCTCGCCGACGCTGCCGAGGATGCGGAGCGAGTCGCGCCGGCTCGCCCGCACCGGCTCCTCGCCGAACCGCATCAGCGCCCGGATTGCGGTGGGCGCGGTGTAGAACAGCGCGACCCCGTGCCGGTCGACGACGCGCCACCAGCGGCCCGGATCGGGATGCGTCGGCGTCCCTTCGAAGACGAGCACCGTCGCGCCGTTCGCGAGCGGGCCATACACGAGATAGGAGTGTCCGGTGATCCAGCCGATGTCGGCGGTGCACCAGTAGACCTCGCCCGGCCGGTAGTCGAAGACGATTTCGTGCGTATAGGACGCCCAGACCAGGTAGCCGCCGCAGGTGTGGACGAGGCCCTTCGGCGCGCCCGTGCTGCCCGACGTGTAGAGGATGAAGAGCGGATCCTCCGCGCCCATCTCCTCAGGCTCGCAGCTGGCCGCCTCCGGGGCGACGAGAGCACCGTAGTCGAGATCGCGCCCTTCGCGCATCGCGACGTCCGCGCCGGTCGTGCGCACGACGATCACGTGCCGCACGGACGGCGCCGCCGCGCCCGCCTCGTCGGCGTTCCGCTTGAGCGGCACGCGCTTGCCGGCGCGCCGGAGTTCGTCGGCGGTGACCAGAAGCACGGCGCCGCAGTCGTCGAGCCGCTTGGCGACGCTCTGCGGCGAAAACCCCGCGAACATGACGGCATGCACCGCCCCGATCCTTGCCGCGGCCAGCATGGCGATCACCGCTTCCGGCACCATCGGCATGTAGATCCCGACCCGGTCGCCGCGCCTGACGCCAAGGCGCTTCATCGCGTTGGCGAGACGGCAGACGCGCGCGAGTAGCTCGCCGTAGGTGACGTGCGCCGGGGGCTGCGCCTCGTCGTCGCTTTCCCAGACCAGCGCCACCCGGTCCGGGTCCGCCGCCACGTGCCGGTCGAGGCAGCTCTCGGTGACGTTCAGCAGCCCATCGGCGAACCAAGAGATCCGGACCTCCTGGCCGCCGCCCGGACCGCCGAAATCCGACTGGTCGGCGACCGTCGGCGCCCGTCGCCAGGCGATCCGCTTCTGCTGCTCCGCCCAGTAGTCGTCCGGACGCTCCTTGGCGTGGTTGGTCATCAGGCGGAACGCCTTGCCGTTCACCACCGCGCGGTCGGCGATGTCAGGACGGACATGCACGACGACGTCCTCGTGCAGTTCGTGGCCGGCTTCGTGGATGGCCATCGTTTCTCTCCCCGTCGCCTGATCGCGCCGTCCCAGCGGGATCGCGGCGATCGATCGGTCCTTCGTTCAACGTATCGGGCGCAGCGCGGCTTCCGCCGTCAGTCGAGCCCGCCCATTCGGCGGACCCGCTTCCATTCCGCCTCGGTGACCGGCACGACCGAAAGCCGCGACTGCCGCACCAGCAGGAAGTCGGCGAACGCCGGATCAGCCTTGATGGCGGCGAGCGTCACCGCGCGCGGCATGGCCTCCACGGCGCGGACGTCGACCGCGACCCAGTCTCCGCCATCCGTCGCGCTCGGATCGGGATACGCTTCGCGCACGACCTCGACGATGCCGACCACCTCGCGCCCGATGTTCGAATGGTAGAAGAAGGCGAGATCGCCCCGACGCATCGCGACGAGGTTGCGTTTCGCCTGGCGGCTCCGGACCCCGGTCCACGGTTCGACCTCGTGCGCGACCTGCTGGTCCCAGGAGAACGCGTCGGGTTCCGACTTCAGCAACCAATGGGCCATGCGGCGGACGCCTAGTCGACCACGGCGCCGTCGCGGAACACCGTCCTGTACTGCCGGATGATGACGCTCTCGAAGAGACTTGCCTTGCTGTAGGGATCGCTCTCGGCGAACCCTTCGGCGGCCGCGCGGTCCTCGACATCCACGATCAGCAGGGACCCGCACGGCCGTCCGTCTGCGCCGATCAGCGGCCCCGCCTGCACCAGGCGCTCCGCGTAGGTCTGCAGGTAGGCGAGGTGCTGCGGCCTCGTCGCCATCCGTACGTCGAGGCTTCCCGGCTTGTCCCGGCAGAGGATGACGAACAGCACGAGACGTGCACTCCGGACCCGATCGGCGCCCATCCTAGGCAAGCGCGGCCGCGGCGTCACGTCCGGCGAACGGAAGAAAGTGTCCACGGAAACTGACACTTCGGTGGTCCAAAGGCGTTTACGCCGATCGCGCGCGGGGAGTATGGGAGTGCCTGTGGTCACCGCCGCCGCACGTCCGGACGTCGCCTCCCGCCAGCGATGGAACCTCCATCGGTTCGCGAACCCCGGGCAGTACCTCCGCCTCGGCGCGCGCGTGCAGCCCTTCCTCACCTGGCCCGCGCTCGCGCTCACCACGGTCGGCCTCATCTGGGGCCTCTTCTTCTCGCCGGCCGACTGGCAGCAGGGCGACGCGGTGCGGATCATGTACGTCCACGTGCCGACCGCCTGGCTCGCGATGTCGGGCTACGCGGCGCTCGCGACGTGCTCGGTCGCGTCGCTCATCTGGCGCCATCCGCTCGCCGATCTCGCCGCCTACGAGATCGGGCCTATCGGCGCCGCGGTCACCGCCGCCTGCCTCGTGACCGGCTCGCTCTGGGGCCGCCCGATGTGGGGTGCCTACTGGGTGTGGGACGCCCGTCTGACCTCGATGCTCGTGCTTTTCTTCCTGTATCTCGGCCACGTCGCGCTGATGCGCGCCTTCGACGACTGGCAGCGCGGCGCCCGCGCCGGCGCCATCCTCGCCGTCGCCGGCGCCGTCGACCTGCCGATCATCAAGTATTCGGTGCAGTGGTGGAACACGCTGCACCAGCCCGACAGCATCACGCTGACCGGCGCGCCCACCATGTCGATGACCATGCTCGGCCCGCTCTTCGTCACGGCGCTCGGCTTCACCTTCGGCTTTGCCGCGATCGTCAACGCGCGCCTGCGTGCCGCGATCATGGAGCGGCGCTGCCGGTCGCTCCTGCTCGCCGAGGCGGCCGCCGGGCGCCGGTGAGCTACCTCCCGTTCATCGCCGGCTCGTACGGCGCGACGCTCGGGCTCGCGGCCGTGTTCGCGATCGGCGCCGCACGCCGGATCGGGCGCGCGAAGCGCCGCCTCGCCGCGGTCGAGGCCGGGCTCGGACGCGGACGGACATGACGCGGAAGTCCCGCCGCATGGCGCTCGTCGCCGCCTGCCTTTCGGGTCTCGGCAGCGCGACCGCGCTGTCGCTCGCCGCCTTTCGTTCCGACATCACCTTCTTCATGTCGCCGAGCCAGGTTGACCGGCATCCGCCCGGGCCCGACCGCACCATCCGTCTCGGCGGGATGGTGCTCGCAGGTTCGCTTCGCCTCGACCATGTCGACGGAACGCCCGTCGCCCGTTTCGCGGTCACCGACGGCCAGGCGGCGCTCCCGGTCTCGTTCACCGGCATACTTCCCGACCTGTTCCGGGAAGGGCAGAGCGTGGTCGCGATCGGGACGGTCGGGCCGCACGGCACGTTCCAGGCGAGCGAGGTCTTGGCGAAGCACGACGAGACCTACATGCCGAAGGATGTCGCCGACGCGCTCCGCAAGGCCGGCAAGTGGGACCCGCGGTTCGGGCCGCCGCCATCGGCCGGATCCTGGGACACGATGACGGTCGCGACTGGTCCGGGCGGCACGAAGACCGCCCAAAAAGCGGACTAGCCGGACAGGATGGACACGTTGCTCGGCCCCGAACTCGGCCGCTTCGCTCTCAGCCTTGCCTGCTGCCTCGCCCTCGCCCAGGCGGTCGTCCCGGTCTGGGGCGCCGGGATCCGCGACGCGCGGATGATGGCGACGGCGCCCCCGCTCGCCTTCGGTCAACTCGCAGCACTCGGCCTCGCGGCCGCGTGCCTGGTGTCGGCTGCCGTCACCAGCGACTTCTCGGTGCAAAACATCGTCGAGAACTCGGCCGTCGCGAAGCCGCTGCTCTACAAGATCACGGGAACGTGGGGGAACCACGAGGGCTCGATCGTCCTCTGGGGGCTCATCCTCGCGATCTGCGGCGCCGCCGTCGCCGCCTTCGGCCGCAACCTGCCGTCGGCGCTCCGGGCGCGCGTGATCGGGGTGCTCGGCTTCGTGTCCGCCGGCTTCCTACTGTTCTGCCTCTTCACGTCGAACCCGTTCGATCGGGTCTGGCCGCCGCCCGGCGACGGCCAGGGCATGAACCCGCTACTGCAGGACCCCGGCCTCGCCTTCCATCCGCCCATTCTCTACACCGGCTATGTCGGCTTCGCGGTTCCGTTCGCGTTCGCCGTCGCCGCCCTGATCGAGGGTCGGGTGGACGCCTCCTGGGGCCGCTGGGTGCGGCCCTGGGCAGTCGCCGCCTGGTGCTTCCTCACCTGCGGGATCGCGCTCGGCTCGTGGTGGGCCTATTACGACCTCGGCTGGGGTGGCTACTGGTTCTGGGACCCGGTCGAAAACGCCTCGCTGCTCCCGTGGCTCACCGGCACCGCGCTGATCCATTCGGCGATCGTCGTCGAGAAGCGGGAAGCGCTGAAGATCTGGACGGTGCTGCTCGCGATCGCGACCTTCTCGCTCTCGCTGTCCGGCACCTTCCTGGTCCGCTCCGGAATTCTCAATTCGGTGCACAGCTTCGCCAACGACCCGACGCGCGGCGTCTTCATCCTCGCCCTGCTCGCGATCGACATCGGCGGCGCGCTCGCGCTGTTCGCCTGGCGCGCGCCCTCGCTGGTTGCAGGCGGCATCTTCGCGCCCCTGTCGCGCGAGGGCTCGCTCGTCCTGAACAACGTCCTCCTCTGCTCGATCGCGGCGGTGGTGCTCACCGGCACGATGTACCCGCCGTTCATGAGCCTGCTTGCCGGCGCCAAGCTGTCGGTCGGCAAGCCGTTCTTCGACGCGACCGTCGTGCCGATGGCGATGCCGGTCTTCGCGGTCATGACGTTCGGGCCGATGCTGTCCTGGAAGCGCGCGCGGCTCGCCCCCGTGATCAGCCGTCTCTGGTGGGTCTCGCTGCTGACGCTGGCGGCCGCCGTCGTCGCCCTGTTCGGCGTGCGCGGAACCATCCCCGTGCTCGCCATGGCGCTCGCCGCCTGGATCGTCGCCGGCGCGATCCACGCCGTGCTCGACCGGGCCGGCTTCGGACGCGTGCCGGTCCGGGACGCGCTCCGGCGCGCACGCCGTCTCCCGCGCTCGGTACTCGGTTCCTCGCTCGCCCATGCCGGCATGGGCGTCACCCTCGCGGGGCTCGCCGGCATGTCGCAGGCGACCAACCGCATCGTCGAAGCCCGCCCGGGACAGGTGTTCCATCTCGCCGACGACGAATGGCGCTTCGACGCGCTCCGCACCGAGCGCGGTCCGAACTACACCGCGCGCGTGGCCACGATCACAATCTCGCGCGACGGGCGCACGCTCGCGACGCTGCACCCGTCGCGTCGCAACTTCCCCCTGCAGAACCAGACCACCACCGAGGTCGCGATCCACACGAATTTCGTGTCCGATCTCTACGCGGTCCTCGGCGACGAACATGCGACCGACGGCACCGACGAGGCGGTGCTCCGGCTCCATCTGAACCCCCTCGCACCCTGGATGTGGCTCGGAGCGCTGCTGATGGCGATCGGCGGCGCGGTGGCGCTCGCCGATCGGCGGGTGCGGGTAGGCGCCCCCACGAGGCGCCTCGACCCCGTGCATCCGCGCGCGCCCTCGCCCGCGC
>CAXUBA010000057.1:0-14812 GCA_964249205.1 uncultured Acetobacteraceae bacterium | reverse complement strand
GAAACCAATCCGATGCTCGGCCATCGCGGCTGCCGCCTCGGCATCAGCCATCCCGAGATCTACGCGATGCAGGCGCGCGCGATCGCGGAAGGCGCGGCCGACGTCATGGGCGAGACGGGCGAGGCGATCACGCTCGAGATCATGATCCCGCTGGTCGGCACGGCAGGCGAACTGTCGGTCACCCGGGAGGCGGTGAAGCAGGCTGTGGCGGCGGTGGCCGCGGAACGCGGCGTGTCGTTCGAAACGCTGGTCGGCACGATGATCGAGTTGCCGCGCGCGGCGCTGGTCGCCGACCGGATCGCCGAGGCGGCCGACTTCTTCTCGTTTGGGACCAACGATCTCACGCAGACGACGTTCGGCTTCTCGCGCGACGACGCCGGGAAGTTCCTGCCGCACTACGTCGAAGCGGGCATCCTGCCGAAGGACCCGTTCGTTTCGATCGATCAGGACGGCGTCGGCGCGCTGGTGCGGCTCGCGGCCGAGAAAGGCCGACGAACGCGGCCTGCGATCCGGCTCGGCATCTGCGGGGAGCACGGCGGTGACCCCGCCTCGATCGACTTCTTCGAGCGGATCGGCCTCGACTACGTGTCGTGCTCGCCTTACCGCCTGCCGATCGCCCGCCTCGCCTGCGCGCAGGCAGCGCTGGTGATCGAGGCCGACCTGACGATGTAGAGTTCGGCGGAGGGCACCGTCCGCGGACCGTGCCCTCCGCCGGTTCGATCGGCGCCTACTTGCCGAACTGGTCGACGTTCTGCGGCGTCACCGTGTCGAGCCCGACATAGGTGATGGTCGGCACGCTCTGGCCCTTGTGCAGCTTCATCAGGATGTCCATCGCATCGGCGCCCATCTCGGCCGGACGCTGACCGACCAGACCGTTGACCTGTCCGGCCTTGAGCTCGGTGAGCTCGGCCGGCAACGTGTCCGCGGACACGATCGAGAACGTCCCGTTCTTCATCGCCGCGGCGTGCCGGGACGCGAAGCGCGCGTAGGCTTCGCCGCTGAACAGCGGCCAGCCGCCGACCGGCACGATCGCGGCGAGATCGGGATGTGCCGTCATCAGGTCGTTCATCTGCTGCACCGCGAGCGCGCTGTCGTCGTTGCAGAAGGTCGGCGACCCGGACACTTCCTTCCAGCCGGCCGCATTCAGCGACTGTCGGACGCCCTCCACCCGCTCCTGGAGGTTCTGCGCGGCGGGGCCGCCGGACACGAGCGCGTAGGAGCCCGGCTTCGGATGCACGCCGATCAGCGCGCGACCGAGCTCGATGCCGAGTTCCTTGTTGTTGGTCCCGACATAGGCCTGGCGCTTGCTGTCGGGCGCGTCGGCGTCGAAGGTGATCACCGGGATGTTGGCCGCGCGCGCCTGCCGGATGACGCGGCTGACGGACGCCGCGTCGGCGACCGAGATCGCGATGCCGTCGAGGTGACGCGAGACCATGTCCTGGATGATCTGGACCTGCGTCGCCGGCTCCTGCTCGATCGGGCCCTGGTAGATGCACTGGACGCCGAGCTTCGCGGCCTCCTTCTGGCACCCGTTCCGCGCGAGGTCGAAATACGGGTTGTTCATCGACTTCGGCACGATGGCGAAGCGCAGCTCGGCCGCCTGGGCATTCGCGGCCGCGAGGCCGATCAGGGAGAGCGACGCGAGCAGGAGGTTTCTCATGGACAGGTTCCTCTGTTGTTCTTGAGCTAACCGGTCCGGCGTGTCCGGATCCGGTCGACGAAAACGGCAGCAATGATGATCACACCGACCAGCGTGTCTTGCCAGTAGGTGTTCACGCCGGCGAGAACGAGGCCGTTCCGGATCGTCTCGATCAGGGCCGCGCCGACGATGGCGCCCACCGGGCCGCCGATGCCGCCGTTCAGGTTCGCGCCGCCGATGACCGCGGCCGCGATGATGCGGAGTTCGTATCCGGTCGCGAGATTGGCCGGAACCGATCCGAGCCAGCCCGCCATCAGGATGCCGGCGACGCCCGCCGAAAGGGCCGATGCGACGTAGAGGCCGATCTTGATCTTGGTGACCGGGACGCCGGTCAGCGACGCCGCCCGCTCGTTGCCGCCGATCGCGAACACGTGCCGCCCCGTCGCGGTGTGATGGAGGAAGATCCCCATCAGGGCCGCGAGGATTACGAGATAGACGAGCGGCATCGGGATCCCGAAGAGCGTGCCGTCGGTCAGCCGGAAGAACAGATCGGAATCGGGACCACTGACGGTGACGCTCTGCCCCTGCGTCACCGCGTAGCACAGGCCGCGCGCGATCGAGAGCATGCCGAGCGTGGTAACGAAGGGGGTCAGACCGACGCGGGCGATCAGGAACCCGTTGATTCCGCCCACGATCACCGAGACGAGGAGACCGCCGAGCACGGCACCGACCATCACCAGGCCGGGAAGGTGGGCGAGCGCAGTGCCGCCGAGACGGCCGAACAGCATCGCGGTCGCGAGCGCGGTGAGCGCCATGGTCGAACCGACGGAAAGGTCGATCCCCGCGGTCAGGATGACGAGCGTCGAGCCGAGCGACACGATCGCGACGTAGGAGAAGTTGGTGAAGACGTTGCCGAGGTTGCCGAGGGTCAGGAATTCGGGCGCGACGGAGGCGATCAGCGCGATGAGCACCGCGAGGGCCAGCGTGACGTAGGCCGTCTGCGACGCGAAGAAGCCGCGCGAGTGCCAGGCGGCGCGGCCGACGTTGGTGAATTCGCTCATGATCTCGTCTCGTCGCGTGCTGGGAGGATCGTCAGGCGAATTCGAGCGCGCCGGTGATCAGCGCGGTGACCTCGTGCGGCGAGCTGTCGCTGATCCGCTTGTCGGCGACCTTGCGGCCGCGCCGCATCACCATCACCCGGTCGCACACGTCGAACACGTCCGGCATCCGATGCGAGATCAGGATCACCGCGATGCCCGCGTCGCGCAGCCGGTTGATCAGCGCGAGCACCTCGGTGATCTGCCGGACCGAGATCGCGGCGGTCGGCTCGTCCATGATGATGAGCTTGGCGTCCGCGAGCCGCGTCCGCGCGATCGCGACCGCCTGCCGCTGGCCGCCCGACATCAGGCGCACGAGGTCGGTCGCCCGCGTCTCGCTCTTCAGCTCGCGGAACAGCTCGGCCGCGCGCGTAGCCATCGCGCCGTGATCGAGCAGGCGGAACGGGCCAACGCCCCGCTTCAGCTCGCGCCCGAGAAAGACGTTGGCGGCGGCGGTGAGATTGTCGGCGAGCGCCAGGTCCTGGTAGACGACCTCGATGCCGGCGGAACGCGCTTCGACCGGCCGGTTGAAGTGCGCCAACTGGTCATTGAAGAACATGCGTCCGGCGGTCGGCGGGAAGTTGCCGGCGACCAGCTTGACCAGCGTCGACTTGCCGGCGCCGTTGTCGCCCATGAGGCCGACGATCTCGCCCGGCGCGACCTGGAAGCTGACGTCGGTCAGCGCGTGGATCGCACCGAACGACTTGCCGACATGATCGAGCGTCAGAAGCGACAACGGCGGCGTCTCCCCGGCGCCTCCTGCCGGACAGGCGCCACGACGTGGCCGGGCCGAATGGCACGGCGGGCGGCGTTGATCCGCGCGCTCCCGAAACGGACCCTAGCAGAGTGCCGGCCGCTTACAAGGTCGTCGGATCGCCGCGCGTTTCGGCGACCGCGAGCGCCAAGGACATCATCAGCGTCATCGTCGAGGCCAGCGATCGGAAGCCTTGGAAATCGGCTTCGGCGACCTCGATCCGGATGCCCCGGCCGGGGCTGATCGGGCTGAACGGGCTGTCGGTGACGACGATGCTCGGGACGCCCGCCTGCACCAGTCGCTCGGCGAGCAGCACGGTCAGCGGCGTGTACGGCGTGAAGCTCACCACGATTGCGGCGTCGACCGGGCGGGCGAACGAGATCGCCTCCGCCTCGGTCCCGGCGGGGGAGCCGATCAGCACGTGCCGGATCCCGAGCTTCCCGAGGAGGTAGCTCATCGAGGCGGTGGCGGGGTAGGACCGGCGCTGGCCGATCAGGTAGATCGTGTCGGCCGCGGCGAGCAGCGACACGGCCTCGTCGAGACGATCCGGCTCGGCGCGCTCGCGCACGAGTTCGAGCGAGCGGATCGCGGCGTCGGTGAAGCCTTCGAGCAACGCGACGGGGCGCGGGACCGTACCGTCCGGCGCACGGAGCGCGCGAAGCCGGTCGGCATAGGACGGCGCCCGGTCGCGCAGCCGCTCGCGGAACGCTTCCTGCAGATCCGAGAAGCCCGAATAACCGAAGGCCTGGCCGAAACGGACCAGCGTCGAGGCCTGGACGCCGGCGCGCTCGGCGACCGAGGACGCGGTACCGAAGGCGATCTCGTCGGGAGCGGACATCGCGAAATCCGCGACCTGGGCGAGCCGCCTCGGAAGCCCGGCGCGCCGACGCATCAGGCTTTCCCGAAGCGCCGCGAAATCCGCCGGCCGGCCGACCGCGGCGACGCGTTCACCCGCCTCCTGCTCCTCCGACATCCCTGCCCTGCCGTTCCGCTGCGGAACGTCCATACCGCCGAACCGCCGCGACCGCACGGTCTCAAGGATGAACCCGCCCGATGTATTCCAACAACGGTATGAACGTTCCATTGACGATTACAGTTGGAACATCTGTGTTGACTTGCGCCGCCCGACGGTCGACAAGAGCCGCGGGAGGCGGCGAGGATGCACACACTCGACGTGATCACGATCGGGCGGTCGTCGGTGGATCTTTACGGCCAGCAGATCGGCGCCCGGCTCGAGGACATGGCCTCGTTCAGCAAGGCGGTGGGAGGCTGCCCCGCCAACATCGCGATCGGCACCGCGCGCCTTGGGCTTCGCTCCGGCCTGATCACGCGGGTCGGCAACGAGCATTTCGGCCGCTTCATCCGCGAGCAGATGGTCCGCGAAGGCGTCGCGACCGACGGCATCCGGACCGACGACGCGCGCCTGACCGCGCTCGCGATCCTCGGCGTCCGCGACGACCGGCAGTTCCCGCTCCTCTTCTACCGGACCGACTGCGCCGACGCGGCGCTCGACGAAAGCGACATCGACGAGAGCTTCGTGTCGCGCGCACGGTCCGTCGTGGTCACCGGGACGCATTTCGCGCGGCAGAACAGCGCCGACGCGCAGATGAAGGCGATCGACATCGTGCGTGCCGCCGGCGGACGCGTCGTGCTCGACGTCGACTACCGGCCCAATCTATGGGGGCTCGCCGGGCACGGCGCGGGGGAGCAACGCTACGTTCGCTCCGAAACGGTCACGACCCGACTGGCGCCGGTGCTGCCGCTCTGCGACCTCGTGGTCGGAACAGAAGAGGAGCTTCACATCGCGGGCGGCGCGGAAGACACGCTCGCCGCGATCCGGCGCATCCGCGCGCTGACGCGCGCCACGATCGTGTGCAAGCGCGGACCGATGGGGTGCGTGGTGTTCGAGGGCGCGATCCCGGACCGGCTCGACGACGGCGTGACCGGGCCCGGATTTCCGGTCGAGGTCTACAACACGCTCGGCGCCGGCGACGCCTTCATGTCCGGCTTTCTCCGCGGCTGGCTCCGGGACGAGCCGATCGAGCGCGCCTGCGCGCTCGCGAACGCGTCCGGCGCCTTCGCGGTGTCGCGCCTCCTGTGTTCGCCGGAGATCCCGACCTATGCCGAGCTCGCGCATTTCCTCGAGCACGGCAGTCCGCACCGCGCGCTCCGGCACGACGAAACGCTGAACCATCTCCATCGCGCCACCACGCGCCGCGCGCAGCCGACCCCGATCATGGCGCTCGCCTGCGACCATCGCGCGCAGCTCGAAGCGATCGCCGACGCCGTCGGCGCGTCGCACGCGCGGATCCCGGCCTTCAAGGTCCTCGCGGTCCGCGCCGCGGCCGCGGTCGCGGCCGGGCGGCCGGGCTTCGGTACGTTCATCGACGGCCGCTACGGGCGGGACGCGCTGTTCGCCGCGTCGCATGCCGGGTTGTGGACCGCGCGTCCGATCGAGCGGACCGGCTCTCGCCCGCTCGACTTCGAGAACGGCGGCTCTCTCGGCGCGCAGCTGGTGGAATGGCCGTCCGACCATGTCGCGAAGTGCCTCTGCTTCTACCATCCGGACGACGACGCGTCGCTGCGCGAGCGCCAGGAGCGCGAGCTCGCGCGTGCGCAGGACGCCTGCCAACGGATCGGGCGCGAACTGCTGATCGAGATCATCGCCGGCAGGCACGGCACGCTCGCCGACGACACGGTCGCCCGCGTGCTCGACCGGCTCTACGGGATCGGGATCAGGCCCGACTGGTGGAAGCTCGAGCCGCAGCGGAGCGAGGCGGCCTGGCACGCGATCGGGGCCGTCATCGAACGGCACGACCCGCTCTGCCGCGGCGTGCTCGTGCTCGGCCTCGACGCGCCCGAAGACGAACTCGCGCGCGCCTTCGCGGCATCGGCCGCGACCCCCTGGGTGCGCGGCTTCGCAGTCGGGCGCACGATCTTCGCCGATCCGGCGCGCGACTGGCTGGCGGGCCGGATCGGCGACGATGCAGCGGTCGCGATCATGTCCGCCCGCTTCGCCTCGCTCGTCGCGCGCTGGGGGGACCGCGCGGCGCGGCGCGGCGCCCCGGCGGCGGCATAGGAGCGCGACGATGGACACGATCCGGCTGACCACCGCACAGGCCCTCGTCCGCGCTATGGCCGCGCAGATGACCGAGATCGAGGGCGCGATCGTGCCGATCTTCGCCGGCGTCTGGGCGATCTTCGGCCATGGCAACGTCGCCGGGATGGGCGAGGCGCTGCACGGCGTCCGGGACCGGCTCGCGACGCTCCGCGCGCACAACGAGCAGGGCATGGTCCATGCCGCGACGGCGTTCGCGAAGACGTCGCGCCGACGCCGCTTCATGGCGTGCACGTCGTCCATCGGGCCGGGCGCGCTCAACATGGTGACCGCGGCCGCGGTCGCGCACGTCAACCGCCTGCCGGTGCTCCTCCTGCCGGGCGACGTGTTCGCCGACCGCATCCCGGATCCCGTGCTCCAGCAGATCGAGACCTGGGGCGACGGCACGGCGACCGCGAACGACTGCTTTCGGCCGGTGTCGCGCTACTTCGACCGCATCCAGCGCCCGGAGCAGCTGGTGCCGGCGTTCGCGCGCGCGATGGCGGTGCTGACCGACCCGGCCGACTGCGGCCCGGCGACGCTCGCGCTCTGCCAGGACGTGCAGGCGGAGGCCTGGGATTTTCCCGCTCCTCTGTTCGCCGAGCGCGTGCACCGCATCCGTCGCGGGCGCCCCGACCGGCGCGAATTCGACGAGGCGGTCGCGCTCGTGCGCGGCGCAAGACGGCCGCTGGTGATCGCGGGCGGCGGGGTGCTCCACGCGGGCGCCGAAGCGGCGCTGGCACGGTTCTGCGCCGGCCGCGGCATTCCGGAAAGCGAGACGCAATCCGGAAAGTCCTCGCTCCCGCCGTCGAACCCGATGGCGATGGGCGGCGTCGGCGTGTCCGGAACGGCGGCGGCGAACGAGCTCGCGCGCGACGCCGACCTCGTGATCGCGATCGGCACGCGGCTGCAGGACTTCACCACGGGATCCTGGTCGCTGTTCGGCGATCGGGGTTTCCGGATGGTCGCGCTCAACACGCAGGCGTTCGACGCGACGAAGCACGCGTCGTCGCCGCTCGTGTGCGACGCGCTGGTCGGGATCGAGATGCTCGACGACGCGCTCGGCGACTGGCACGCCGACCCGGACTGGACGCTCCGCGCCGAACGCGGGCGCGCCCGCTGGCGCGAAAGCGCGTCGCGCTTCGTCGCGGGCGACGCGCGCAACAGCCGCAACCCTTCCGATCCCGAGGTCGTCGGCGCCGTCCGGCGCGCCTCGACGCCGAGCGACATCGTGGTTTGCGCGGCGGGCGGCCTGCCGGCGGAACTGCAGAAGCATTGGGACGCGGACCAGCCGCTCGGCTACCATATGGAATACGGCTTTTCCTGCATGGGCTACGAGATCGCGGGTGCGCTCGGCGTGAAGCTCGCGGCGCCGGAGCGTGAGGTGATCGTGATGGTGGGCGACGGCTCCTACCTCATGCTCAACAGCGAACTCGCGACCTCCGTCATGCTCGGGCTCCGGATCATTGTCGTGTTGCTCGACAACAACGGCTTCGGCTGCATCAACCGGCTGCAGCGTGCGTGCGGCGGCGCGCCGTTCAACAACCTGTGGGCCGACAGCCAGAACATGCGCGAAACCCCGGCGATCGACTTCGTCGCGCATGCGCGAAGTCTCGGCGCACATGCGGAAAAGGTCGCGGACGTCGCGGCGCTCGGGGACGCGGTGACGCGCGCCCGCGCGGCGGACCGCTCGAGCGTGATCGTGATCGACACCGACCCCTACGCCACGACCGAGGAGGGCGGCCACTGGTGGGACGTCGCGGTCCCGGCGGTGTCGACCCGTCCCGAGGTCGATCGCGCGCGCGCCGCCTATGTCGACAAGCGCGCCGATCAGCGCGTCGGCCATTGAGCACGATCCGGTCATGACGGTACGCGTCGGCATCAACCCGATCGGCTGGTCGAACGACGACATGCCGGCGCTCGGCGGCGCGACGCCGCTCGAGACCTGTCTCCGCGAGGCGCGCGGAGCCGGCTACGAGGGCATGGAACTCGGCGGCAAGTTCCCGCGGCATCCGGCCGCGCTTCGCGACGCGCTCGCGCCGTACGGTCTCAGCTGCGTGTCCGGCTGGTACGGCGCCGAACTGCTCCGGCGGAGCGTCGCGGACGAGATCGCGGCGTCGGCGTCGCACCGCGAGCTGCTTCGCGCGATGGGAAGCACGGTCGTCGTGTTCGCCGAGGTCACCGGGACCGTGCACGGGGACCGTTCGGTTCCTTTGTCGCGGCGTCCGACGATCGGCGACGGCGACTGGATCGAGTACGGGGCGCGACTGACCGCCCTCGGGGATGCGTTCGCGTCCGACGGGCTGACGCTAGCCTTCCACCATCACATGGGAACGGTGGTGCAGACCGAAGCCGAGATCGACGCGCTGATGCGCGCGACCGGACCCTCGGTCGGGCTGCTGCTCGACACCGGCCACGCGAGCTGGGGCGGCGCCGATCCGGCCCTGCTCGCGTCCCGTTACCGGGAACGGATCGCCCACGTGCACACGAAGGACGTTCGCGCCGACGTCCGCGCCCGTGCCGATCGGGAAGACTGGAGCTTCCTCGACGCCGTGCTCGCGGGCGTCTTCACCGTGCCCGGCGACGGCGCGGTCGATTTCCCGTCGGTGTTCCGGGCGCTCCGACCCTACGACGGCTGGATCGTCGTCGAAGCGGAACAGGATCCCGAGCGCGCGAACCCGCTCCAGTACGCGACGCTCGGCCGGCAGAACCTCGCGCGCTTCGTCGCGCAGACGGCGCTCGGCGGATGAGCGTCGCGCTGCTCCGGCATCCGCGCCCGACGCCGGCGGACGGCGTGGTGCAGTCGATCACGCCCGAGAACGCCGGCTGGTCGTTCGTCGGGTTCGAGGCGATCGATCTCGCGCCCGGCCGATCGCTCGAACGCGCGGGCGACGGGCGCGAGCTTTGCCTCGTCCTGGTCTCGGGGCATGCGCGGATCACGGTTTCCGACGACGATCTCGGCGTGCTCGGCGGCCGCGCGAACCCGTTCGAGGGACCGGGCGACGCCGTGTACGTCCCGCCGCGCACGTCGTGGCGCGTCGTCGCGACGGACGGCGCCGTCGAGCTCGCGGTCTGCGCCTCGCCCGCGCCGGAAGGTCGCCATCCAACGCGCGTGATCCGGGCGTCGGAGATCGAGACGCTCGATCGCGGCAGCGGCACCAACCTCCGCCACGTGCGCAACATCCTGCCCGACACGGCGGCGGGCGAAACCCTGCTCGTCGTCGAGGTCGTGACGCCGGGCGGCCACTGGTCGAGCTACCCGCCGCACAAACACGACATCGCGGTGCCGGGACGCGAAACCTATCTCGAGGAAACCTACTATCACCGCCTCCGGCGGGGCGCCGGCTTCGCGCTGCAGCGCGTCTACACGGACGACGGATCGCTCGACGAGACGATGGCCGTCCGCGACCGCGACGTGGTCCTGGTGCCGCGCGGCTACCATCCGGTCGGCGCGCCGCACGGGTTCGATCTCTGGTACCTGAACGTGATGGCGGGGCCGGTCCGCGAATGGAAGTTCACCATGTCGCCCGACCACGCCCACCTGCCCTACTGAACGAAGAAACGACGAGGACGACGCCCATGGACACGATCGGCCACCTGATCGCCGGCGCGAGAACGGACGGCACGGGCACGCGTCGCGCGGACGTGTTCGACCCGGTGAGCGGCACGGTCGCCCGGCGGGTGGCGCTCGGCGGGTCCGACGATCTGGACCGTGCGGTCGCCGCCGCGCGACGGGCGTTCCCGGGATGGGCGGCGACGACGCCGCTCGCCCGGGCGCGCGTCATGTTCCGGTTCCGCGACGCGCTGGAACGGAACGCGGAACGCCTTGCGCGCCTGATCACCGCCGAGCACGGCAAGGTCCTGTCGGACGCGATCGGCGAGGTGACGCGCGGCACGGAGGTGGTCGAATACGCGACCGCCGCGCCCGAGCTGCTCAAGGGCGACTTCACCGAGCAGGCGGGGCGCGGGATCGATGCCTGGTCGATGCGCCAGCCGCTCGGCGTCTGCGCCGGCATCACGCCGTTCAACTTTCCGGTCATGGTCCCGCTCTGGATGCTGCCGATGGCGATCGCCGCCGGCAACTGCTTCATCCTGAAGCCGTCGGAGCGCGACCCCTCCCCGTCCCTGCTGCTCGGCGCGCTGCTCGCCGAAAGCGGCCTGCCGGACGGCGTGTTCCAGGTCCTGCAGGGCGACAAGGAGATGGTCGAAGCGATCCTCGCGCACGACGGGATCGATGCGGTGAGCTTCGTCGGCTCGACGCCGATCGCGCGCCACATCCATCGCACCGGGACCGCGAACGGCAAGCGCGTGCAGGCGCTCGGCGGCGCGAAGAACCACGCCGTCGTGATGCCGGACTGCGATCTCGACAAGACCGCCGACGCGCTGATGGGCGCCGCCTACGGCTCGGCCGGCGAGCGCTGCATGGCGATCTCGGTCGCGGTCGCGGTCGGCAACGTGGCCGACCGGCTCGTGGAAACGCTGGCGCCGCGCGTGCGGCAGCTCAAGATCGGACCGGGCACCGATCCGGAAAGCGAGATGGGCCCGCTCGTCACCGCGGCGCATCTCGCGCGCGTCCGCTCGCTCGTCGAAAGCGGCGTCGCCGAAGGCGCCGAGATCGTCGTCGACGGGCGCGATCTCCGCCTGCAGGGCTACGAGGACGGCTTCTTCATCGGCGGCTCGCTGTTCGATCACGTCGAGCCGGGCATGCGGATCTATCGCGAGGAGATCTTCGGGCCCGTCCTCTCGGTGGTCCGGGCGGCCGACTTCGATCACGCGCTCCGGCTCGTGAATGAGAACGAATACGGGAACGGGACGGCGATCTTCACGCGCGACGGCGACAGCGCGCGGGCGTTCGTGCACGGGGTGCAGGCGGGGATGGTCGGCGTCAACGTGCCGATCCCGGTGCCGATGGCGTTCCATTCCTTCGGCGGCTGGAAGGCGTCGCTGTTCGGCGATCACCACATGCACGGGCCGGAGGGCATCCGCTTCTTCACGAAGCTGAAGACCGTGACCGCGCGCTGGCCGACCGGCATACGGGCCGGCGCCGATTTCGTGATGCCGACGCTCGGATGACCGCATGACCCTTCGCCTCGGCGTCATCGGCACCGGCGCGATCGGCCGGGATCACATCCGGCGCTGCACCGCGACGCTCGCCGGCGCCGCCGTCGTCGCCGCGAGCGATGTCGATGCGGAGGTCGCCGGGCGGGCGCTCGCGCCGTTCAATCCGGACGGACGCGCCTACGGCGACGGGTATTCGCTGATCGCGTCGACGGACGTCGACGCCGTGCTGGTGACCTCCTGGGGCTCGACGCACGCGGGCTACGTGCTCGCCGCGATCGCGGCCGGGAAGCCGGTGTTCTGCGAAAAACCGCTCGCGACGACGGCGGCCGACTGCCGCGCGATCGTCGATGCCGAGCGGGCGGCGGGACGTCGCCTCGTTCAGGTCGGCTTCATGCGACGCTTCGACCAGGGATATCGCGACCTCCGGCAGGTGATCGTGTCCGGCACGCTCGGCGAGGTGCTGATGGTCCATGCGGCGCACCGGAACGCCTCGAGCCCCGCGCGCTTCTCGACCGAAATGATGATCAACGACACGCTTGTCCACGAGCTCGACGTGTTGCGCTTCCTGCTCGACGACGACTACGTGTCGGCGCAGATCGTCTTTCCCCGACGCAGCGCCGCTGCGCCGGACGCGCTGCGCGATCCGCAGATCGCGCTCCTCGAGACGAGACGCGGCACGCGGATCGATGTCGAGATCTTCGTCAACTGCCGCTACGGCTACGACATACGGTGCGAGATCGTCGGCGAGCGTGGCACCGCCAGCCTTCCCGAGCCGCCGGCGGTCGCGATCCGGCGGGAGGCGCGGCGCGAGACCGCGATCCTGACCGACTGGAAGGACCGCTTCGTCGAAGCCTATGACCGTGAGCTCCGCGACTTCGTCGCGTATGCCGCGAACGGCACGGTGGTCGGTCCGAGCGCATGGGACGGCTACGCAGCCGCGGTCGCGGTGGACGCCTGCGTCGCCGCACAGGCCTCTGGCGGCATCGTGCCGGTCGCAATGCCCGACATGCCGGGGTTCTACCGGCCATGACGAAGCCCGCGCTCGGCGTCGGGCTGATCGGCTCGGGCTTCATGGGCCGGTCCCATTCGCTCGCCTACCTCAACGTCGACAAGCTGTTCGCGCTGCCGTTCCGGATCGAGCTCCGCGTGCTCGCGGACACGACGGAAGCGAAGGCGGCACGCGCCGCCGAGGCGTTCGGTTTCGCGCGCGCGACCGGCGACTGGAGCGACCTCGTCGCGGACCCCGCCGTCGACGTGGTCTCGGTCACCACGCCCAACCTCCTGCACAAGGAAATGGCGCTCGCCGCGATCGCCGCCGGCAAGCATGTCTGGTGCGAGAAGCCGCTCGCGCCGACGGTCGCGGACGCCGACGCGATGGCCCTCGCCGCGCGTCGCGCCGGCGTCAGGACCGCCGCCGGCTTCAACTACCTCAAGAACCCGATGATGGGTCTCGCCCGGGAGATGATCGCCGGGGGCGAAATCGGCGAGCCGCGCTGGTTCCGCGGCATCCATGCCGAGGACTACATGGCGGATGCCGACGGTCCTTGGACGTGGCGTCTCGATCCCGCCGGCGGCGGCGGCGCGCTCGCCGACATCGGCAGCCACATCATCGCCGCCGCACGCTTCCTGCTCGGCCCGATCGACGAGGTCGCCGGACACACCGACACGGTGATCGGGAGCCGACCGGTCGCCGTCGGCGCCGCCGAACGGCGCACGGTCGCCGTCGACGACATCGCGACCGCGCGGATCCGTTTCCGGAGCGGCGTCGTCGGCACGATCGAGGCGAACTGGCTGGCCACCGGCCGGACGATGCAGCACGGTTTCGAGGTCAGCGGAACGAAGGGATCGATCGCGTTCTCGCAGGAGCGCTTCAACGAACTCCAGTTCTACCGCACGGGCGACGCCCCGGGTCGCCGCGGCTACCGGACGATCGTCGCCGGACCCGAACACGAACCCTACGGCGCCTTCTGCGTCGCGCCCGGCCATCAGATCGGCTTCAACGATCTCAAGGCGATCGAGGCGCGCGACTTCCTCCGCTCGATCGGCGGCGAGGCGACCGGTCATGCGGATTTCGACGAGGGCGTCGCGGTCCTGCAGGTGGTGGACGCGATCTACCGCTCGGCCGCCGATGGCGGGCGGCGCGTCGCCGTCGGGTCGCGTTGAGGCGCGCGGCCGGATGACGCTCCAGATCTCACAGGCTTTCGGAGTTCGACCATGATCGGGATCGCCGTTCTCGGCGCCGGCCGCATCGGCAAGGTGCACGCGCGAAACGCCGCGACGACGCCGGGTTGCCGGCTGGTCGGCATCGCCGATCCGTTCGGGACCGCGGCGGAGACGCTCGCCGCCGTCCATGGCTGCCGGTCGGAACGCGATCCGGTGGCGCTGATCCACGACGACGCGGTGGACGCGGTGATCGTGGGCACGCCCACCGACACGCATGTCGCCCTGATGCTCAAGGCGGCGCGCGCCGGACGCGCGGTGCTCTGCGAGAAACCGATCGATCTCGATACCGGACGCGCGGTCGACGCGATGTCGGAACTCGCGACCATCGACGGCCGGGTCATGGTCGCGTTCAACCGCCGCTTCGATCCCGCCGTGCTCGCGCTCCGCGCCGCGATCGACGCCGGCGAGATCGGCGACGTGCGTCAGGTCGTCATCACCAGCCGCGATCCCGAACCCGCCTCGCTCGACTATCTCAGCGTGTCGGGCGGCATCTTCCGCGACATGACGATCCACGACTTCGATCTCGCCCGCTTCCTGCTCGGCGAGGAGCCGACGGAAGTGTCGGCGGTCGCGAGCTGCCTGGTCGATCCGCGCATCGGGGCGCTCGGGGACAGCGACAGCGTGATGGTCAATCTCCGGACGGCGTCGGGCCGGCAGTGCCACATCAACAACTGCCGGGAGGCGGTCTACGGCTACGACCAGCGGATCGAGGTGTCCGGGTCGACCGGCATGCTGCTGAACGACCACGTGCGGGCGACGACGGTCCGGCGCTTCACGCGCGACCGGACCGAGGCGCAGGAGCCGCTGCTGAACTTCTTCCTCGAACGCTACGAAGAGGCCTACCGGCGCGAGCTCGAAGCGTTCGTCGGCGCGATCGAGGCGCGGACGCCGATGCCGGTGACGCCGGCGGACGGCGTGCAGGCGCTCCGCCTCGCCGACGC
>CAXUBA010000056.1:0-14968 GCA_964249205.1 uncultured Acetobacteraceae bacterium | reverse complement strand
GCGGCGGCGGCGCTCGGCGGCTTGCCGCGCGCCGCCTTCGCCCAGGTCACCACGAACACCAACGCGCTGAAGGGGCTCGCCCCGGCGGCATCCCCGCACCACGGTGCGCCGACGCATCACGGGACATCGCCGACGCATCGCGGCAATCCTCCTGCGCGCGGCGCCCGGCACGCCGCGTCGCCCGGACATCGTCCGCAGGCCGCACGCCCCGCCTCGCACGCAACGGCCGCGTCGCATCCTGCGGTGCCAACGATGCCGGTGCACCCGCCGCCGATCCCGGTGATCGCGCCGCCCGCGATCCACGTGCCGCTGCATCCGCCGCCGCCGCCGCCGCCGGTTCCGGTGGACCGGACGGCGAAGGGAACGGTATCGGTCGGACCGCAGGGGGCCACGATCATCGATTTCGGCTCCGGCAGCGCGGGGCTGAATGATCCGATGATGGATGCGGTCCGGACGATCGCGCAAAACCTGGTCGCTCATCCGAACGACATCGCGGTGATCGACAGCGACGCCGCCGGCTCGCCGGACGATCCATCGATGCCGCGCCGCCTTTCGCTCCAGCGCGCGCTCGCGATCCGGGCGGTGATGATCAACGCCGGCGTGCCCTCGACGCGCATCTTCGCGCGCGCGAACGGCGCGCCGGCCGCAACTGCCGGCGACGCCGAACCGGACCGCACGGCGGTCGCCGAGCGGGACGGAACGGCGTCCGGCGCGTTCGCGCCGGTGACCGCCGCGTCACGGAGCGGTCCGTCGGCCGATGGCACTGACCGCGCGCCGTCCGCCGCGGCGACGGATGGCGCGGCCGTCGGTTCCGCGACCGGAGTGTCCTCGAACGACGCGAAAGGGATCGGGAAGTGACGAAGCCGACGCGCTACGTGGTCCGCATGGTGGTCTTCCTGCTCATCGTCGCCGCCGTCGCCTTCGTGCTCCGACCCGTTCTGCTCATCGCGTTCGGCAACAACCCGGCGCTGAACGCGCTCATCATGTTCGTGCTGCTGATCGGGATCCTCTGGAACGTCGCCCAGGTGGTGCGGCTCGCGCCCGAGGTCCGCTGGCTCGAAACGCTGCGCCAGCCGCGCGCCGGGCTTGCGCCGCCGCGGCCGCCCCGCCTCCTGGCCCCGATGGCGTCGATGTTCGCGTCGCGGAATCGCGACCAGCGCCTCGTGCTCTCGACGCCGGCGGCGCGCTCGCTGCTCGACAGCCTGTCGTCGCGCCTCGACGAGGGACGCGAGCTGTCCCGCTACATGACCGGGCTGCTGATCTTCCTCGGCCTGCTCGGGACGTTCTACGGGCTGATCCTGACGGTCGGCTCGGTCGGCGACGTGATCCAGTCAATGACGATCGGCACGGGCGACGTCACCGCGATGTTCGACCAGCTGAAATCCGGCCTCGCGCGGCCGCTGCACGGGATGGGTACGGCATTCTCGGGATCGATGTTCGGGCTTGCCGGGGCTCTGGTGCTCGGCTTCCTCGACCTGACCGCGGGCCAGGCCCAGAACCGGTTCTTCAACGAGCTCGAGGAATGGCTCGCCGGCATCACGCGGTTCGGCGGCGCGGGGCTGTCGGAGGGCGGCGAAGCGCCGCTGCCGGCCTACGTGCAGGGGCTGCTGGAGCAGACCGCGGAAAATCTCGACAACATTCAGGCGCTGTTCACGCGCTCCGAGGAGAACCGGGCGCAGGTCGGGCAGGCGCTGGTGCAGCTCGCGGGCCACATGGCGGGGCTCTCCGACCTGATCCGGGCGAACGGCGCGGCGATGCACCGGCTCGCCGACCGCGGCGAGGACGACCGAATGGTCGGGCAGCTGCGCTCGATCGACGGGACGCTCGCGCGGCTGCTCGCCGAAACCGAGCGCGGGCGCGAGCAGAGCACCGCGGAGCTCCGGCAGGAGCTTCGGGTGATCGCGAGGACGCTCGGCGCGGCGGCAGGGCGTCCTGCTGTCGACCGGGGCGTGTGAACGATGCCGCGCCGGCGCGGCGGGCACGGGAACGGGCTCGACGCGTGGCCCGGCTACGTCGACGCGCTGTCGACGCTGCTGCTGGTCGTCATCTTCGTGCTGCTGGTGTTCGTACTCGGCCAAGCCTTCCTGTCGGTCGCGCTGAACGGACGGCAGCACGCGCTCGAGCGCCTGAGCGCCGAGATTGCACATCTCTCCGACATGCTGTCGCTCGAACGGAGCCGGGATGCGAGCCTCAAGCTGAACGTCGCGAGTCTGGACGCAGCGCTGGCCTCGAGTCGGAAGGATCTCGCGTCCGAGAAGACGCTGTCGGCGAGCCAGGCATCGAGCGTCGCGCTGCTGAACGCGCAGCTTGTGCAGCTCCGAGCGCAGCTCGCCGCCATTGCGAGCGCGCTCGACCTGTCGGAGACACAGCTCAAGGCGAAGGATGTCCGGATCACCGATCTCGACAGGCGCCTCAACGTCGCGCTCGCCGACAAAGTCGAGCTGCTGAAGAAGTATCAAAGCGAGTTTTTCGAGAAGCTGAGCCAGGCGCTGGCAGGCGAGAAGGGCGTATCGGTCGTCGGCGACCGGTTCGTGTTCCAGAGCGAGGTGCTGTTCCCGGTCGGCAGCGCCGACCTGTCGCCGGCAGGCACGGCGCAGATCCGGAAGATCGCGGCGACGCTCAAGGGGATCGTGCCGCGCATCCCGGCCGACGTGCCGTGGATCCTCCGCGTCGACGGCCATGCCGACCGGCAGCGTCCGAAGGGCGGCACCGACGAGACGAACTGGACGCTATCGGCGGAGCGCGCGATCAGCGTGGTCCGGCTGCTGATTGCCGAAGGCATTCCGGCGCGCCATCTCGCAGCGACCGGGTTCGGCGAATACCAGCCACTCGACAGCGGGAACACGCAGTCGGCCTACGCGAAGAACCGGCGGATTGAACTCCGGCTCACCGACCGCTGAACCGGCGGCGGCCCGGGCGCCGGAACTGCACCGGCCGCCGCGATGTTCCGGCGCCATGAGCACGCAGCCCGTCGCCGTCCCGCTCGACCATATCGAAGAGAACGTTCCGCACGAGGTGACGCTCGGAGGCGACGAGACGGTGATTCTGATCCGCGACCGCGACACGGTCCGTGCGTTCGGCGGCCGTTGCACGCATGTCGGGGCGCCGCTCGCGGGGGGCACGGTATGCGACGGGCGGCTCGTCTGCCCGTGGCACAAGGCGATGTTCGACGTCGCCGATGGGGCAGTGCTCGACGCGCCGGCGCTGGCACCGCTGCCGCGTTACGCCGTGCGGATCGAGAACCGGGTCGTCCATCTCGACGGCACGCGTCTCGCCTCCGCCTCGGGCGCAGCGCCGCGCCCGATCGAGGCGGTCGGCACCGTCGCGCTGGTGGGGTCGGGGGCGGCCGCGGCGGCGGCGCTGTCGGTGCTGGCGGAACGGCACTTCGCGGGACGGGTTCTGCTGATCGGGCCGGAAGCGGCCTTGCCGGCCTACGACCGGACGTCGCTCAGCAAGATGGTGATCTCGGGCGAGCAGAAACCATCGTCGACCCCGCTCGCGCTCCCGGACGAGGCGGCGCGGCTCCGGATCGAAGCCATCGCGGAACCGGCGGCGGCACTCGACGCCGCGACGCGGACGATCCGGCTCGCGAGCGGGCGGACGGTGCAGTACGACCGGGCGCTGGTCGCGACCGGGGGGAGGCCGGTCGCGCCCGAGATCCCGGGATTCGCGCTCGACGGCGTTCACACGCTGCGTTCGACCGCGGACGCGGCGCGGCTGGTCGCGACGATCGAGCGGGCGCGGACCGCCGTCGTGGTGGGCGCGAGCTTCATCGGGCTCGAGGTCGCGACCGGACTTCGGGCGCGCGGTATCGACACGACGGTGGTCGGTCGCGGGGCGGTTCCGTTCGACCGGCAGTTCGGCGCGCTTGTCGGCCGTCGGCTGAAGCGGCTGCACGAGGACGCTGGGGTGCGGTTCCGGACGGGCTCGGTCGAACGGATCGAGGGGAGTGCGGCGGCGGAGCGCGTCGCGCTCGACGACGGCTCCGCCCTGCCAGCCGATCTTGTGCTTCTCGCGACCGGGATCCGGCCGAACACGGCGTTCGTGTCGGGGGTCCGCATCGAGGAGGACGGGATTGTCGTCGACGGCGGCTGCCAGGCGGCGGACGGTTTGTGGGCGGCGGGCGACGTCGCCCGATTTCCGTGGCGTGACGGACTGATCCGAGTGGAGCATTGGCGGGTCGCGAGCGAGCTCGGGCGGATCGCGGCCCGAAACATGCTCGGCGAGGACGCGGGTTACGACAGCGTGCCGCTGTTCTGGACGGCGCATCACGGGATCCGGATTGATTATCTCGGACATGCGACGGCATGGGACGAGGTCGTGGTGGATGGCGACCTCGAGGCGATGCGGTTCGTCGCGTATCTGGTTCGGCTCGGACGGGTGGAGGCCGCCGTCGCGGCAGGGCGGGACGAGGCGACGATGCGGCTCGCGCACGCGATGCGGCGGAGCCTGACGCTCGACGAGGCGCGCGCGGCGGCGAGCGGCTAGAGGCGGGGTTTCACCCCGCGCTCTGTCAGGCGCAACGCCTGGATCCCGTTCATTCGAGATCGGTCGGGCGAGCCTTCGGACGTCGCGCCGGATCTCGAAGCGGCGAGCGGCGGCGCGGTCACGCGGCGGGAAGGCGTGCCGCTTGGCGCGAGGCTGCTTGTTGCCGTCGCGCAACGCTCTGGTGCGATGCATCAGCGGTTAACACTTCCGACTCATCCAAAGCCGAGGTTCGGTCGTATCGGGAAGCGATCTGAGTAAGGTGCCATGTCCGAACGCGAGGCATACGGGGTCCTGCCGCTCACCGGGATCTCGTTCGAGATAGACGAATTACGCGCTCTCCGCGCCCTGGCGCTCCCGGGCATCCGCGTCGGGATCGACACTGCTTCAGACCGCACCGTCGAGGAGCTCATCGTGTTCCGGCTGCAGTCCGAACCGGCGGTCGTCGCGGCGACCCTCCGACGAAGCCCGACCGGACCATACAAGCTGGTGGGCTACGACTTGTCGGGCGAAGCGAACGAGCCGTTGATCGAGGCGAGCTTCCCAGATTTCGACCTGACGCTCTACGCGCTGCGAGAGCTGTTCTCGGAAGAGTACGTCTGAGCCTCCGCTGCGCTTGACCTGTTGTCGCATCTGGCGTTTCTCGGCCATCCTGCAATCTTGTTATGGATTCGAGGATAGCTGGGTGACCCGGGATCCGACACGGCGGATGAGCTTGAAGGACGACCTGTCCGCGGCCACGACCAAGGTCGTCGACGGGGCGCGGCTGCGTCAGGTGCGTCTCGCGCGCGGGTTGACCCAGGAAGACCTTGCTAACAAGACGGGTGTGTCGCGCAGCGCGGTCGCGCAGTGGGAGACCGGACGGGCTGGGCTCGTCGACAAGCTGCAGAAGATCGCGGTTGCGCTCGACGTGTCCACCCGGACCATCCGGCCCGCTGCCGCGTCGGCCGACGAGCGGCCCGAAGGCTACAGCCAGGGACTCGAAAACGATCTCGTGAACGACTTCCGGTGTCTGACGGTCGATGACCAAGCGATCGTCACCCGGCTGGCGCGTCGGCTGAAACGGGACACGTTCTAGCGGGTCACCGCGCGATCCAGCGGAGACCGCGACGACGTCGCGGTCGATCTTCCAACCTTTCGAGCCCGCGCGCGCAGATCAGGCAGGTTCGCCGAACGCCTTCTTCCGCAGCTCGTCAAGACGTAAGGCGCCGTCCGGGACCGCAGGTTCGAGGATCAGCACGCGCTGCCAAGCGGCAAAGGCGCCCTTCGGCTCGCCGTGAAGCTCGGTGATGCGCGACAACGCGTTCCAAGCGGCCTCGTCCCGACTGTCGCGGTCGATCGCTTCGCCGAGATCGGCGATCGCGCCGTCGAGATCGCCCGTGTGGACGCGGGCAACCGCGCGCTCGCGCCACAGGAGGACGCTGTCCGGCTGGAGCACGAGCGCGCTGTCGAGATCGGCGACGGCGGCGGCCGGCTGCGCGGCTTCGAGGGCGTGACGGGCCGCCTCGAGCAGGACGGTCGCAGTGGGCGCAAGGGCGGCGGTTTCGAGCGACGCGATCCTGGCCGAAATCGCGTCGGCGACGCGGCGATCGGGCGCGGCAGCGAGGTCGTCCTCTAGATGGGCGAGGGGCGTTTGGGACACGACCGGATCGGGCCGGGCCGCCAGGCTCGCGCGTGAGACGAGGCCTAGCGGGGAAAGGAGCGCGGCGACCGCGACGGTGGCGGCTGAGACCTTCAGCCCTGGCGAGCCTTCATGCGCGGGTTTTTCTTGTTGATGACGTAAACGCGGCCGTGCCGGCGGACCACGCGGCAGTTCTTATCGCGGATCTTCGCCGTTTTCAGGCTGTTGCGGACCTTCATGACACGACCTTGGATGCGAAGCGGAGTGGGCCTTCAGCTGGCCCGGAACGGCGCGGGATAGAGCGGGGCGGCGAAGGTGTCAATCGAGCGGGACGCCGACGAGATGGTTCAGCGGGCCGTGGCCGCGACCGAAGCCGGGCGCCCGCTCGATCGCGGCACGGACGAAGACGCGGGCCCGCCGGACGGCGTCTTCGAGGGCACGACCCTCGGCGAGGCCGGTCGCGACGGCGCTCGCGAGCGTGCAGCCGGTGCCATGTGTGTGCCGGGACGCGATGCGCCGGTCGCGGAATTCAGCGGTGCGGCCGTCCGCTGTGACGAGAAGATCGACGACGACGTCGCCCGCAAGATGGCCACCCTTGACCAGGACGGCTCTCGGGCCGAGCGCGAGCAGCGCCTCTGCCGCCGCGCGCATCTCGGCAACGTCGCGGACCGGGAACCCGACCAGCACTTCGGTTTCAGGAAGGTTCGGCGTCAAGACGGCGGCGAGCGGCACGAGGCGGGTTCGGAGCGCGGCGACCGCGTCGGCGGGCAAGAGGCGGGCGCCTCCCTTGGCGACCATGACCGGATCGACCACCAGCGGCAGGTCCGCGGCGACGGCGCTGGCGAGGCTGGCGGCCACGGCATCGATCAGGTCGGCGTCGCCCAGCATTCCGGTCTTGATCGCGTCGGCGCCGATGTCGTCAAGCACCGCCTCGATCTGCCGGAGCACGATCGGGAGCGGCACGGGATGGATCGCGTGGACGCCGGTGGTGTCCTGCGCGGTGATGGCGGTGATCGCGGTCGCGGCGTAGCCGCCCATCGCGCCGATCGCCTTGATGTCGGCCTGGATGCCGGCGCCCCCGCCGCTGTCGCTGCCGGCGATCGCGAGGACGCGGGCGAGGGTCGCCGGAACGGCTCCGGTCAAGCGGCTTCCTTGCGGGTGAGCTCGATGACCGTGTCGCAGAGACCGTCCACCACGGCGTTGACGGCGTCGAGGTCGTCGCCTTCCGCCATGACGCGGATCACCGGCTCGGTACCGCTGGCGCGGAGCAGGAGGCGGCCGCGCGCACCGAGCCGAGCTTCCGCCTCGCGGCAGGCGCGGTCGAGATCGGGTGTGCCGAGCGGCGACGCGCCGACGAAGCGGACCGAGCGGAGCCGCTGCGGCACGGGCTCGAAGACGCGCGTCACTTCGCTCGCGCGTCGCTTGCGCTCGACGACCACCGCGAGGACCTGCAGCGCGGCCACCAGCCCGTCGCCCGTGGTCGCGAAATCGGACAGGATCATGTGGCCGGACTGCTCGCCGCCGACGTTGCAGCCGGTTTCCCGCATCTTCTCGGCGACGTAGCGATCGCCCACGGGCGTGCGGACCAGGGTCAGCCCCTCGCCGGCAAGGAAGCGCTCGAGGCCGAGGTTGGACATCACAGTCGCGACCACGCCGCCGCCCGCAAGCCGGCCATCCGACTTCCAGGCACGCGCGATCAGCGCGAGCACCTGGTCGCCATCGACAATCTGGCCTCGCTCGTCGGAGAGGATCAGCCGATCGGCGTCGCCGTCGAGCGCGAGCCCGAGATCGGCACCGTGCCGGAGCACCTCGGCGCAGAGCGTGCGCGGCGTGGTGGAGCCGCAATCACGGTTGATGTTGGTGCCGTCCGGGTCGCAGCCGATCTTGACGACATCGGCGCCGAGCTCCCAGAGGGCGGTCGGTGCCACGCGGTAGGCGGCACCGTGCGCGCAGTCGATCACGATCTTGAGGCCGTCGAGGCGGAGACCGCGCGGGAATGAGGCCTTGGCGCTCTCGATGTAGCGACCCGCGGCGTCGGTGAGCCTTGACGCGCGGCCGAGATCGAGGGGCGACGCGAGACGGAGCCCGTCGTCGGCCCGCATCAGCGCCTCGATCTCTTTCTCCTGCTCGTCCGACAGCTTGAAGCCACCCGGCCCGAACAGCTTGATGCCGTTGTCCTCGAACAGGTTGTGCGAGGCGGAGATCATGACGCCAAGGTCGGCGCGGAGGCTCCGCGTCAGCATGGCGATCGCCGGCGTCGGCATCGGGCCAACCAGCGTCACGTCCATGCCGGCGGACAGGAATCCGCTCACCAGCGCGCTCTCGATCATGTAGCCGGACAGCCGCGTGTCCTTGCCGACGACGACGCGATGCCGATGCTGGCCGCGCCGGAACAGGAGACCGGCCGCCTGGCCGAGACGGAGCGCGATGTCGGGCGTCATCGGCTCGGTATTGGCGGTGCCGCGGACCCCGTCCGTGCCGAACAAGCGCCGGTTGCCGTTCACTGAAGCTTCCTTTCCTCGCGTCCGCACCATCTAGAATAGACCAGCCACCCCGACCGGAACAGACGACGGCCGGCGCGGGCCGCGGTTCCTCCTTCTGGAGCGAGGGTTCTTCGCTCGCGGACCGGGTGCGCCGATGCTAAGCCCTCACCCGGGTGCCCGCCCGAGATCGGCGGCGCGAGGAGGCGGGAGCCGGACGATGAAGACGCTGCTGTTCGCGACCCTTTCTCTCCTGTCCGTCCTGCTCACCGCGGCCTGCGACGTGACCGGCACCGCGCCGCCCGACAGCGTCTACGGCCAGCAGGGCGACGGGATGAACCAGATCGGGCAGCCGGGCTACGGATCGCCCTGAGATGCCGGACATCACCACCGCGCCGGAAATGACGGCGCCGTTTGACATCACGGTGTGCGGCATCGAGGAGCTCGCTGGCCACTGCACGCTCGGCGCAACGCATGTGCTCTCGATCCTCGATCCCGATCATCCGGTGCCGGAAGCGTTCGGCACGTTCGGCGAGCACGAGAAGCTGGAGCTTCGCTTCCACGACGTCGTCGGTCCGCAGCCCGGGATGATTCCGCCGACGGAACGCGACGTCGAGGCGATCCTGCGGCTCGGCCGCGACATGGGCGCCGAGGCCGCGGCACGGCCGAACCTGCTGGTCCACTGCCACATGGGGATCTCGCGCTCCACCGCGTCGATGGCGCTGATCCTGGCGCAGGCGATGCCGGACGCGGACGGCGGCGCGATCCTCGGGATCGTGCACAAGATCCGGGAAAAGGCGTGGCCGAACCTCCTGCTGATCGAGATGGGCGACGCGCTGCTCGGGCGGGGCGGATCGCTCGTCGCGGCGACCACGGCGCTGCATCGCCTGCAGCTCGAACAGTTCCCGCATGTCGCCGCGTTCCATGTCGAGGCCGGCCGCGGGCGGGAGGTCGAGGCGGCGCGGCGCCTCGGGCGCTGAGGATCAGCCGAGGAACCCGCCGAGGAGGTCGTTCAACGCCGCCGGCGCTTCCCCCTGCACCCAGTGCGAGACCCCGGGGAGACGCTGGATCCGGAGGTCGCGGACGACGCGGTCGAGCCCGTTGAGACAGCTGAGATCGAGCGCCACGTCGCGCTCGCCCCAGACGACAAGCGTCGGCGTCTCGATCACGCGGTCAAGGCCGGCGACACGCGCGGCGGGAAGCCGGAGCGCACGATACCAGTTCAGCATCGCGGTCGCGGCGCCGGGCTCGCCAATTTGGCCGATGTAGGTCGCGAGCACGTCGGGCGGCAGCGCAAGGGGCGCGAACATGCGCCGGAGTGCGGCGGCGTCGTTTGCGCGGAGCAGATGCTCGGGCAGGGCCGGGACTTGGAACAACGCGACGTACCAGGAGCGGCGCAGCTGCGCCGGACGGCGGAGAGCGGCGCGGAAAACGGTGGGATGCGGCGCGTTGAGGATCGCAAGCCTGCGGAGCGGACGTCGCCGGGTCGCGGCAAGGCACCAGGCGAGCACGCCGCCCCAATCGTGCCCGACCAGCACGGTCTCGCGCGGCCGGGCCGCGTCGATGAGTGCCGCGACGTCGTCGAGCAGCACGGGAAGCGCGTAGTCGGCAATCCGCGGCGGACGCGTCGTCCGGCCGTAGCCGCGGAGGTTCGGCGCCCAGACGCGATAGCCAAGGGCGGCGAGCGGCGCCATCTGGTGGCGCCACGACACGGCATGCTCCGGGAAGCCGTGCAGCAGCAGTGCGAGGCGATCGCCTTCGCCGTCCTCGATCACCTCGAAGGTGATCCCGTTCGCGTCGACGGTTCGCGTCCGCATGCCGGTCATCCCCGCCTTCCCGCGGAGCGAACGTTTTCCGCGGCCGGTCGTTGGCGCCCGATCACGGAGGACGGCGATGGCGGACGATAACGGCAAGAAGATCGAAGGCGAGTTCCGCGACGCGGTGAACATGACGCCGGCGGCGCTGGAGAAATGGCTGGACACGGAAGCGTCGAAATCCGTCGGCTGGGCGGACGGCGCGAACAAGACGACCGCCGACGGTCCCGAGGCCGTCGGCCACAAGGAGGGCCACCGGATCGTCGCGATCTGCCGGAAGAAGTCGGCGGACCGCACCGACGACGACCTCGCGCACATGCGGAAGGTCGTGGGCTATGTCCATCGTCACCTGGCGCAACGGCCGTCCGGCGACGTCACGGACACGCGCTGGCGCCATTCGCTGATGAACTGGGGCCATGATCCCTTGAAGGATTGACCGGCGCGCGAACAGTCGCCGGACACGGCGAGCGTCGACGCGCCCCGGTTGGCCGCCGGCCCCGCGGTGCCGGCCGGAGCCGACGCTCGCGCTGCGCGAAGCTTCATCTCCCCGGTCTCCGACATCGCGGCCACGACCACCGGCTCTGGGAAGCAGCGTTGTTGTCCCGGTCGTCCCAATCCGGAGGGTGCGGTGAGCGACACCAGGCCCCGTGATCGGATGGGTCAGGGTTGTCGCGAACCTGCTTCTGACCGCGCCAGGCGGCACCAGGCCTCGTCGGTCTTGCGACGGCTTCTCGACCCAGGCGAACTCGCGGCGCCTGCGGATGGCTCACATGGCTTCGAGACCGAAGCCGGGCAGGAGCGTCTCGATCAAGACGAGGCGCGCCACGTCGTCCGGCCGTTGCGCTGCGGAGGCGTAGGCCAATGCGGCGCCGATGTCGTGGCCGACCAGGCAGACCCGCGTGTGGCCGAGCGAGGCGACAAACGCGCGGACGTCCGCCGCCATCGTCTTTGACGACGGAGCGCGAAGCCCCGCGCCGCGAAGGGCGGACCTTCGTCCGGCAGCGAAGGTCGACCGGCGAGCGTCACCATGGCGCCGACCCGCGGCCGTTGACGGGCGCCCTCCCCGTCCCCATCGCTCGCCGTGATGTTCAGCTTCTTCGAGCGCCTTCTTCGACCGACCGACCTGCCGCCGGATCGTCCGCCGCCGGAGGTCGACGGCGTAGGTGCCCTGCCGCGCTTCTACTGGCACTTCGTCGGGCAGGCGCCCTGGCTGGTCGTCGCCCTGTTCGCGGCCGGCCTCGTGGTGGCGCTGCTCGACACCACGATCCCGCTGTTCATCGGGCGGATCGCCTCGATCGTGGCGTCGGCGCGACCTGAGACGCTACTCCGCGACCACGGACGACAGTTCGCGGTGATGGCGACGGTGCTGCTGGTCGCCCGCCCCACCGCCCTGCTCTGCCAGTACCTCGTCACCAACCAGGTGATGGCGCCCGGCATGTCGAACCTCATTCGATGGCAGAACCACTGGCACGTGGTGCGTCAGAGCTGGACCTTCTTCCAGAACGATTTCGCCGGCCGAATCGCCAACCGCGTTATGCAGACCGGACCGGCGCTTCGGGAAAGCGTTGTGCAGGGCACCAACGCGGTCTGGTATCTCGCGGTCTACGGCGGCGGCGCGATGCTCCTGCTGGCGCGGAGCGACTGGCATCTTGCCGTGCCGATCATGCTGTGGTTCGGCTGCTACGCCGCGCTGCTCCGCCTGTTCGTGCCGCGGATGCGCGAACGCTCGCGGTTCATGTCGGAGATGCGGTCGGCGCTCACCGGACGCGTGGTCGACAGCTACACCAACATCCTGACGGTCAAACTCTTCGCGCGTGCTCGCGAAGAGGACGCGTTCGTGCGCGACGCGGTCGACGAGCACACGGGCGCGTTCCACCGGCAGCTTCGGCTGATCACGCTGTGGAGCCTCACGCTCGCGCTCACGAACGCGCTGATGGTGGTGGGGGTGGGCGCACTGTCGGTCGCGGCCTGGCGGGCGGGTCGCGTGCCGATTGGGACGGTCGCGACCGCGCTGCCGCTCGCCTGGCAGATCTCGAACATGGCCGGCTGGGTCGCGCAGAACATCACCGGCATCTTCGAGAATGTCGGCGTCGTGCAGGACGGCATGCGCTCGATCGCGGTCCGACGCGACATGGCCGATCCGCCGCGTGCCGTTCCGCTTCGGCTCCGGGCGGGTGCGATCCGCTTCGAGCATCTCCGGTTCGACTATGGGCGCGCGCGGGACGAAAGCGCGCGTTCCGGGAACGGGCGCGGCGGCGTGCTGCGCGATCTTGATCTCGCGGTCGCGGCCGGCGAGCGGATCGGACTGATCGGCCGGTCGGGTGCGGGCAAGTCGACGCTCGTCAACCTCCTGCTCCGCTTCCACGACCCGGCATCGGGGCGGATCCTGATCGACGGGCAGGACATCGCCGCCGTGTCGGGCGAAAGCCTGCGGGGCGCGATTGGGATGGTGACGCAGGACACGTCGCTGCTGCACCGGTCGATCCGGGACAACATCCGGTACGGGCGGCCGGACGCGACCGAGGACGAGATCCGGGACGCGGCGGCGCGGGCGCACGCCCTTCCTTTCATCGAACAGCTCGAGGACTGGCAGGGACGGCGCGGCTTCGAGGCGCATGTCGGCGAACGCGGGGTCAAACTGTCGGGCGGCCAGCGGCAGCGGATCGCGATCGCGCGGGTGATCCTGAAGGACGCGCCGATCCTGGTGCTCGACGAGGCGACGTCGGCGCTCGACAGCGAGGTCGAGGCGGCGATCCAGGAACAGCTCGACGTCCTGATGGAAGGGCGGACGGTGATCGCGATCGCGCACCGCTTGTCCACGATCGCGCGGATGGACCGGCTCGCGATCATGGAGGACGGCCGGATCGTGGAACAGGGTTCGCATACGGCGTTGCTGGCTGCCGGCGGGGCCTATGCCGCCCTTTGGCGGCGGCAATCGGGCGGGTTCCTCGCGGAAGGCGGCCCGGCCGCCGTGCCGGCCCTGACCTGACCGGACCCGAGGGAGGATGCGGACTTGACGACACCGATCGAAGCGATCCGCGAGTGGAGCGACGAGTTCGCGGCGATCCGACAGGACCTCCACGCGCATCCGGAGCTCGGTTTCGCCGAACACCGGACCGCAGGCCTCGTCGCGGACCGGCTCGCCGCCTGGGGGATTGAGGTGCACCGCACGGTCGGGGGGACCGGCGTGGTCGGCGTCCTGCGCGGCGGCGACGGGTCGCGTCGGGTCGGGCTCCGGGCGGACATGGACGCGCTGCCGATCATGGAGGCGACCGGGCTGCTCTACGCCTCGACGACGCCGGGGGTGATGCACGCCTGCGGACATGACGGGCACACCACGATGCTGCTCGCGGCGGCGCGCTATCTCGCGGCGACGCGGCGCTTCCGCGGCACCGTGCACTTCATCTTCCAGCCCGCCGAGGAAGGGATCGGCGGTGCCGAGGCGATGCTCGCCGACGACCTGTTCGGGCGGTTTCCGTGCGACCGCATCTACGGGATGCACAACCATCCGGGTCTCGCGGTCGGCGCCTACGCGATCCGTCCGGGTGCGATGATGGCGGGCGGCACGTTCTTCGACCTGCTGATCGAGGGGATCGGCACGCACGGCGCGCGCCCGGAAGCGGGCGTCGATCCGGTGCTGGCGGCGGCGCACGTGGTGACGGCGCTGCAGTCGGTGGTCGCGCGGAACGTCGCGCCGGTCGACACGGCGGTGCTGAGCTGCACGGCGATCGAGGGCGGGAGCGCCTACAACGTCGTGCCGGGCCTGGTGCGGATCCGCGGCACGACGCGCGCCTTCCGGGACGAGGTGCTCGCGACGATCGGCGAGCGGATGCGGCGGATCGCGGACGGGGTCGCGAGCGGCTTCGGGGCGCGCGCGACCCTCGACATCCGGACGATCTTCGCGCCGCTGGTGAACGACGCGTCGGCGACGCGGACACTCGCCGACGCGGCCGCCTCGCTGGTCGGCGAGGCGGCGGTCGAACGCGAACGGTCGCTGATCATGGGGTCGGAAGATTTCTCGTTCATGCTGCAAGTCGTGCCGGGCGCCTACATCAACATCGGCAATGGCCCGAGCCAGGCGGTGCACAACGACGGCTACGACTTCAACGACGACGCGATCCCGTATGGCGCCGGGCTCTACGCGGCCGTCGTCGAGCGCGAACTCGGAGCGGATTCCTAGAAAGCGGGCCTCGCGGGCGCCGGCCATCGCGGACGAACGGACGGCCGCGACCGCCGGACCGCATGACGGGTCGGCGTGCTACCCGGTATGTGTTGGCCGGCGCCGGCGTCGCGCGCGTTGAGCCTCCGAGTTGCCGCGGCTTCCCGCCGCGGCGCGACGAAGGATGATACCCATGCGGAAAACATTTCTGGTGGCCGCGGCGCTTTCCTCGATCAGCTTCGCTGCCGCATCCGCGCAAACCGGAGGGGGCGCCGCCGGCGGGGGCGGGGGCAGCAGCATGAGCGGCGGCGGCGCCACGACCGGCGGCACCGCGCCGGGCGGGGGCGGCACGCGCGGCACCGGCGGGACGGGACTGGGCGCCGTCGGTTCCGCGCGCGGCAGACACGGC
>CAXUBA010000055.1:0-15252 GCA_964249205.1 uncultured Acetobacteraceae bacterium | reverse complement strand
AGCCCACCCAACCCGACCGCGCGGGCCACGGCAGGAGCTACTCCGCAGCTGAGATCGAGGTGCTGGAAGGGCTCGAACCCGTCCGGCGCCGGCCCGGCATGTATGTCGGCGGCACCGACGAGGCCGCCTACCACCATCTCGCGTCCGAAATCATCGACAACGCGATGGACGAGGCGGTGGCCGGCCATGCGAAGACGATTGCCGTGACCCTCGCGCCTGGGGACTGGCTGACGGTGCACGACGACGGGCGCGGCATTCCGGTCGACCCGCATCCGAAGTTTCCGACGCTTTCGGCGCTCGAGGTCATCCTCACCACGCTCCATTCGGGCGGGAAATTCGGCGGCAAATCCTACGCGACCTCGGGCGGACTGCACGGCGTCGGCTCCTCGGTGGGCAACGCGCGGTCCGCGCGGCTCGTGGCCGAGGGGTCGCGCGACAAGGGCGCCTGCTCCTGCGGGTTCGAAAGCGGCCGGCCGGTCTCGCCGCTCGTGCGCACCGGGCCCGCGCGCGGCCGCGGCACCACGATCCGCTTCCGTCCCGATCCCCAGATCTTCGGCGACGGGCTGCACTTCGACCCCGCGCGCCTGTTCCGCCTCTGCCGGTCGAAGGCCTTCCTGTTCCGCGGCGTCACGCTGCACTGGCGCTGCGACCCGTCGCTCCTTTCGGGCGCCTCGCTTCGCGACGTGCCCGCCGACGCCCGCCTCCACTTCCCGGGCGGTCTCGCCGACAGTCTCGCCGACGAAATCGGCGCCGACGGACGGATCGGCGAACTCTGGGCGGGCGACGCGACGCTGCCGCCGGGTCCGGGCGGAGAAAGCCACGGACGCCTCGAATGGGCGCTCTGCTGGCGCGACCCGGACAGCGAACGCCCGACCGGAACCGACGCCGTCGGCTTCCTCCACTCGTTCTGCAACACGGTGCCGACGCCGCAGGGCGGCACCCACGAGGCGGGCTTCCGGAGCGCGTTGCTGAAGGGGCTCCGTGCCTGGGGCGAGCACCGGAACAACCGGCGCGCGGCGCTCGTCGCCGCCGAGGACGCGCTCGCGACGCTCGCCGCCAAGCTCAGCCTCTTCATCCGCGACCCGCATTTCCAGGGTCAGACCAAGGAGAAGCTGACGACGCCGGAGGCCGCCCGCCTCGTCGAAGGCGCGATCCGCGACCGGTTCGACCATTTCATGGCCGGCCACCCGGCGCAGGCCGATCTGATCCTCGCCCACGTGATCGAGCGGGCCGAGGAGCGGAAGCGCCTCCGGGACCTCAAGGACGTTCCCCGCAAGAGCGCGACCCGACGGCTCCGCCTCCCCGGCAAGCTGACCGACTGCACGAGCGAGAACGCGGCGCATACCGAGCTTTTCTTGGTGGAAGGCGACAGCGCGGGCGGTTCGGCCAAGCAGGCGCGAAACCGCGAGAACCAGGCGATCCTGCCGCTCCGCGGCAAGATCCTGAACGTCGCCAGCGCCAGCACCGAGAAACTACGGGCGAACGCCGAGCTCCGCGACCTAGTCGAGGCGCTCGGCTGCGGCGCCGGCGAACGATACGACCGGTCGCGCCTTCGCTACGGTCGCGTCATCATCATGACCGACGCCGATGTCGACGGCGCGCACATCGCATCGCTGCTGATGACGTTCTTCCACCGCGAGCTGCCGCTGCTGGTGCGCGAAGGCCACCTGTTCCTCGCCCAGCCGCCGCTCTACCGGCTGACCGCGGGCGGCAAGACGGTCTACGCGATGAACGACGACGAGCTCGCGCGCCGCCGACGCGACTTCAAGGCGGGCGCCAAGGTCGAGGTCAGTCGCTTCAAGGGGCTCGGCGAGATGCCGGTGTCGGACCTCAAGCAGACGACGATGAATCCCGCCCGTCGGACTCTGCTCCGGGTGGACGCACCGAACGAGAAGCTCCCGGAAACGAACGTGCTGGTGGACAGCCTGATGGGGCGGCGGCCGGAACTTCGCTTCGCGTTCATCCAGGAGCGCGCGGGGTCGGTGGCCAAGGAGGAGCTGGACATCTAGCGGGCGGATTCTGCCCCGTCCGCTCCGCCTGCGACCGAGCGCTTGGCCCCAGGCCTCGATCAGGCGCCGCCGGAGGCGCTGATGATCTCGCCGGTGATCCACTTCGCGTCGTCGGACGCGAGGAACACCGCGACGGTCGCGATATCGTCGACCTGACCGACGCGGCCGAGCGGCGTCTGCGCGATCAGACCACGCTCCATCTCGCCGCCGATCGCGCCCATCTCGCGCGCGCCCTCGGTGACCACGAGGCCGGGATTGATCGCGTTGACGCGCACGCCGTTCGGTCCGAGCTCCTTCGCGAGCACGCGGGTGATGGCGTCGACCGCGCCCTTGGTGCCCGTGTAGATCGACGAACCCGGCGGCGCGATGCGGGACACGATTGAGCTGATGTTGATGATCGTGCCGCCGTCCGGGCCGAACTGCGCGGCCGCCGCCTGGCTGGCGGCGAGCAGACCGAACACGTTGGTGTCGAACTGGCGGCGGAACTCCGCCTCGGTCACCTCGGCGAGCGGCGCCATCCGGTAGACGCCGGCATTGTTGACGAGAATGTCGATGCGGCCGAGCGCCTCGGTGGTCTCGCGAAAGATGCGCGCGACGTCGTCGGTCTTCGCGACGCTGCCGCCGACCGCGACGGCGCGGCCGTTCTTTCCGCTGATGCGCCCGACCACCGCCTCGGCGCCTTCGCGGCTGCTGCTGTAGTTCACCGCGACCGCGGCGCCGGCCGCGGCGAGCGCCTCGGCGATCCCGGCGCCGATCCCCTTCGACGCACCGGTGACCAGGGCGACCTTGCCTGCGAGCTTCGTCATGACAGTCTCCACGTTTCGATGGCCGTCGAAGTGTGGGCGCGCGAGGGTTGGTTCAAGGCGTCGCCTCGGGCGGTCGGCGTTCGCGCCGAACGATCGTCGCGAGGGCAGGCGACGTTCGATGTCGGGAGGCCCCTGTCGCTGGCGAGGGGAGCCCGGCGAACGCCGGAGCGGCGGAAACGTCGCGGTCTCAGGACGGGCCGGGACTTTCGCGGATCGGAGTCCCGGCGAGAACGGCGGGATCAAACAGTCGGAGGTTGACCGCCATGCGCGTCGGCGCCGGCTCTCGGATCTCCTGCCAGTCGGTGACGGTGCCGCACCGGGCGCAGCGGCCGAAGGCGAGGTTCCGCTCGCCCCAGGAGTAGGACGCGAGCGCGTCCGGCGCCGCCTCGATTCGGACTTCGTCCGGATGGTAGTAGCCCCAGATCACGCCGTATCGGCGGCAGAGCGAGCACCGGCAGGCGTTGCCGTAGGCGGGCGGCCGGAGCACGACCACACGCACGGCGCCGCAATGGCAGGCTCCGGTCGGCATGGCGTCGGCCTCCGCGTCGAGGAGTGCGATCATGGACGAAAAAGCTGCCGGCCGGCCACCGTCGCTCGTGACCTTCGACGTCTTCGGCACCGTCCTCGACTGGCGGACAGGCCTCGAGACCGCGTGCCGCGCGACGGGTCGGCCGCTCGCGAACGGTGAGTTCGACCGCCTCGTCGATGCGCAGGCGGGGCTCGAGCGGGGTCCGTTCCTCGATTACGCGACCGTCACGCGCCTCAGCCTCGCCGACGTGCTCGGGATGGCGGATCGGGACGCGGAGCGGATTGCCGCGACGATCGGCGACTGGCCGCTTTACCCCGACGCGATCTCGCTCCGAACCCTGATGACGATCGCGCCGTGCGCCGCGATGACCAACAGCGACCGCGCTCATGGAGTCGCGATCCAGACGCGCCTCGGGTTTCGGCTCACCGACTGGCTCTGCGTCGAGGAGGCCCGCGTCTACAAGCCGGATCCCTCGTTCTGGCGCCTCATGGCACGACGCCGCGGCATCGCGCCCGGCGCGGACTGGTGGCACGTGTCCGCATACGCGGACTACGACCTCGACGTCGCGAACGCGCTCGGCCTCACCACGGTGTTCGTCGAGCGGGGCCATGCGCGAGCGGGCGACGCGTCGCACGTCGTTACGGATCTCACGTCCCTGACGATCCTCATCCATCGAATAGCTTCCGGAGAAACACTCGGCGATGCCCGCGCGGATGATCCTCGATGACGCCGAAGCGGGTGAAGCCGAGCTTCTCGTAGAAGCCGACCGCCTGGAAGTCGTAGCTGTCGAGCCAGATCCCGACGCAGTTCTCGGCCCGGGCCGCAGCCTCGGCGCGGGCCATGACCGCGCGGCCAATCCCCTCGCGGCGCATTGGCTCGGGGATCACCAGGAGTTCAACGAACAGCCAGTCGTAGGTGAAGCGGCCCCAGAGGCCGCCGATCACGCGCCCGTCGGCCGGCGCGCGGATCAGCACCGCGAGCGGCGGCCGCGCTTCGGCCGGGACCTGCGCGCGGTTGAACGCGACCAGCGCGTCGACGAGGGCGGCGCGGTCGTCCGGATCGTGACGGCGCACGATCTCCATCGGAACGCTCATCGGGAACGGACGACTGCGGCGCGCGTCCCCCGGGCCGGCGCAGGCCGCAGCCGCGTCTTCTCGCGTCTCGTTCCTCAAGGGGTCTCCGGGATCGGGCAAAGCGGACCTCCTCGACGTCACGGCGGCTCGATCGGGCGCGGGCACGGTCGCCGTGTCCGGGACGGATGGTCGTTCGTGGCCCGTCAAGGCAGCATGCGCTGCAGCTCCGGCTCCCGGTCGACGATCTGGTGCTTCAGCGCGCCGCCGACATGCAGCACGAAGAGCGCGTAGAGCGCGTAGCCGAGCCAGACGTGCACGGCGAACCAGAACGCGTGGACGTGCGCCTTGGCGGCGGGCGGGAGATGCGCGAGCGGCGCGAGGCGTGGGAACGGGACGAGCCCGTAGAGGGTGAGCGGATGCTGCGCGGCCTGGGCGAAGGCGCTGTCGTGGAGGTAGCCCGAGATCGGCAGGCCAAGGATCAGGATGTAGAGCAAGGCGTGCACGCCGTGGGCGGTGCGTCGTTCGACCTGCGTGTAACGACGAGGCAGCGGCGGCGGCCGGTGGGTCAGACGCCACAGCACGCGCATGACCGCGAGGCCGAGAACCGTGAGCCCGAACGACTTGTGGAGATCGATCGCGGGCCGCACCAGGGCGTCCGGCAAGGACGAGACCGTCCAGACCAGGACCACGTTGGCCACAATCAGGAGGGCGATCAGCCAGTGGAGCGCGATCGCGACACCCGCATAACGGTTCGTAACCATCGCGATCCTTTCCGCGGCATCGGCTCCCACCACCTTCCTAGCACATGACCGTGGGCACCATCTCGGAGGCGCTCGCCGCCACCCGGCAGCGTCTCTCGCCGCGCTACGCGCCGCCGCGGGTGCCGCTCGCGAGCCGGCTGATCCATGGCGGGGCGCTCGCGCTCTGGGTGGTGCTGCTCGGTCGCGGCCTGGTGGGCGGCGGCGGGGTCTTCGCCTGGTCGGCGGGCCTCGCCTACATCATCTACGACACGCTGCTCCTCGTCTTCGTCTTCTGGCAGACGTGGCCGCTCCGGACGCGCGCCCCTCGCGCGCCGTCCGACGCCCCGCGACCGTCGACGACGGTGATCGTCGCCGCCCGCAACGAGGCCGGCGCGCTGCCGATCACGATCAGCTCGCTCCTCGGACAAACGGCGCCGCCCGAACGCGTCGTCATCGCCGACGACGGCTCGACCGACGACACGGCCGCGGTACTCGCCGAACGCTACGGGCTCGTCGCCGCCCCGCTCGGCGTGCTCGGCGCACCGTCCGCCGCCGTGCCCGCGCTCCGCTGGCTCCGCCTGCCGCATGGCGGCAAGGCGCGCGCGCTGAACGTCGCGGCCAGTCTCGCCGACACCGAACTCGTGCTGACGGTCGACGCCGACACGCTGCTCGATCCGCCCGCGCTCGCCGCCATGCGCGACGCGTTCGCCGCCGATCCGTCGCTCGTCGCGGCCACGGGCGTGCTGAAGCCGGTCTGCGGCGGGGCTGCGACGGCGCGCCTGCTCCAGTGGTTCCAGACCTACGAATACGTCCGGAACTTCCTGTCGCGCTTCGCCTGGATGCGCGCGGACGGGTTGCTGCTGATCTCGGGCGCCTTCGCCTGCTATCGGCGCGACGCGCTGCTCGCGGTCGGCGGCTTCGACCCGGACTGCCTGGTCGAGGACTACGAGCTCACCCACCGCCTTCGCGACCACGCGGGGCGGCTCGGCGTCCCCTGCCACACGGCGGTGATCGGCGGCGCGCACGCGGTGACCGACGCCCCGAGCACGGCGGGCGCCTTCCTCCGCCAGCGGAGCCGCTGGTTCGGCGGCTTCCTGCAGACGCAGCTCTGGTATCGGCACATGGTCGGCAACCCCCGTTACGGCCGAACCGGGACCGCGATGCTCCCGGTCAAGGCCATCGACACGCTGCAGCCGCTTTACGGTCTCACCGGCGCGTTCCTTGTCGTCTTCTATCTCGTCGCGGGACGGCTCTCGCTCGTCGGCGCCGTGTTCGACGTGATCGGCGCGAAGATCGTGATCGATCTCTGCTTCCATCTCTGGTCGCTTCGGCTCTACCGGCGCTGGATCGGCGACGACCGGGCGCTCGCGGTTGCGCCGGCCCTGCTGGCGGCCCTGCTCGAACCGTTCTCATTCCAGCTGCTCCGCCATCTCGGCGCGGCACTCGGCTGGGTGTCGTTCGCGACCGGCGGCGGCTCCTGGCGCGCGGCGCCTCGCCTCGGCATCCTGCGCACCGATCCCTGACCCGCTCCGCGGAGAACGATCCATGCGCGGCCTCGCCGGACGACGCGTCCTGATCACCGGTGCGGCGGGCGGCATCGGCCACGCGACAGCGCGCCGCTTCGCCGCGGAGGGCGCGCGCGTCGCGCTGGTCGACCGCGACGCCGCGTCCCTCGCCGCCGCGCTCGACGGGCTCGCGGCACCGTCCGGTGCGCACCGGGCGATCGGCTGCGACGTCACGCGCGACGCGGAGATCGACCGCGCGCTCGCCGCGGTCGTGGCGGCGTTCGACGGGCTCGACGTGCTGGTGAACAATGCCGGCTTCGCGCCGCCCGATCCGTCCGACACGACCGACATGACCGCGTTCGACGCGGTGCTCGCGGTCAATCTCCGCGGCGCGATCCGCTTCGCGCGCGCCGCGATCCGGCACTTTCTCGACAGCGGCACGCGGGGCGTCGTGCTGAACAACACGTCGGTCCATGACACGATCCCGAAGCCGGGCTTCCTCGGCTACGCGGTCTCGAAGGCGGCACTCGCGGCGGCGACGCGGACGCTGGCGCTCGAGTTCGCGCATGCCGGGATCCGGGTGAACGCGGTCGGACCGGGTGCGACCGTCACCGCGATCAACGCGTCCTGGACCGGCGACCCGGTGCGACGGGCGACCGTCTCGTCGCACATCCCGCTCGGCCGTCCGGCCGAGGCCGACGAGATCGCGGGCGCGTTCGCGTTCCTCGCGTCGGACGACGCGAGCTACATCACGGGCGTGACGCTCCATGTCGACGGCGGCCTGATGCTGTTCCCGTCGTTCCGGGAGAACTGGGCGACCTGAAAGCGGCGGCCCGACGCGCGCGCCAGGCGCGGGTGCCGTGCACGCCCGGAAAAAACGAAGGCGACGGAGCGAACATGCGGGTTCTGATTCTCGGCGGGGGCGCCATCGGCGCCTCGATCGCGCGGCATGTCGCCGGGCGCGGCGCCGGCGTCGTCCTGATCGAGCGGCATGCGGTGGCGGGCGCCGCTTCCGGCAAGTCGGGCGGGTTCCTGGCCCTCGACTGGTGCGACGGAACGCCGGTCGAACCCCTCGCCCGCCGGAGCTTCGCCCTGCACGCGGCCCTGGCGGCCGAGTCGAGCCGCGACTGGGGGTATCGCCGGATGACCGCCTATGCCGGCACGGTCGGCGCTTCGGCGGATCGGGTGTCCCGCGGACCGGGTCTCGACTGGGTGTCGCCGGCGGTCGCGATCCAGCGCCGGCTCGGCTCGGAGCGGACGACGGCGCAGGTGCATCCGGCCGCCTTCACCGCCGCGATGATGCGCGACGCGACGGCGCGAGGCGCCGAGCTGCGGACGAGCGAGGTCATCGGGCTCTCGTTCCGGGAGAACCGGGTCACCGGCGTCCGTCTCGAGAGCGAGACGCTGGAGGGCGATGCGGTCGTGATCGCGATGGGACCCTGGTCGGTGTTGGCGGCGGGATGGCTGCCGCTCCCACCCGTCTACGGGCTGAAGGGGCACAGTCTCGTGTTCGACACCGGGAACGGGTTGCCGCCGGATGCCCTGTTCCTCGAGTACGCGGACGAGGCCGGATCGATGCTGACGCCCGAGATCTTCCCGCGGAGCGACGGCACCACCTACGTGTGCGGGATCTCCAGCCAGTCTCCGGTGCCGATCGATCCCGGCGCGGTCGGACCCGACGAAGGCGCGATCGAACGGCTGCGGGCGCTTTGCGCACGCGTGTCGCCGGTGCTGGCGCGATCGAGGGTTCTCGCGAGCCAGGCCTGCTTCCGCCCGGTCACCGCGGACGGTCTGCCGCTGATCGGCGCCGTGCGCGGCGTCCTCGGCACGTACGTGGCGACCGGTCACGGCGTCTGGGGCATCCTCAATGCGCCCGCGACCGGCGAAGCGATGGCGGAGCTGATCGTCGACGGACAGGCGCGAACGGTCGACCTCGCGCCGTTCGACCCCGGTCGCCTCGCGGCGCTCGATCCGGCCCGCATCGCGATCGGGCGGGCGCGCGGCGCCGGCTGAGAACGTTCGTCACGATCCGAACGCGGACAGGACCGGGCGGATCACGAGGGGCGGCCAGTGCCGCCGTCCTTCGAATGCGAAGCTCAGCCGGACCAGGGAGGGCGGGAGATTCGACCGCCAGGTGGCGACCCACTGGTGCCCGGTCCCGTCCCAGTAGGCGAAGGTCACGTCGTGGACGCTCGTCGCGAGCGCGATCTCGTCGGGCTTGGCGGGTTCGGCCGCGAGCACCGTCGCGTGGTAGTGTGGCCACAGCGCGACGATGAGCCGTCCGTCCCGCAGGAGGAGCTTCGCGTCGGCAAGCCGCGTCGGCGGATCGCCGAGCGCCACCGGCAGCGTCGTCGTGAAGGCGAACGCGTGCGCGGTGCCGACGACCGTCGCGTCGTCGTTGTCGTCGGACGGCGCGGCCGAGGCGATCAGCGACGTCAGCAGCCGGTCGGTGCCGTCGAGGTCGTTGTTCCGGCCGATCGTGTCCGCCTGCGAGCGATACGCCGCGAGGCCGAAGCGGACGCCCTCGGCCAGTCCCGCGATCAGGAAGCCGAACACCACGAGGGCGGCGAGAACCTCGATCAGCGTGAAGCCGGCTTCCGCCGCCAACCCCGCGGCGACCGTCCTCCGGCGCCTCACGACGATGGCGCGGCCTGCGCCGCGCGCTTGGTGTCGAGCTGCACGACGCGCTTCCGGTCGCCTTCGTCCCACGAGATCGAGACGGCGATGTCGTAGAGCGCGACGCGGCCGCTTCGCGGGGTGGTGCCGCTCGGACCGCGCACGATCCGGACGTGCCAGTGGTAGCCCTCGCCGTCGTCGCCCTGGCGGTCGCCGGGCGTCGGCGGCCAGCCGAGACCCGCGAGGTGCGAACGGGCCCGCGCCAGCGCATCCATGTAGCGTCCGGCCTCGGACGCGTTGGTGAGACCGGACACGGAGGCGTTGACCAGCACGGACAGAGCGAGCGCCGCGATCGCGAAGGCGACCAGGACCTCGAGCAACGTGAAGCCGCCGTCCGGCACGGACGTCTCAGGGTGCATCCGCGCCCGCCCGAACGACCGGCGCGACGGTGACCCGGCCGGTCAGCCAGGCGACGCGCACCGCGACCCGCCCGGCCTCGTTCCCGAGCAGGACCCCACCGCCGTTCGCGCTTCCGTCCGGCCGGAACTGGAAGCGGCGCGTCGCGTCCGTCGGATGATCGTCCGCCGTGAGCATCGCGAGCGAGATCCCGGGCGACACGGCTACCGTGCTCCGCGTGCCGATCCGCAGGCCCGGCGGGTCCGCCGCGAGACCCACCGTGACGTCGTGCCCGCTGGCGATCGCCTCGCCGCGCGCCGCGCTCAGCCGGTCGGCGATCGTCGCCGCCTCCGAGCGCAGCGTGAAGGCCGGCGACCGCGACGGACCGTTCGCAGCGATCAGGGCATAGGTCAGCGCCAGGATCACGACGACGCAGAGCACCTCGATCAGCGTGAAGCCGGCGTCGCCCGCGCCGGATCGCGCGCTACTGCTGCGCAAGGTTGTTGAGGCTCAGCATGGCGAGCAGCAGCGAGCTCACGATGCCGGCGATCACGCCGCCCATGACGATCGTGATGCCAGGCGTCAGCAGCGACACCAGGCGCTGGGTGTTGATCCGCGTGCGCTCCTCGTGGATCTCGGCGGCCCGAAGCGCCATGTTGCCGAGCTGCGCCGTTTCCTCGCCGAGACGGAGGAGATAGATCGTCCGTTGCGGGAACACGCCGGCGGCGCCGAGCGGGCCCGAAAGCCCGCCGCCCCCTTTGGCGACGACCGTCGCGCGCTCGATCGCGTCGACCGCGACGCGGTTCGTCACCGCGTCCCGCGCGATCCCGAGGGCCGTGATCAGCGACACGCCGTTCAGCACCAGCGTGCCGAGCGTGCGGCAGAGCTGGGCCGCCATGACGTCGCGCGCGAGCGCGCCGAGCACGGGCACGCGGAGCAACAAGCGGTCGAGCACGAGACGCGATTGCGGCCGACGCCAGGCTTCGCGGAGCGCGAAGCCCGCCGCGATCAGCAGCAGGAGCAGGACGATCCCGTACTGGCCGACGAAGTCGCCGGTGTCGATCAGGATCTGCGTCGACGTCGGCAGCGCGACGCCGTTCTGCTGGAACAGCGGGACGAACTCGGGCAGCACGTGGGTCAGCAGAAGCACGATCGAGCCGATCGCGGCGACCAGCAGGAGCGTCGGGTAGATCAGCGCCGACCGTACCGTCGCGCGGAGCGACCGCTGCCGCTCCATCAGGATCGCCAGGCGCTCGAGCGTCTCGGGCAGCGTGCCGCCCGCCTCGCCGGCGCGGACCAGGCCGACGTAGAGGCGCGAGAACACGCGCGGATGCTCGCCGAGGGCCATCGCGAGCGGGGCGCCGTCGCGCACCCGGTCGCGCACCGCCTCCAGCACGCGTCGCGTCTTGGCCGACGCCGAGATCTCGATCAGGAAGCGGAGCGAGCGGTCGAGGTCCTGGCCGGCGCCGAGCATCGTCGCGAGCTCGCGGGTGATCGTCGTCACCTGCTCGGCGCCAAGGCCGCCGCCGCCGCCGATCTCGAGCGCCAGCAGGCGCGACACGGTGCCGGCGCGCTCCGGCTCGACTCGCATCGGGATCTGCTTCTGCCGGCGGAGCGTCGCGATTACCGCCTGCTCGTCGGCCGCCTCGATGACGGTGCGGCTGGTTTCGCCGGCCGCGTTCAGGGCAACGGCCCGGAAGCGCGGCATCAGGCGGCCGCCGGCGGCGACGGGTTCAAGCCATCCCCCGCGGACGCGGCATCACGCATCCGCGCGGATCGAGCGGACGACTTCCTCGACCGTCGTGTCGCCGCCGAGCGCCGCGTCGAGACCCGCGTCGAACATCGTCCGCATCCCGCTCGCAACCGCGGCGCGCTCGATGTCAGCGTGCTCGGCGCGCGCGAAGATCAGGCGTTCCACGTCCTCGTCGGGCTGGAGATACTCGGCGATCGCCTGTCGGCCGGCGAACCCGGTGTGGCGGCAATGCGTGCAGCCGACCGGATGCCACAGGCGCGGCGCGCCGGACGGCAGCCCGAGGGCGGCGGCGCGCCGCTCGAGATCGAACCGGCTGGCGATATCGGGCGCCGCCTCGTCGACTCGGCGGCAGTGCCGGCACAGGCGGCGCACCAAGCGCTGGGCGAGCACGCCGCGGAGCACCGCCGTCATCAGATAGTCCTCGAGACCCATGTCGCGGAGCCGCGTGATCGTGGCGGCGGCCGAGTTGGTGTGCACGGTGGACAGGACGAGGTGGCCGGTCAGCGCCGCCTGCACCGCGATCTGCGCCGTCTCGAGATCGCGGATCTCGCCGACCATGATCACGTCCGGATCCTGCCGGAGGATGGAACGGAGCAGCGACGCGAAGTCGAGCCCGATCTGCGGCTTGACCTGGACCTGGTTCACTCCCCGGAGCTGGTACTCGACCGGATCCTCGATCGTCACGATCTTGCGCTCGACGGAGTTGAGGCCGAGCAGGCCGGTGTAGAGCGTCGTGGTCTTGCCCGACCCGGTCGGTCCGGTCACCAGCACGATGCCGTTCGGCAGGTTCAGCGACGCCGTGAACTGCCGGACGAGCGGCTTGGCCATGCCGAGCCGGTCGTAGTCGAACGCGACCGCCGACCGATCGAGCACGCGCAACACCACCGTCTCGCCCCAGAGCGACGGGATGGTGGACACCCGGAAATCGACCTCCTGGCCGCGCACCGCGAGCTTGATTCGCCCGTCCTGCGGCAGCCGGCGCTCGGCGATGTCGAGGCGAGACATGATCTTGATCCGCGACGTGATCGCGGCCGCGAGACGCGACGGCGGGCTGTCCGCCTCGTGCAGGACGCCGTCGTAGCGGTAGCGGACGCGGACCCCGTCCTCGAACGGCTCGATGTGGATGTCGGACGCGTGCGTCTCGACGGCGCGCGCGATGATCCCGTTGACCAGCCGGATCACCGGCGCCTCGGAGGCGAGGTCCTTGAGGCGCTCGGTGTCCTCCTCGAACGGGGCGTCGGCCTGGTTCTCGGTCTCGGCATCCGAGGCGCTGCCGTCTTCCGACGGGTAGAGGCGGTCGAACGCCGCCTCGAGCTCGATCGGGATCGCGACCGCGATCCGCACCGCGCAACCCGTCGCGGCGGCGACCGCGTCGGGCGTGAAGGGGTCGAGCGGATCGGCAAGCGCCAGCGTCAGCGCGCCGCCGGCGGCATCCTCGTCGAACCGGACCGGTATCGCGCGGGCGGAGCGGAGAAAGCGCGGCAGGAGGATCTCGGGCAGGACCGAAGCATCCGGGTAATCGGGCGGTCCGAGCACCGGCGCGTCGAGCAGCGCCGAATAGGCCGCCGCGATGTCGCGCTCGGACACGAGGCCGAGCTGGACGAGGACGATGTCGAGCCGTCCGCCGCTCTCGTCGGCGACGCGGCGGCCTCGTTCGATCGTGCGCGCATCGCACCGCCCGGACGCGAGCAGCGCGTCGGCAACGCGTTCCACCGCCGCCCCTAGCGGCATGCGGGCTGTGCGATCACCGAACGGTTCGTCATAAGGCGCCATGAAGCCACTCCGGCAGCGAGCACGGGACGGACGGTCGTGGGCATGACCGCGTCGTCCGTCCTGCCGGTGATCCTAGCACCTTTCGTCGGATCCTTCCTCGCGGTGCTCGTCCGGCGCCTGCCGCGCGGCGAGAGCGTCGTCCGCCCGCGCTCGCACTGCGAGGCGTGCGGGCGCGTGCTCGGCGTCGCGGAACTGATCCCGGTGCTGAGCTTCGCGGCGCTGCGCGGGCGCTGCGCCGGGTGCGGATCGCCGATCAGCCCCGACCATCTCCTGATCGAGCTCGCCGCTGTGCTGCCGCCGCTCGCGGTGATGGCGCTGATCCCGGATGCACCGGTCGCGCTCGCCCTGTTCGGCTCCGCTCTCGGCTGGGTGTTGCTCGCCCTGTCGGCGATCGACTGGCGGCACTGGCGTCTGCCGGACGCGCTGACCCTTCCGCTGCTCGTGCTCGCGCTCGGCTGGACCGCCTGGTGGGAGCCGGACGCGCTCGCCGATCACGCGCTGGCAGCGGCGTCCGGCTGGCTCGGCATCGCGGTGCTGGCGGCGGCCTATCGACGCGTGCGGGGCCGCCCGGGTCTCGGTCTCGGCGATGCCAAGCTGCTTGGCGCGGGCGGCGCGGCGATCGGCCTGGAAGGGCTCGGCCCGTGCCTGCTTCTCGCCGCCCTGCTGGGGATTGCGCTCGCGCTCGCCCGGCATGGACGGCGCGCAGGACGCGCGAGCGCGGTGCCATTCGGTCCGGCGCTTGCGCTCGCGATCTTCGCGTCATGGCTGCTCGAGCAGCGGGGTCTCGACCCGTCGTGCCTCGCCCGAAACCTGCTCGGTCAGGCCGGCGCTCCGTAGTTCGATCGATCCGGATGGCGCCGGCCGCCGCGCGCCGAACGGGCGCGGCGGATCAGGCCGGCACAGGTGCCGCGCTGCGCGAGCGGGCCTTGGCGATGGCGTTCCGTACCGGGCTGTTCAGATGCGGGTTGCCATAATGGAACAGCGCGGTCGCGCGGAGCTCGTTTGGATCGCAGACCTCGTTCGCATGCAGCGACCGATAGCCCCAGAACAGGTAGAGGTCGCCGGGCCGGAGCTCCATCGCCTTGGCGGACAGGCGGCGTCGCTTCGCAGCGCTGCGGAGGACGATCTGGGCGAGAGGGTTCTCGCAGATCAGCTTGTCGATGAAATGCGTCACGAACGATCGCCGGACGGGGCGGACGTTCGGGAACACGATGAGGTCGCCGCGCGCGCCCTTGGTCGGCAACGCCACCGGCAGCAGGGCGGTCAGCACGTAGCTGTCGTAGTGGAACACGGCGGAGTGCGCCTGCCCGGACGATCCGCTCAGGCAGCGGAACACCTGATACAATTCGAACGGCGGGCTCGGCCGGTCGGTGGCGACTTCGTAGAGCCGGCGGCAAAGGCTTTGGAACTCGCCCGAGCGTGGGATGTCGGCGAGCACCGTGCCTTCGAGTTCGCCGGCGCCCACGAAACCGGCATATTGGCCGCCCTTGCGCTCGACCGCCTCGCGGGCGAACGACTGCGCGCGCGCGAGTTCGTCGGCATCGACGAAGCCGGGGACGACCGCGAAGCCCTTCTCATCGATCTCGCGTGCCAGTTGCCGAACGCCGCCGTCGTCTAGCCCGGCAATCCTCATGGTCATAGCGAGCCTCCGTCGTTCTTCCGAGGCGATGTTACAACAAACGACGGGCCAGAGGTAACAACAATCTATGCCGTTCGACGCGCGGAAGCCGCGCAGTCGGAGCGACCCGCCCCTGCACGGGGCGCCGGACGCGACCGTTGCGGAATACGCCTTAAGGTTAGCGTGAGCCACCCGGTGCGGACGGCCTCGGCGCGGCCAGCAGGGCGGTCGCGCGCTCGACCGTTTCGATCATGGTTTCCGCAGCCCGCCGTGCCGCCGGGTCGTCGCTGGACGCGAGCAGCCGGTCGGCGGTGAGCAGGGCCGGGCTGAGGACACCACGCAGATCGTGCCGCAACTGGCTGAGCGGATCGACATGTTCTCCGGCCTCGGCGCGGACGGCGGGCCCGGCGACGGCCGACGTCCCCACGGGGCGG
>CAXUBA010000054.1:715-15406 GCA_964249205.1 uncultured Acetobacteraceae bacterium | reverse complement strand
GCGCGGCCGCGAGCACGATCGCGCCGCCGAGCGAATGGCCGACCACGAGCGGCTTGCCGAGGCCGAGCCCCGCGATGACGCCGGCGACGAGGTCGCCCTGGGTCCGGATGTTGGCGCGCGCGCCGCGCCTGCGGGGCGAGTGTCCGGAGCCCGGACGATCGATCGCGACGACCCGGAACGACGCGGCGAGGCGGTCCACGACGTCGTAGGCGTAATTGCCGCTTTGTCCGGCAAGACCGTGGACGAGGACGACCGGTGGCCCTTCGCCGATCTCGACGACGTGCACTCTTTCGCGCCCCACGCCGATGAAGCGGCCGCGCGGTGGGCAAAGGCGCTCGACGCGGCGCGCCGTCCACCAGGAGAAGCCGGCGAGCGACGCCGGCGGAAGGAAAGCGAGGCCGGCGAGGATCGCGCGTCGTTTGAAGCTCATGGCGGAGACAGGTAGCGGAGAAGTCGTCGGCAGTGGACCCGCTCGAGTTGTTCGACGCCCGCGGGCGTTCGAGCCTCCGACGCGATCCGTGTCGAGCCCGACCGGGAGCCGGAGCGTATACAATGCGGGGATACGATGCGTCGCCGGCGGTCGGCGGGCGCGACGCGCCGAGTGGCGTCACGGTCGGCGTCCGAACCGCAGCGCGCGCCCTGAGATCGGAGCGAAACGAAGCGCCACGAGGTCGCGCAGATAGTTCCGGCCGAGGCGCCACGGGCCGCGATCGCCGAGCTTGGGCAGCGTCGCCGCCGCGCGGGTCACGTAGCCGGCCTCGAGCTGCAGGAACGGCGCCTCGGCGACCGTGGCGTCCGGCACCGCGTGGACGGTCGCATGGCCGCGCCGACGCATCAGGTTCAGCATGCGGCAGAGATGGGCGGCGATCAGGTCCGCCTTCAGCGTCCAGGACGCGGTCGTGTAGCCCATGACGAAGGCGAGGTTCGGCACGCCGGCCAGCATCATGCCCCGATGCACCATCAGGCGCGCCGGATCGATCCGCCGTCCGTCGCACTCGATCAGGATGCCGTCGAACAGCACGGCGCGGAGCCCGGTCGCGCGGACGACAATGTCGGCGTCGAGGGTCCGGCCGCAGCGGAGGCGGATCCCGCCCGCGGTGAACCGCTCGATCGTGCCGGTGACCATCTCGACGCGTCCGTCGCGGACGGCATCGAGGAAGCTGTGGTCGGGATCGAAGCAGATGCGCTGGTCCCAGGGCGCATAGCGCGGCGTGAAATGCGTCTCGACGTCGAAGCCGGGCGGGAGCGCGCGTCGGACGTTGTCGATCAGCCATCGTTTCGCGGCGTCCGGCCGTCGCCGCGCGTAGCGGTGGAGCGCGAGACCGAACAGGATGTTCCGCGCGCGTAGGAGACGCAGCGCCGCCGCCTCGGGCAGCACGGCGCGCAGGACGGATCCCGACCCCTTGCGCGTGTCCCAGGCGAACAGGTAGCCGGGCGAGCGCTGCAGGAGCGTGACGGCGGCCGCGTCGCGCGCGAGCGCCGGCGCGAGCGAGACGGCCGTCGCGCCGGATCCGATCACCACGACGCGCCGGCCGACGCAGCCGAGACCGGACGGCCAGAATTGCGGGTGGACGATCCGGCCGCGGAAGTCTTCCTCCCCCGGGAAGGTGGGCTCGTGGGGGCGCGCGTAGTCGTAATAGCCGCCGCACAGCACGAGAAAGGCGGCTCGCATGCGGACCGGGCTTCCGCCGTGTTCGGCCTCGATCGTCCAGAGCGCGTCGCCCGACGACCCGCCCCGGCGGCGGACGCTAGGGGCGAACCGCACGAGCCGGTCGACACGGCGCGCCCGCGCGGTGTCGCGGAGGTAGTCGAGGATCTCGGCGCCGCCCGCGATCTGCGCTCGCTGCCGCCAGGGACGGAAACGGTAGCTCAGCGTCTGCATGTCGCTGTCCGAGCGGACGCCCGGGTAGCGGAACTGGTCCCAGGTGCCGCCGATCGCCTTGCGCGCCTCGAGGATCGCGATGCGTCGGGACGGGCGGTCGGCGAGCAGGTGACACGCGACGCCGATGCCCGACAGGCCGGCGCCGACGATCAGGACGTCGAACGGCGATGACGGCCGCACGCTTTCGGACGCGGCCGCGTCGGAGGTCATGCCGGCTGCTCGCCAAGTGCGGCGGCACGCGCGGCGATCAGGCCGGATCGCTCCATCCGGGCCCGGCTTTCCCCGATCCCGCGATGGACGGCGAGCGCGATCTCGAGCGCCCGGCGGCCAGCCAGCGCGTCGACCACCACCGGGGCGCCATCGAGGCAGCTCGCGACGAAGCTGTCGTGCTCGAGCGCGAGCTGGTCCTCTTCCCGCCAGGCCACGGCCTCGCGCCGGAACCCGCCGCTGCCCGGCAGGGGAAGGCCGCGTTCGCGATTGATGAAGGTGAGCTCGCGCTGGACAAAATCGGCCGACAGGTAGCCCTCCTCCGAGAAGACCCGCATCCGGCGCTCGGTCTTGAGCGAGATCCGGCTGGCCGTGATCGACGCGACGCAGCCGTTCGCGAAGCGGACGCGCGCGTTGGCGATGTCCTCGAGGTCGGACGAGACGGCGGCGCCGAGCGCGTCGACGGTCTCGATCGGACTCGCGACCAGCGACGCGATCAGGTCGAGATCGTGGATCATGAGGTCGAGGATGACGGACACGTCCGTGCCGCGCGGCTTGAACGGCGCGATCCGCGTGGCCTCGAAATAGAGCGGGCGCGTGATCCGGGCGCTGATCGCGCGGTGCTCGGCGGAGAAGCGCAGCAGGTGTCCGACCTGGAGCACGCGGTCGGCGGCCGCGGCGCGCTCCCGGAGCCGGTCGGCTTCCTCGAGGGTGGCGCTGATCGGCTTCTCGATCAGCACGTGGCGGCCAGCACCGAGCGCACGGTCCGCGAGCGCGTAGTGGTGCTCGGCGGGCGCGGCGACGATGACGGCGTCGCTCGCCGCGAGCAGGTCCTCGAGGTGGAGCACGGGGACGCCACCCGTCTCGCGGGCGACGAGCGCCGCCCGCGCGTCGTCGGGATCGGCGATCCCGACGAACGTCGCGCGCGGGTTCCGCGCGATCTTCAGCGCGTGGAACCGGCCGAAATGACCGGCGCCCACGAGGCCTACGCGGAGTTGCCGTCCGCTGCTTCCCCGCCGCAGCTCCTCCATCGAAGTCCCTCCTCGCGGCAGACGGCGCCGGAAAGAACATGCTGTGCGTTTTGCCGCAAATAAGCCGCGCTTCCGGCGTTTACGGTGCGACACACCACGACGCCTCCGGAGGGGCACCAACTCATGAAACGTGCAACGAGTCTCGCCATCGCATCCGTCCTCGCGGCCTCGGTCGGCGCGGGGTCGGCCATGGCGGAGCCGGGCGGGTGCCTCAAATACGGCGCGGTCGGCGCGGTCGGCGGCCACGTGGCCGGACACCATACGGTGCTCGGCGCGGCGGGCGGCTGCGCGGTCGGGATGTATCGACGGCACGAATACCGCAAGCAGCAGCGTGAGATGGATGCCGAAGCGCGCCGCCAGTCGATGCCCGACAACGCGCAGTAGGATCTCCGCGGCCGAGGGCTCAGGGCCGCCCGCGGCGACGCGGGCGGCCCGTGATCGAGTTGCATCCGCGAACGCGTCTCGGCATGTTCCGCCCCCTTGGCGGCAGGGGAAGGTCCGGCCACCGGTGGGAGCGTCGCGTCTCGGATGATGTATTTCAGCCGTCTCAGAACGGCGGTGATTCTCGGGATCTGCCTGCTCGGCGTCCTGTTCTCGCTTCCGAACGTCTTGCCGCGACCGCTGGCATCGATCCCCTGGCGGCAGATCCATCTCGGGCTTGATCTGCGCGGCGGCTCCTATCTGCTGCTGCAGGTCGATGTCGCCGCGGTGACGCGTGACCGTCTCGCGTCGCTCGCCGACGAGATGCGGCACGCGCTGCTGTCGCGTTCGCTCGGCTATCGCGACCTTGCGCCCGACGCCCGGTCGCATGCCGTCGTGTTCACGCCGCGCGATCCCTCGGAACAGTCGGCCGACCTCGCGGCGATCGCCGCGATGCCGCGCGACGTCGCGAACGAGTTCTCGGCAGCGGCACGTCCGGACGGTACGATCGCCGTGACGCTCTCGACCACCGCGATCGGGCGGCGGGCGCGCGAAGCGGTGTCGCAGTCGATTGAGATCGTGCGGCGCCGGATCGACGCGACCGGCGTCGTGGATCCCTCGATCGCGCGACAGGGCGACGACCGGATCGTGGTCGAGTTGCCTGGCATTTCGGATCCGGACGAAGTGCGGAAGCTTCTCGGTACGACCGCCAAGATGACCTTCCAGATGGTGGACGAGAACGCGTCGGCCGCGGGTCCGGTGGCGCCTTCCGACGAAGTCCTGCCGATGCAGGACAACCCGGCGGAGAAGATCGTGGTATCGCGTCACGTCGACGTGGACGGCGCCGACCTCACCGACGCGCAGGCGGCGACGAACAGTCAGACCGGTGGCTGGGTGGTGAACTTCACCTTTGATTCCCACGGTGCGACCCGGTTCGCCGACGTGACGGCCGACAACATCGGCAAGCGCTTCGCGATCGTGCTCGACCGCGAGGTGATCTCGGCACCGGTGATCCAGAGTTCGATCCCGGGCGGACGCGGCATGATCGAGGGCGGCAACTTTCCGGCCGCGTCCGCGACCACGCTCGCGCTGCTGCTCCGGGCCGGCGCCTTGCCGGCCCCGCTCGACGTCCTCGAGCAGCGGAGCATCGGTCCCGAGCTCGGCGCCGACAGCATCCGCGCCGGCGCCCTGTCGCTCGGGGTCGGCTTCCTGCTGGTGATCGGCTTCATGGGGACGTTCTACGGGCTGTTCGGCTGGTTCGCGGCGATCGCGCTGGTCGCGAATCTGGTGCTGATGACGGCGATCCTGTCGCTGATCGGCGCCGTGCTGACGCTGCCCGGCATGGCGGGCATGCTGCTCACGCTCGGGATGGCGGTCGACGCCAACATCCTGATCAACGAGCGGATCCGCGAAGAGGTGAAGCGGGGCCGGACGCCGCTCGCCGCCATGCAGGCCGGCTTCGAGCGCGCCTACGCGACGATCGTCGACAGCAACGCGACCGCGTTCCTCGCCCACGTGATGCTGTTCGTGTTCGGAACCGGTCCGGTGCGGGGCTTCGCGCTCACCATCACGGTCGGCATCGTGAGCACGCTGTTCACCGCGGTTCTCGTGACGCGTCTCCTCATGGTGCGGTGGTTCACGCGGAACCGCCCTGCCCTTCTCCCGGTCTGATCTGGATGCGCCCGATGTTCACGGAGCCGATGTTCCGCTTCGTCCGAGACGGCACGCGGATCCGCTTCATGCGCGGCCGCTTCGCGGGTCTCGCGGTGTCGGCCGGGCTGTCGCTGCTGTCCGTCCTGCTGTTCTTCGAGCCGGGGCTTCGGCTCGGCCTCGACTTCGCGGGCGGCATCGTGGTCGAGGCACGGACGCCGACGCCGGCCGATTTCGGCCGGATCCGCGCGAGCCTCGCCGCGAACGGCGTTTCGGCCGCCGGCGTGCAGCGCTTCGGAGCCGCGGACGACGTGCTGGTGCAGCTCGACCGCCAGCGGACCGAGAAGGCGACGCAGGACGCGGTCACGCACGTGCGCACGGCGCTCGCCGAAGCCGCACCGGGATCGCGCGTGCTCCGCGCGGATGCGGTCGGCGCGTCGGTGTCGGCCGAGCTCTTCCGCGACGGACTGCTCGCGCTCGCCATCTCGCTGCTGATGATCTTTGCCTATATCTGGATCCGTTTCGAATGGGAGTTCGCGCTCAGCGCCGTCGTGACGCTGCTGCTCGACATCACCAAGACGATCGGGTTCCTCGCGGTGACGCGGATCCAGTTCGATCTCGTGATGGTCGCGGCGATCCTGACGATCCTCGGCTACTCGACCAACGACAAGGTCGTGGTCTACGACCGGGTGCGGGAAAACCTCCGCAAATACCGTTCGATGCCGCTCCGCGAGCTGATCGATCTCTCGATCAACGAGACGCTGAACCGGACGCTCGGCACGTCGTCGACGGTGTTCCTCGCCGCGTTGCCGCTTGCGCTGTTCGGCGGCGGCACGCTGTCCGGCTTTGCGATCGTGATGCTGTTCGGGATCGTGGTCGGCACGTCGTCTTCGATCTTCATCGCGGCGCCGATCCTGCTGCTGCTCGGCGCGAAGCGGCTCCGGCGGGATGCCGTGGACGGGGCGCCGGTCCGAGCCGGCCCCTGAGGTCTGGGCGCAGACGCCGGCTGCGCCTCACGGGCGGATCCACGCGGGAGGGGGGCCTCACCAGGCCCGATCACTCGGCTGTCGGATCGGTCGGATCGCGCGCTAGGACTTCTCGTCGACGACGCTCGAGCGGGCGACGAAGGTGGTGAGCGTCGCGATCGCGTCCCGCGCGCGGGACGCCGCGGACTGGCTGGTCGGGTTCGCGGCGCTGAGGCTGAGGGCGAGCAGCGCGTTGCGGTCGAGGCTGACGATCGCGAGCACGGTCCGGCGGTCGATCCCGGGCGACAGGACGCGGCCGGCCGCGAACCCGTGCGCCATCACGTAGTCGTCGAGCAGGGTCCGCCCGTCGACCGGGATCGGCGGTCCCGAGGTCACGACCCCGTTCGTCGCGCAGGACGCGAGAACCAGAAGGCTGGCGAGCACCGCCGGCGCGCGCCTTGCCTTGCGCGACCTCTTGCGCCGTGTCTGGCTTCGTCGGCCAACTCTCAATCGAACGTTCCGGTGGAAGGTGTCGGATGAAAGCCTATCGCATCGCGTCGTACGGTTCCATCGACGGGCTCGAAGCGTTCGAGACCGAAGAGCCGGCACCCGGGCGCGGTCAGATCCTGGTCCGGGTCCGGGCCTGCTCGCTGAACTACCGCGACCTCCTGGTGGTGAAGGGGCAGTACGGTGGTGACTCGCGACCGGGGCTGATCCCGCTGTCGGATGGCGCCGGCGAGGTCGTGTCGGTCGGGGATGGGGTCGATCGGTTCAAGCCGGGCGACCGGGTCGCGGGGTGCTTCTTCGACCGCTGGCAGGGTGGGCCGCTCACGGCGGCGTTGCAGCGGACGGCGCGCGGCGGCGCGATCGACGGCATGCTCGCCGAATACGTCCTGGTCTCGGACGCGGGTGCGGTCGCCGTGCCGGACGGGATGAGCTTCGCCGAGGCTGCGACGCTGCCCTGCGCGGCACTGACGGCCTGGCACGCGCTGTTCGCGTTCGGCGGCCTCCTCCCCGGCGAGACGGTCCTGACGCAGGGCACCGGCGGCGTTTCGGTCTTCGCGATCCAGTTCGCGTCCCGTTTCGGCGCGCGCGTGATCGCGACCTCTTCCTCGGATGCGAAGCTCGAGCGCGCGCGCGAGCTCGGCGCCGACGAGACGATCAACTACCGCGCGCATCCGGACTGGGCCGAGGAGGTCGGGCGGCTGACGGGCCAAGGCGCCGACCTCGTGATCGAGGTCGGGGGCCCCGGCACCTTCGGGCGCTCGATGCTGGCGGCGCGGCCAGGCGGCCGCATCGCGGTGATCGGCCTCCTGTCGGGACCCGGCGAGCGGATCGATCCGCTGCTGATCCTTCGGCGCCGCCTCCGGATCGAAGGGATCCTGGTCGGCTCGACCGCGCTGTTCGAGGAAATGAACCGGGCGGTCGCCGCGTGGAAGACCCGGCCGGTGATCGACCGGGTCTTCCCCTTCGCGGCGGCCCGCGATGCCTACGCCCATCTCGAGACGCAGCAGCACCTTGGAAAGGTGGTGATCAGTCTCCCATAGCGGGCGAGGGCGGCAGGCCGCCGCGCGAGGTCGGCGCCGCGCGGAGAAGGTCGCGGATCTCCGCGAGCAACACCTGATCGGGGGTCGGTGCCGCGGGTGCCGCATCCTGGCGGACGTGCAGGCGCGTCAGGAAGCGCACGAGCCAGAAGACGGCGAAGGCGACGATCACGAACTGGACGCAGGTGTTGATGAAGATGCCGTAGTTCAGGGTGACCGCGCCCGCCCTCTGCGCGTCCGCGACCGTGTGCTCGACCGGGCCGCGCAGCGTGACGAACAGGTTCGAGAAGTCGATGCCGCCGACCAGCAGGCCGATCAGCGGATTGAAGATATCCTTGACCAGGCTTTGCACGATCGTGGTGAAGGCGGCGCCGATGATGATACCGACGGCGAGGTCGACCACGTTGCCGCGCATGATGAACGACCGAAAATCGCTGATCCAGCCGGGCGTGTGGACCTTTCGAATGGGAAGGGCCATGACTTCTCCTGACGGTTTGGACTGACTATTGAACGTGGGTCGAGGATGAACGACGCGAAGGCCGAACTCGGCAAGCGCATTGTAACGATCAAGCGTGAGAAAGGCCTGAGCTGGCGAGCGCTCGGCGCCGCGGCGGAACAGTCACCGGTGTGGACCTGCGCGGCCTGTCTCGGTCAGATGGCGGTGCCCGCTCCGGCGGCGGAACGGCTTGCCGCGGCGCTCGGTCTCGACGAGGCCGACCGGCGGGTGCTGGAGGGGATCCCGTATCGCGGCGCGTTGCCGCCGGGGCCGCCGACCGATCCGGTGATCTACCGGTTTCACGAGTTGGTGCAGGTGTACGGCACCACCTGGAAGGAGCTGATCGCGGAGGAGTTCGGCGACGGCATCATGAGTGCGATCGACTTCAGCATGACGGTGGAACGACAGCACGATCCGGACGGAGATCGGGTCCGGATCGTGATGAGCGGCAAGTTCCTGCCGTATCGGCGCTACTGAACGGCGACGGAATTCGTTACAGTCCAGCATCATCGGAGGGTTCCGCGGGACATGACGACTGAGGTTGGCTCGCTCGAGACCTTGCGCGACGGGCTCGTGCGCTGGGCGGTCGCGGACGCCTTTCCGCTCTGGGCGACACGCGGGGTCGATCCGGTCGCAGGCGGCTTCCGCGAGGCGCTCACCGTCGCCGCCGAACCGACCGGGTTGCCGCGGCGCGCGCGCGTGCAGCCGCGCCAGGTGGTGGCGTTCGGATGCAGCGGCGAGATCGGCTGGGACGGACCGGCGGCCTCGATCATGGACGGGGGCTTCGCCTACATCGATCGGGTGTTCCGGCGCGAGGACGGCTTGCTCCGGACGCTCGTCGCGGCGGACGGGACCGCGCTCGACGAGAATGCCGTCACCTACGACCACACCTTCGCGCTGCTCGCCCATGCCGTGGCGCATCGCTGGCACGACGACGGCGGTCGCCATCACGACGCCGCCGCCGCGATGCTGTCGGCCCTGGACGCGCGGCTTCGCGTTGGCGCCGGACCGGGGTTCCATTCGAGCGAGGCGGCCCCGACCCCGCTTCTTTCCAATCCGCACATGCACATGCTGGAAGCGGCGCTCGGCTGGTGGGAAGCGGGGGGAGACCGGCGATGGTCGTCGCTCGCCGACGAGATCGCGACGCTGGCCCTCGACCGGATGATCGACCCGCGATCGGGCGCGCTGTTCGAGGTGTTCGAGGACGATTGGTCGCGCGGGATCGGACTGCCGGGTCGGCTGATCGAGCCCGGCCACCAGTACGAATGGGCGTGGCTGTTGCTGCGCTGGGGCGAGAAGCGCAGCCGGGACGACGCGATCGAGGCGGCGATCCGGCTGATCGATTTCGCGGAACGCCACGGCATCGATCCCGTCCGTGGGGTCGCCTACGAAGCGATCCGGGACGACATGACGGTGCACGCGCCGGTCGGCCGGACGTGGCCGCAGACCGAACGGATCAAGGCCGGCGTGCTGGCGCGCGCGGTGACCGGCGACGCGCGGTTTGGAGCCGTCGCGCTCGCCGGCGGGGCATCGTTGCTGCGCTACCTCGACATGGAGGTCGCGGGACTCTACCGCGATCGGATGCTCGCGGACGGCGCCTGGGGAACCGACCCGGTGCCGGCGAGCACGTTCTACCACATCGTGTTCGCGGTGCTGGAGCTGGCGCGCCTGGTCTGACGTCCCGTCGGGTCAGACTGGCTCCGGCCGGAACAGCCGGGACGGACGGACGATCTCTTCCTGCGCCGCGACGAGCATGAGCTCGCGGGACCGCGCCGCCTCCGTCGCCCGGATCACGCCCCAAACCGCACTCGCGGCGCGCGCGGTGGCATCGACCGCGTCGCCGCTCCGGAGCACGTGGAACAGGAACAGCGCCGCGATCAGGTCCCCGGCGCCGTTAAGGTCCACGGCGAAGCGCGGCGTGCGCAGACGGTGGAACCGGCCGCCGGCGCCGACCAGCAGATCGATCGTGTCCTGCCCGCGATCGCCCCCGGCCGAGAGGCTGGTGACGAGCACGGCGCGCGGGCCGCCGTCCCGCATCCGGCCCTGGAGATCGGCGACGAGGCGCTTCGCCACGTCGATCGTCGGCGCGGAGGCACCGGTGAGGGCTTCGAGCTCGAACTGGTTCGGCGTCATGAGGTCGGCGTTCGGGACGGCGCGTCGGCCGAAGAACTCGACGATGCCTGGTCGGGCGAAGACGCCGCGTCCGACATCGCCGAACACGGGATCGAGGCTGTAGAGCATCGCGGGATTCGCGCCGCGGACGCGCTGCACCGTCGCGACGATGGCGTCGCCCGTCGCGGGATCGCCGACATAGCCGGACAGCACCGCGTCGATCGTCGGCAGCGCGCCGCGTCGCGCAATTCCGTCGACGAGATCGGCGATCGCGCCGCCCGGAAAGACCTGTCCGGTCCAGTCGCCGTAGCCCGTGTGGTTCGAGAACTGGACGGTGTGGATCGCCGAGACCTCGGCGCCGAGCCGCTGCATCGGGAAGACGGCGGCGGCGTTGCCTACGTGGCCGAACGCGACCGAGGACTGGATCGAGAGGATATGCATGGCGGCTGGATCCTAGCCCGGCCGCATCGCCTCGTCACAGGACGGCAGGAACTCGGACACGAAGCGGCCTCTTTCGCGCGCCAGGATCACGACGGCTACAAGGAGAACGCCATGACCAGACCGACCATCGACCGCCTCGTCGCCCTGTCGATCGTCGCGGGGCTCGCATCCGTCGCGGTCGGGCCGCGCGCGTCGGCTGAGCCGCCGCCGTCTGCCGGGACCGCCGGGGCGACACCGGACGGCACGACCGCGTCGGCGTCCGCTCCGGCCGCGAACACCGATGCGGGTCAGGCCGCGCAAACGGCGCGGAAGGCCGACCGGCAATCGGACGCGGCGCTCGACCGCCGGATCGCCGATCTGCGCGCCCGGCTCAGGATCACGACGTCGGAGGAGCCCGCCTGGCAGGCCTTTACCGCCGTGATGCGGCAGAACGCGCAGGAGATGGACGGCAAGCTTGCGGCCCGGAAGAGCGGCTTCGGCACGATGAGCGCGGTCGACGATCTGCGGTCCTACGCCGACATCCAGGCCGCTCAGGCGGCGGGCATCGAGCGTCTCGTCGGTCCGTTCCAGACGCTCTACGCCGAACTCACGCCGGCGCAGCGCACGATGGCCGACCAGCTCTTCCGGAGCCACACCGATCGCGCGCTGCAGCGCGCGGGCCGCGCGAGGGGCTGACGATCTCGCTTTTGACGAGGGCGCGGGCGGGCGCTAGACACGCGCGCCTGCGCCGGTCGGCATCGGCGCCCTTCCCGAGCGAGAACCCCATGAAACCCGGCATCCATCCCGAGTATCACGAGATCAACGTCGTCATGACGGACGGAACGGAGTTCCAAACGCGGTCCTGCGCCGGCGCGGCCGGCGACACGATCCGCCTCGACATCGACCCGAAGTCGCACCCGGCCTGGACCGGGCAGCAGCGCGTGGTCGACACCGGCGGCCGGATCGCCCGGTTCAACAAGCGGTTCGCCGGGATCGGAAACAAGAAATAGGACTTTCTTCCTCACGCTTCCCTTGAAAGCGACGGTTCGTCCAGCCAGATCGGATCTCGTTCGTGATGCCCTTGTGGGTCCCGAACGGAACCACCAGGCCGGCCCGAACCGGGCGGTCCGACGATGACCTTGCTTTCGAGGAGGACACCATGACCTACGACTTCGCGCCGCTGTTCCGCACCGCGATCGGCTTCGACCGGCTCGCGCGACTGATGGACGCGGCGGTCGAAACGGCGGCGACGCCCGCCTATCCCCCTTACAACATCGAGAAGGTCGGCGACGACCACTACCGACTGACCGTCGCCGTCGCGGGCTTCGGCCCCGAGGACATCGATCTTGTCGCGCGCGACAACACGCTGACCGTGACCGGCAAGCCGGCCCGCGCGCCGGAAGGCGCCGGGGGCGAAGTGCTGTATCGCGGGATCGCCGGTCGGGCGTTCGAGCGTCGCTTCGTCCTCGCCGACCACATCGTGGTCGAGGGTGCGGATCTCCGGAACGGGCTGCTCAGCGTGGAGCTCGCCCGTGTCGTGCCGGAAGCGCTGAAGCCGCGCCGGATCGAGATCGGCGGCGCGTCGCGCAACGAGGCGATCACCCAGGACACGGGTGCCGTCGAGCAGCGCGCGGCCTGATCATCCGACCAGAACACTTGGGGAGGGGCCGGGCGACCGGCCCCTGCTCGTTTGCGGCGCCTTCTGCGACCCGGTGCATGTCGCGCTTGACCCCGGGACGACGCGCCCGCCATACACCCCCACCAAGTTCCGCCCGGCCTCCCGTGCGGACCGCGCCATTCACTTGAAGACGGGGCGTGACGGACCGCCCGGCAGAACAGTCGGCCACCGGTTCCGTTCCGTTCCGGTCGGGACCCTGCCATGACGCTTCCGCTGATGCCGAAAGCCACCGCCGTGTGGCTCATCGAGAAGACCGCGTTGACTTTCACCCAGATCGCCGAATTCTGCGGCATGCATCCGCTCGAGGTGCAGGCGATCGCGGACGGCGAGGTCGCGCAGGGGATCGTCGGCTACGACCCCGTGGCGAACGGCCAAGTCAGCGCCGACGAGATCCGCAGGGCGGAAGGCGATCCCGAGATCAGGCTCCATCTTCTGCCGTCCAACATGCCGGCGCCGAAGCGCCTGCGCGGCGCGCGCTACACGCCGGTCGCGAAGCGGAACGACCGGCCGGACGCCATCGCATTCCTGCTCCGGAATTTCCCGCAACTGTCCGAGATGCAGGTCGTGAAGCTCCTCGGAACGACCAAGGACACGATCCAGAAGGTGCGCGACAGGCAGCACTGGAATTCGGCCAACATCAAGCCGCGCGATCCGGTCATTCTCGGGCTCTGCAGCCAGACGGATCTGAACGCCACCGTGCAGGCCGCGAACGATCGCCTGACCCGCGAAGGGCGGAACGTTCCCGTTCCGCCGCCGCCGGAGGCCGACGAAGAAGCCGCCTGAGCTCAGGCGCCCCCGCGCAGGCGTTCGAGCTCGTCTTTCAGGCGGAGTTTCTCAGCCTTGAGCTTGCCGAGCGCTTCGGGATTCGGTGCGGGCCTGTGATCCTCGTCGACGATGCGCTGCTCGAGCGCTTGGTGACGGGCGGCGAGGGCCTCGATGCGGCCTTGCAGGTTCAATGTTCCCACTCCCTCGGCTCTGACTGTCACTGAATGGTAGTGATCGGCGACCGGCCGTGCCAAGCCTGCCGTTCACCGGAGAACGCGATGTTGACCGACCGCGACTCGTTGTTGAGGAAGCTGCTCGAGCTCAGGAGCGAGCATCGGGACCTCGACACGGTGATCAGTCGGCTCGGGCCGCACGCGATCGATCAGCTGCAGCTTCAGCGGCTGAAGAAGCGGAAGTTGCTGCTGAAGGACGAGATCGCCTGGCTGGAAAGCCGGCTGATCCCGGACAGCATCGCGTGAGCGAAGCGCGCGCGGCCGCCGGCCCTCCCGCGGTCGGGCTGGTCATGGGTTCGCAGTCCGACTGGCCGACGATGGCGCGCGCGGCCGACATCCTGGAGACGCTCGCGATCGGGCACGAGCGTCGTATCGTGTCGGCCCACCGGACGCCGGACCGGCTGCGGGACTACGCGACCGGCGCGCGGGGTCGCGGCATCCGGGTCATCATCGCCGGCGCCGGTGGCGCGGCCCACCTTCCCGGCATGGTTTCGGCCTGGACGACGCTGCCGGTGCTCGGCGTGCCGGTGGAAAGCCGGGCGCTCAAGGGAATGGACACCCTCCTCTCGAGCGTCCAGATGCCGGCCGGCGTCCCGGTGGGCGCGCTCGCGATCGGCGAAGCCGGCGCCGCCAACGCGGCGCTGCTCGCGGCCGCCATCCTCTCGCTCGGCGATCCCGCGCTGGCGGACCGGCTCGCGGCGTGGCGGCGGGCGCGAACGGACGCGGTGCCGGAGACGCCGGAAGGCGCGGACGCGCCGTGAGCCCGCTCCAGCCGGGGGGCACGATCGGGATTGTCGGCGGTGGACAGCTCGGCCGGATGAGCGCGATCGCGGCGGCGCGGCTCGGCATCCGGACCGTCGTTCTGTCGCCGGAGCCGGACTGTCCCGCCTCGCACGTCGCGACGCCGATCCTCGGCGCGTATGACGACATGGCGGCGCTCGAGTGCTTCGCGCGGGCGGTCGACGTCGTCACCTTCGAGTTCGAGAACGTGAGCGCGGACGCGCTCGATCTGCTCGCCTCGCTGGTGCCGGTTCGGCCTTCGCCGGCGATCCTGCGGACGAGCCAGGACCGGATCCGCGAGAAGAGCTTCCTCAACGAGGCCGGGATCGCGACGGCGCCCTGGGCCGCCGTGCCGGACGCCGACCGCTTCCGGCGCGCGCGCGCCTCGCTCGGCGCGCCCGCGATCCTGAAGACGACGCAGGGCGGTTACGACGGCAAGGGACAGGTGCTGTTCAAGGACGATGCCGGCGCGGATGTGGCCTGGTCGGCGGCAAGCGTCGACCAGGCC
>CAXUBA010000054.1:0-656 GCA_964249205.1 uncultured Acetobacteraceae bacterium | reverse complement strand
TCCTCGAAGGCTTCGTCGATTTCGCGTGCGAGATCAGCGTGATCGTCGCGCGCGGCGCGGACGGAACGGCGCGCTGCTTCGATCCGGTCGAGAACCGGCACCGCGACGGCATCCTCGACCTCACCTTGGCGCCCGCCCCGATCGCGCCGGCGGTCGCCGACGAGGCGGCGGCGGTGGCGCTTCGGACGGCTGCCGCGCTCGACCTTGTCGGGCTGCTCGCCGTCGAGATGTTCGTCGATCGTGACGGGCGCGTGCTGGTCAACGAGATCGCGCCGCGGCCGCACAACTCCGGCCACTGGACGATCGAGGCCTGCCTGCTCGACCAGTTCTCGATGCACGTGCGCGCGGTCGCCGGCCTGCCGCTTCCCAAGCCCGTGCGACACGCCGACGCGCTGATGAAGAACCTGGTTGGTCCGGACGAGATGGCGCACTGGGATGCGCTGCTCGCCCGCCCGGACGTGGCCCTGCATCACTACGGCAAGTCGGACGCGCGCCCCGGCCGCAAGATGGGCCACGTGACGAAGCTGTTCCCCCGAGGTGCCCTGCCCGGCGCCTTCGGCATCCAGGACGCGCTGCCGCTCTGACCGGCGCCGATCCGGGCGGTCCAGGCGCCCAGCGCCTGGTGGGGTGCGGGGTGAAACCTCGCGTTCCGCCAA
>CAXUBA010000053.1:0-15538 GCA_964249205.1 uncultured Acetobacteraceae bacterium | reverse complement strand
CCTCGTGATCTCGCGACGGGAACGCGCGGTCGCCATCCACCCGCTCGGCCGCGGCGACGCGTCCTCCCGCCCGCCGGCGCGCCTGACGGTTTCGGTCCTGGCCCGCTTGCTCTAGAAGGGCCGCCATCAGATCGAGGAACGCCGTTTCCATGGCCGCACAGGACTTCAAGGTTCGCAACCTCGCCGAAGCGGGATGGGGCCGGAAAGAGATCTCGATCGCCGAGGACGAGATGCCCGGCCTGATGTCGCTCCGGGCCGAATACGGCGACAGCAGGCCGCTGCGCGGCGCCCGGATTGCCGGCTGCCTCCACATGACGATCCAGACCGCGGTGCTGATCGAGACGCTGATCGCGCTCGGCGCGACCGTCCGCTGGTCGTCCTGCAACATCTTCTCGACCCAGGACCACGCCGCGGCCGCCATCGCGGCCGAGAACATCCCGGTCTTCGCCTGGAAGGGCATGACCGAGGAGGAGTTCTGGTGGTGCATCGAGCAGACGGTGCGCGGCCCCGACGGCTGGACGCCGAACATGATCCTCGACGACGGCGGCGACCTCACGAAGCTCTTGCACGACAAGTATCCGGAGCGTCTGGAGGACGTCCGCGGCATCTCGGAGGAGACCACGACGGGCGTCCACCGGCTTCGCGACATGGCGCGGGCCGGCACGCTCCGCGTCCCCGCGATCAACGTCAACGACAGCGTGACGAAGTCGAAGTTCGACAATCTCTACGGCTGCCGCGAAAGCCTGGTCGACGGCATCCGCCGCGGCACCGACGTGATGATGGCCGGCAAGGTCGCCGTCGTGGCGGGCTTCGGCGACGTCGGCAAGGGCTCGGCCGCCAGTCTCCGGCACGCCGGCTGCCGCGTGCTGGTGACCGAGACCGATCCGATCTGCGCCCTTCAGGCGGCGATGGAAGGCTACGAGGTCACGACGATGGAGAAGGCCGCGACCCGCGGCGACATCTTCGTCACCTGCACCGGCAACATCGACGTCATCACGATCGACCACATGCGCGCCATGCGCAACCGCGCGATCGTCTGCAACATCGGCCACTTCGACAGCGAGATCCAGATCGAGGCGCTCCGCAACCACACCTGGGAAAACGTCAAGCCGCAGGTCGACGAGGTCGTCTTTCCGGACGGCAAGCGCCTCATCGTGCTGTCGGAAGGCCGCCTGGTGAACCTCGGCAACGGCACCGGCCATCCGTCCTTCGTCATGTCGGCCTCGTTCACCAACCAGGTGCTCGCGCAGATCGAATTGTGGACGGCGCCGGCCGGCAAATACGAACGCCAGGTCTACGTGCTGCCGAAGTCGCTCGACGAGAAGGTGGCGTCGCTCCACCTCGACCGGGTCGGGGCCGAGCTGACGCGGCTGACGGCGGCGCAGGCCGACTACATCGGCGTCGGCGCCGCGGGTCCGTTCAAGCACGACGACTACCGCTACTGACGTCCCCACCCGTCCGGAACAGGCGCGCCCGGTCGGAACCGGTGCGCGCCTTTTCTTTGTGCGCCGCATCGCGTCGTCATCCCGCTGCCGCGTGAACGTCACTGGAGCCGGCACGGCGAAACGGGCACGGTCCGGCCGGCGGGCACCTGCCCGGCGGGTGTCCAGAAACTGATCTTTAATTGAATTGCCGTTTCTCTCCGCTTCGGGCTCGATGGGTCCGGCACTCCGTCGAGAGTGCTTTCGGCCGACGGCGATGCGGTGAACGCAGACGTGACGTGGGTTCGCAAGGGATGGGACGACGTGACCAACACCGAACCCCGGACGGCGGCGCTCCGACGAGCGCTCGCGACCTGCCGGGCAGACATGGCGGCGGAACTGCACTTCCTCGAACAATGGGAGATCGATCCCCAGCCGGGTCTCGGGACGGCGTTGCGGGTCGGGCAGATCCGGCGGGCCAACCCCGCGCTCGCGGCGGAAATCCGCGCTGAGCTGGCCGACGCGGCCCGCCGGCGGCGCCTCGCACGACTCGAGATGAAGCAGGTGTGAGGCGGACGCCACTTATCTGCCGCTTTTCGCGTCCAATCTTTTCGGTGAGCGGGCGGTCTTCGCCCGAGGAGGATTGATCATGCGATCGAGAGCGATCGGCCTGACTGCGGCCGTCCTGATGGCGGTGTCGAGCCCGGCGTTCGCGCAGCGTGGCGGCTTCGGCGGCGGCTTCCATGGCGGCGGCGGCTTTCACGGCGGCTACGGCGGCTACCATGGCGGTTACGGCGGCTATCGCGGTGGTTACGGCGGGTATCGCGGCTACGGCTACGGTCGGGGGTTCGGCTACGGCGGCTTCGGCTTCGGTCTGGCGGCCGGCGCGCTGACCGGCCTCGCAGTGGCCGGCGCCTACGGCTACCCGTATGGGTACGGCTACGGCTACCCGTATGGCTACGCGCCCTACGCCTACGTGGCACCCCCGGTCGTCTACGCGGCGCCCCCGGTGACGTATTACGGCTACTGACGCCCGAATACGGAGCGCACCCGTGGTGCGCTCCGACGCGGTCCATGCCAGGATAAGTTCCCGAATCGAAGAGCAGGGTACGAAAGGGAACGTATGCCAACCAAGAAGAAGACGACCGAGGAGGCGCACGAGCCGGCCGCGGGCAAGAAAATCGCCAAGCCGAAGGAAGGCGCGAAGCCGAACGCGCTCCAGACGCCCCTGACACCCTCGAAGGAGCTCGCGGCGGTGGTTGGCGACGGCAAGCTCGCGCGTGGCGAGGTGGTCAGCAAGATTTGGGAATACATCCGCGCCCACAACCTGCAGAATCCCGAGAACAAGCGCGAGATCCTGGCCGACAAGAACCTCGAGAAGGTCTTCGGCAAAGACAGGGTGACGATGTTCGAGATGAACAAGTATATCTCGAAGCATCTGAGCTGACGCACGCGGTCCGAACGACGCGAGCGGCGACGGCCTCCGGGTCCGCCGCCGGTCGCCCGACCGCGTTAGGGCGCGACGGAAAGCGGACGCCGATCGCGGTCGGCGAACCGTCCGGACCGGAAACGCCGCCGGTCGACGCCTGATCCCGGCCCGCCGGCCGGAGCCGGACATCCCGCGAACGACAGTCGTTCACCTCCGGGCAAGGTCCCGACCGCACACTCGCCGTCCAGAGGGCGAAGGGAGTCGGGCGCCGTGATCGGTCCGGGTGACATGATGCCGTTCTGCGCCGGAATGGATGTGCGCGGAGCATTCTTCTCGTCCGACCGACAGGCGGGACGCCCGGCGCTCCTGCTCCTTTGTCCCGGCTCCGCAACGGCCCGTGCGGCGGACGCGACTGCCGCGCTGGGCGGGATCGCCGCCCGGACCGAAGCCCTCGACACCGATCTTCTCCGACTGGTTCCGCTCGGACAGGGTCCGGCGACGGGCGTGGACGGGCTTCCCGTCGTGGTCGTTCCGGACGAGAGCTTCTTCGGGCGGTGCGGAGCCCCGACGGGCGAGGCGACCCTGCTCCTGATCGACCGAGCCTCGCGTGTCGTCGGGCGCTGGAACGCCGGGACCGACCCCGGCGGGGCCACGTCCGAGGCGCTGTGTTTCGCGCGGCGACTCGCCGCGGACCCGGCGCGCGAACCACCCGTGCTCCACGTGCCCGGTCTGCTCGAGCCCGCGCTATGCGCCGCCCTGATCGCCCGCTTCGAGGAGGCGTCGTTCGACAGCGGGCTCAGCTTCACCCTGCCCGACGGACGTCCGTCGGTCCGCGTCGATCACGCCCGCAAGTGCCGGCGCGACCTCCTGCTCGAACCCGACGACCCGTTGCATGGCCGCGTGATCGAGCGCCTGCAGGGCCGGCTTTTTCCCGCGCTCCGCCGAAGCCTCGGCTGCGCGGCCGAATTCCACGACCGGATCATGCTCGCCCGCTACGACGCTGTCTCCGGCGGTCATTTCGCCCGCCATCGCGACAACGTCGCCGCCGCGACCGCCTTCCGCCAGTTCGCGCTCTCCGTGAACCTCGACGCGAACGCCCATGACGGCGGAGATCTCCGCTTTCCGGAATTCTGCGACACGCGACGTCATCCCGCGACGGGGGAGGGCTTCGTGTTCTCGGCATCCCTGCTGCACGAGGTGACGCCGGTGACGCGCGGAACCCGCCACGCGCTGCTCACCTTCGTCCACGACGCCGAGGCGGAGCGCCGCCGCCGCACGCGCGTCGTTCCGTCTCCGTCCGTGCCGGCCGAAATCGTTCCCGCGGTCCGCTGAACGGGTTCGGATCGGGCCGGCGTGCGCGCCGATCGGACGCTCGGTTTGGAGGCGGGCGGCCGGGCCGCCAGGGGGGGGCGCGCACGACCGCTTACGCCCTCGAACCATCGCCTGCGCTGGCGAGGCCGCGCGGCGATCCGGTAAGGACACCGACGCGTGTCCGCTGCCGCGGCGGCCGATCTCAAGCCTCGCCGGCGGTCACCGTGACCCTCCCCCGCGCGTGCCGGAGTCGTAGGATTGCCCTCCCGGCGCCGTCGCCTCGAGCGCCGATCCGGCCGGCGCGATCGCGCGCGGCTACGCCGTGGTGTCGAGCAGACCGAGCGAGCCGGCGCGGCCCGGGCCCTTGGCGCCCGACGCGCCGTCGGAACCGCCGCCGCTCGTGGTCGCGACCGAAAGGACGACGCCCTGCGCGTTCGTGGTCGTGGTGGTCACCGAGCCGTCCGCGTTCGTGACGCTCGCCGTGGTAGCGCCGCCCGACGCCCCACTCGCCGTTCCGCTCGCCGCACCGCTCCCCCCGCCGCTGCCGGTTCCCGCGTCCGCGCCGCCGCGCAATCCCGTGAGGCCCCTCAGCTGCAACGTCGCTCCACCGATCGGGGACACACCGCTCATGACGCCCTCCACGCGATCGATGGTGGCGCGAAAACCTTGCCCGATCCTTGACGCCGCACGGTGGCGGATCAGCCGCCGAGGTCGAGCAGCACCTTGGAGGCGGCGCTCCGGTCGGACGACAGCGCGAATGCCGCGGCATAATCCGAAAGCGCGAAGTCCCGTGTGACCAGCCGGTCCGCGATCTCCGGATGCGCCGCCAGCGCGGTGAGCGCGTCGTCGAACTCGTGGTCGAAGCGGAACGTGCCGCGGAAATCGAGCTCGCGTGCCAGGATCTGACCGAGCGGGACCGGCACGTCCCCCGGCGGGAACATGCCGACCTGGACCAGCACGCCCGCGCGCCTCGTGCGACCGATCGCGGTCCCAAGCGCGGGGATCGCACCGGTCGCCTCGAACACGACGTCGAACGCCTCGTCGGCGTCGCCTTCGCCTGGCGTCCAGCCCTCGTCCGCGCCGAGCGCGCACGCGACCGAAAGGGCGTGCCGGTGCAGGTCGGTCGCGACGATCCGTCCCGCGCCGTGCAGCCGGAGCGCCGAAACCACGAGCGCCCCGATTGGTCCCGCGCCTTGCACGAGCACCGTGCGGCCGGCGACCGTTCCCGCCCGCGACACCGCGTGCAGCGCCACCGCGAGCGGTTCGGCGATCGCCGCGCGCCGGAGATCGAGCCCCGGCGGCAGGGCGCGCAGCTGCCTGGCCGACACGACCATGACGCGGCGGAAGCCGCCGTCCGTATGCGGCACCAGCGCCGCGCTGCCGAGGAAGCGCATGTCGCGGCAAAGGTGCCGCATGTCGCGCCGGCACTCCGGACAGTGCCCGCACGGGAGCGCCGGATGGATCGCGACCGGGTCGCCGGCCCGAAACCCCGACACCCCGTCGCCCGGAGCGACGACCACGGCGGACACTTCGTGCCCGAGCACCATCGGCGCGCGCAGCACCGAGGCGCCGACCCCGCCGTGCTGCACGTAATGCAGGTCGGAGCCGCAGATGCCACCCCAGCGCGGCGCGACCGAAACCTGGCCCGGACCGGGACTCGCGATCGACATCGTTTCGAGCCGAAGGTCGCCGCGACCGTGGACCACGAGCGCTTCGGTCGTCCCCGAAGCGGTCAAGGCCGCGCCCTCGGCGGTCATGAGCCCGACACAAGGACGGCCACGGGCAGCGTTTCGAGGAGCTTGCCGGTGTCGACCCGGCCGCCCTCGAAGCGGCGTCCCGTGAGCACGTCCTCCCAGTCGCCGGCGACGAGCATGACGGACGCGTCCACGCCCGCGCCGACTGCGCCCGGGAACCGGCGCGCCACGACCGCAAGACGTCGCCGTCCGAGCACGCGCTCGAAGGCGAGCGTGCGCTCGTCCGCGTCGCCCTCGGGCGAGAGCGGCTCATAGCTCGCGTCCGCGAACAGCCCCGGTTGCTCGGCGCGAAGCCCAAGCAGGAGATGCGTCGCCGCCAGCTTGATCGTGCCGTCCTCCCACGCCGCGTAGGCCGACGCCATCGCGCGTGCGCGTCCGTCGCCATCGAAGCCGCGACGCAGCGATGCCAGCAGCTTCCGCCGTGCGTCGTAATCCACCGGGCGCCGGTTGTCCGGATCGACAAGGCTGAGATCCCAGAGCTCGGATCCCTGGTAGATGTCCGGCACGCCGGGAAGCGTCAGCTTCAGCGCGAGCTGCACGAGGCTGTTGTCGACGCCGAGCGTCGCGATCCGGCGCGCGAACGGCAGGAAGGAGTGGAGAAAGGCGGGGCGTGACGCATCGAGCGCGTCAGCCGCGAAGCCCTGCAGCGCGTTCTCGTACGCCTCGTCGGGCGACGACCAGTTCGAGTGGCGCTTCGCCTCGCGGACCGACTTCTCGAGCGCGCCGCGGATCCGTCCGGCATAGGCCGCAAGCCCGTCCCGTCCGCCTTCGGTTTCCAGCACCGGCTCGTCGAGCAGCTCGACCGGCCACGACCCGATCAGCAGCTGGTAGAGCAGGTACTCGTCGTTGCGGTCGGGGGGCGCGGTTCCTTCGACGTCGCCGCGACGCGCCCGAAGCACGCGGCTCCAGTTCGTCACCTGGCGCAACCACTCGTCGGGCATGGACGAGAGCACGGCGAGGCGCGCGCGCACGTCTTCGCCCCGCTTGGTGTCGTGGGTGGACGTGCCCAGCATCGAGGCCGGCATGCGTCGCTGCCGCCCGACATTGGTGCGGTGGAAGTTCGCGAGCGTGAGCCCGAACATCTCGGGCTCGCCGCCGACCTCGTTCAAGGCGACGAACCGGTTCCACCGGTAGAACGCGGTGTCCTCCAGCCCTTTGGCCATCACGGGACCGCTGTACTGCTGCAGCTTCATCGCGACCCGAAGCACCGCGTGCCGCGCGAAGCCGCTTTCGGGCTGTCCCACGAGATCGCCCGTCAGGAGCTGCTCGAGGAAGTCGAACACGCTCGGCGGGATCTCGGGCTCCTGCCGCCGCGCGGTGGTGATCGCCCAGCCGAGGTCGCGCCGGTCCTCGTCGGACGCGACCCCTTCCCGGTCGAGATAGGTGCGGTAGACCGGGAAACAGGCGACGATCTGCCGGATCGCACGCTGCAGGATGTTGCGTGTGAAGTCCGCCGTCCGCGGGTTCTGCCGGGCGACCCGCCCCGCGTCGCGTCCGAGAACGTTCAGCTCGGACGCCATCTCGTTGTCCATGATCCGGAGCTTGCACGCCTGCACCACGCTCCGGAACGGTGCGGTCTCGCCGGTGAAGCTGTGGTAGGCCCGCGTGAAGCCGTCCTCGCCGCGCCCGTCGATCAGCGCGCCGAGCACGAGGTTGGTGAAGTCGTAGCCGGTGGTCCCTTCGACCGGCCAATCGTCGCGCAGTGTCTCGTGACGGGCGAGGATCTTTTCGACGATGAGATAGAACGGCCGCGGCGCGTGCGCGCGCAGCCGGTCGAGATATTCCTTCGGATCGAGCAGTCCGTCGATGTGGTCGAGGCGGATGCCGTCGAGCGTGCCGTCGGCGAGCATCGCGAACACGCGACGGTGCGCCGTCTCGAACACCACCGGCAGCTCCATCCGGATGCCGGCGAGATCGTTGATGTTGAAGAAACGCCGGTAGTTGATGTCGTCGCCGGCGACGTGGAACGACGCGACGCGCCAGTACTGCTCGCCGATCAGCCCGTCGAGCGCGCGCTTGTCCGCGTTCAGCGACGCGATCTCGCGCCCGAGCGCATCCCGCGCGTCCCCGTCGCTCGCGACGAGGGCGGCAAGGTCGCGCTTCAGCGTCGCCGCGCGCGCCGCCACCTGCGGCCGCCACGATGGCAGGTCGGCGAAGCCGTCGCCGATCCGTTCGAGCGCGAGGTTGGCGTGGCCGAGCACGCGCGCGTAGCATTCGGCGCGGATCGGCAGCTTGTGCGTGTCGTACGCCCAGACCGCAAGCGTGCCGTGCTCCGCGTCGAGCCTCAGTTCGAGCGAACCCGCTTCGAGCTCGATCCCGTACTGGTCGCCGAGGAACGGCACCAGCAGCTTGTCGTGCAGGTAGCGCCGGTCCGGATCCCAGTCGATGTCGAACCAGCCGGCGTGCTCGGAATGCGGCCCCCATTCGAGCACGTCGAGCCAATAGGGATTGTCGCTGCCGCCGACCCCCATGTGGTTCGGCACGAAGTCGAGGATGAGCCCGATCCCGCACCCGCGCAGCGTCTCGTTGAGGGTCGCGAAATCGTCCTCGGTGCCGAGTTCCGGGTTCAGCGCCGCATGGTCGGTGATGTCGTAGCCGTGCGTCGAGCCGGGCCGCGCCTTGAGAAAAGGCGAGGCATAGACGTGGCTGATCCCGAGCGACGCGAGGTAGGGCACGATCGCCGTCGCGTCGGCGAAGCGGAAATCCTTGTGGAACTGCAGGCGGTAGGTCGCGCGCGGACGCGGTACGGTGTCGATCACGGCTCGATCCTCGACCAGCGGACCGACCAGGGTCCGAGCGCCCTCCGGATGTCGCCTTCGGTATGGAACGCGTCGCCGGGGATCGCCCTGTCGGCGGCGACCGTCGCGTCCGACAGGTTCGCGGCCAGCACGAGGCCGCCCGCCTCGCCGGCGTCCCACGTGACCAGCACCGCACCGTCGGCGATCGTCTCGACGACGCCGCCGCCGCGAATATGCGGCAGCAGCGGCAGCACGACCCGTCGGCGCAGCTCGATCAGCGCCCGGGTGCGCGCCAGCGCTTCCTCGTCCAGTCCGTTCCAGCCGAGCTTGCCCGAACGGAACGTCTCGACGGCGAGCGGATCCGGGATCCGTTCGCGAACCGCCGGATCCGCGAACTCCGGGAACCGCTTGAACTCGTCGCGCCGTCCCTCTCGCACCGCGTCGGCGAGATCGCCCGAAAAGTCACAGAAGAACGGGAACGGCGCCCGCTCGCCCCATTCCTCGCCCATGAACAGCATCGGGACCTGCGGCAGCAGCAGCGTGATCGCGGAGATCGCGCGGAGCCGGGCCGGATCCTTGACGACCGTCGTCAGCCGGTCGCCGAACGCCCGGTTGCCGATCTGGTCGTGGTTCTGGATGAAGGCGACGAAGGCGAGCGGCGGCAGCGACGCACTCGCCTCGCCGCGCGTTTCGCCGCGATACGGCATCGTTTCGCCCTGATACGCGAAGCCCTCGGCGAGCGCGCGTCCGAGTAGGTCGGTGCGGCCGACGTAATCCTTGTAGTAGCCGCTGTCCTCGCCCGTCGCCGCCACGTGCAGCACGTGGTGGACGTCGTCGTTCCACTGCGCGGTGAAGGTCGCGGGCGTGCCCTCGGCCGTCCGCCGGAGGCGGGACGCGGCGTTGTCCTCGTTCTCGAGGATCAGGTGCGTCGGCCGGCCGCGACGCATCGCGTGCACGGCCGCGGCAAGTTCGTCGAGCAGATGCGTCGGACTGTCGTCGAGGATCGCGTGCACCGCGTCGAGCCGGAGTCCGTCGAGGTCGTATTCCTCGAGCCAGTAGAGCGCGTTCTCGATCGCGAAATCGCGCACGGGGCGGCTGTTCTCGCCGTCGTAGTTGATCCCGGCGCCCCACGGCGTCTTGTGCCGTTCGGTGAAGAAGGAGGGCGCGTAGACCGGCAGGAAATTCCCGTCCGGCCCGAAGTGGTTGTACACGCAATCGAGGATCACCATGATCCCGCGCGCGTGCGCCTCGGCGACGAACCGCTTGAAGTCGTCCGGCCGGCCGTAGCTGCTGTCGGGCGCGTACGGCAGCACGCCGTCGTAGCCCCAGTTGCGAGCCCCCGGGAAATCCGCGACCGGCATGATCTCGACCGCGGTGATCCCGAGCGACTGCAGATGGTCGAGCCGACGCGACGCCGACGCGAAGGTTCCCTCGTCGGTGAACGTGCCCACGTGGAGCTCGTAGACGACGGCCTCGTGCCAGGGCCGCGCGGCGGACCCTTCCGGCCAGGTGAACGCGGTCGGGTCGATCACCTCGCTCGGCCCGTGCACGTCCTCGGGCTGGAAGCGGCTCGCCGGATCCGGCACGCGCATCCCGTCCGGAAGTTCGAAGCGGTAGAGCGTCCCGGCCCGCGCCTCGTCGGTGAGGAGTTCGTGCCAGCCGCCGTTCCGCCGCTCGAGCGGCAGCGTCGGACCTCCTTCGATCGAGAGCGTCACCTGCGCCGCGCCCGGCGCCCAGAGCCTGAACCGGACCCGCCCGTCGGACGCGACCTCGGCCCCGTGCGGCATGGAATGTCGCCGCGATACTGTTCCGCCCACCGCCGATCTCCTCAAGCGCTCCCGACCGGCGCGACGCGTCGACGGGACACCGCGGAAGAACATTGCGGGGCGGGTGAGGTTCCGGCCGGGCTGGAGCTTCGGCGAGGCGATATTTGACCGCTCGGTCAGCCGCTTGGTAGTGGAGGGCCTCGCGCGGGCGAACCGCCGCGTTCACACAGGGAACCTCGATGCTCCGCCTCGTCTCCCCGACGGTGATCAACCGCGTCCGCCGCGTGGCCGCGATCTCGTCGCTGCTGCTCGCCGCGACGGCGCTCCGCGGTGCCGACGCGCAGATGAAGGCCGGTCCTCCTGCCGTCGGCACGATGACCGTCCATCGCGAGCCGGTGGTCCAGACCAGCGAATACATCGGTCGCATCCAGGCGATCGACAGCGTGGCGCTGATCGCCCGCGTCACCGGCTATCTCGAGCAGCGGCTCTTCACCGAGGGCTCCGAGGTCAAGAAGGGCCAGCTTCTCTACGTCATCGAGCAGCCGCCCTATCAGGCGCAGGTCGAAGCCGACCAGGGTGCGCTCGCCCAGGCGCAGGCGAACTCCGCCTACGCGCAGGCGCAGTTCGAGCGGCAGGCGAACCTCCTCCACACGCCGGCGGGCCAGAAATCCTCCTACGACCAGACGCTCGCCACCGCGCGCGCCGATCAGGCCGCGATCACCAGCGCCGAAGCCAACCTCAAGACCGCCGGCATCAATCTCGCCTACACCGAGATCCGTGCCCCCGTGGACGGGCGCATCACGTCGACGGCCGTCAATCCCGGCAACGTCGTCACCCCGAGCAGCGGCACGCTCGCGACGATCGTGACGCAGGATCCGATGTATCTCGTCTTCCCGGTCGCCGAGCGCGACGTCGCGGCGCTCGAACAGCGCTACAGCCACGCAGGCGGCCTCGCCGCCGCCCACATCAAGGTGCGGCTCACCAACGGGAAGCTCTACGACCAGGACGGCAAGCTCGACTACGTATCGCCCGTGGTGTCGAACTCGACCGACACGATCACGCTCCGCGCGACGATCCCGAACCCGGTCCGCACCACGACGGCGACCGCGGGCACCGGCGACCGCATGCTGGTCAGCGGCCAGTTCGTGACCGCGCTGATCCAGGCACCGCAGCCGATCTCGCTCATCACCATCCCGCAATCGGCCGTGCTCTCCGACCAGCAGGGCTCCTACGTCTTCACCGTCGGCGCGGATGACGTCGCGCACCGGACGGACATCCACACCGGCGAGCAGACCGGCACGAACGTCGCCGTGCTGAGCGGCCTCGACGACGGTGCGACCGTCGTCACCGACGGGATCCAGCGCGTGCGGAACGGCGCCAAGGTCGCGCCCGGCGCGCCGGCGCCCTCGCCCGTGCCGTCCGGCTCCGCCGCCGGCGCCGAAGGCCCGAAGCAGGCGCAGTCCAACACCGGCAAGGTCGGGACGACCACCCAGGGCGGCAGCGGCGGAACGCGGTAGGACGCCAAAGGCATGATCTCCGCGACCTTCATCGACCGGCCGCGCCTTGCGGTCGTCATCGCCGTCGTCATCACGCTCGCCGGGCTCGTCGGCCTGTCGCGCATCCCGGTCGCCCAGTTCCCGGACATCGTGCCGCCGCAGGTCTCCGTGCAGGCGACCTATCCGGGCGCGTCGGCCGCCGTCGTCGAAAGCTCGGTCGCCCAGCCGATCGAGGCGCAGGTCGTCGGCGTCGACAAGATGATCTACATGCGGTCGTACAGCGGCAACGACGGCTCGTACAACCTCACCGTCTCCTTCCTTCTCGGCACCAATCCCGACATCAACACGGTCAACGTCCTGAACCGCGTGCAGACCGCGAACCCCGAGCTGCCGTCGGAAGTGCAGAGCGAAGGCATCACGGTCCAGAAGCGCTCGTCGGCGATCCTGGAATTCGTCAACTTCTACGCGCCGAAGAAGACGCACGACGTTCTCTTCATCGCGAACTACATGACGATCAACGTCATCGACGAGATCAGCCGCATCACCGGCGTCGGCCAGGCGGCCCTCCTGTCGCGCCAGAAGTACTCGATGCGCGTCTGGTTCGACATCAACCGGCTGAACAACCTCGGTCTCGCGCCGTCCGACATCATCAATGCGATCAGCGCGCAGAGCACGGTCGCCGCGATCGGGCGGATCGGCGCCCGCCCGATCAGCGACCAGCAGCAGTATCAGCTGAACGTGCAGACGACGGGCCGTCTCACTAGCACAAAGCAGTTCGGCAACATCGTGCTTCGCGCCAACCCCGACGGGTCGGTGCTCCGGATCTCGGACGTCGCGCATGTCGAGCTCGGCGCACAGAACCTCGACAGCGAGGCCCGTCTCGACGACAGCCCGTCGGTGCCGCTCGCGATCTATCTCGCGCCGGGCGCCAACGCGCTCGACACCGCGACCGCGGTGAACAAGCGCCTCGCCTATCTCGCGCACCGGTTCCCGAGCGACCTCGAATACAACATCACCTACGACAGCACGACCTTCGTGCGCGACACCGTGCACGAGGTGCTGAAGACCCTCGGCGAGGCCTTCGTCCTCGTCGTGATCGTGGTGTTCCTGTTCCTCGGCTCGATCCGGGCGACGATCATCCCGACGGTCGCGGTGCCCGTCAGCCTGATCGGCGCCTTCGGGATCATGACCGCGCTCGGTTTCTCCGCGAACACCGTGTCGCTGCTCGCCCTCGTGGTCGCGATCGGTCTCGTCGTCGACGACGCGATCGTCGTGGTCGAGAACGTCGAGCGCGTCATGGAGGAGAACCCCGAGATGGCGCCGGTCGACTGCGCCAAGCTCGCGATGACGCAGATCACCGCGCCGATCATCGCGATCACGCTGGTGCTCCTCTCGGTCTTCATCCCGATCGCCTTCATCCCGGGTCTGTCCGGCCAGCTCTTCCGGCAGTTCGCGATCACCATCTCGTCGGCCATGGTGATCTCGGCGTTGAACGCGCTGACGCTCTCGCCGGCGCTCTGCGGCGTCTTCCTCCGGCATGGAGGCCCAAGACGCGGCATCATGGGACGCGTGCTGGCCGGCATCGACCGGACGCGACGCGGCTACGCCGCAGTGGTCGCCCGTCTCCTCCGCGTCGCCATCCTCGGTCTCGTCGTGATCGCGGTGGTCGCGGTCGGCGCCCTCGGCTTCGCCACGCGCCTGCCGACCGGCTTCCTTCCCGAGGAGGACCAGGGGGGCTTCTTCGTGCTGATCTCGCTGCCGGACGGCGCTTCGGTGCCGCGGACGTCGGCGGTGATCGCGCAGGTGTCGCACATGATCGCGCCGCTTCCCGGCGTGCAGCACGTGTTCCAGGTCATCGGCTACTCGATCGTCGACACGGTGCAGGAACCGAACGTCGGCTTCCTGTTCGTCCGTTTGAAGCCGTTCGCCGACCGTACGACGGTCGCGACCTCCGCCCAGGGGCTGATCGGCCGGATCTTCGGAATGGGCCAGCAGGTGCGGACCGCGACCGTGTTCCCGTTCAACCTGCCGCCGATCATCGGTCTCTCGACGTCGGGCGGCTTCGAATACGAGCTGGAAGGCGTCGAGGGGCAGGACTTCAACGACATGAACGGGGTCATGCAGGGCCTCGTCGCGGCGGCGAACGGCGACAAGCGCCTGTCCCGCGTCTTCTCGACCTTCAGCAACACCACGCCGTCCCTCTTCCTCGACATCGACCGCTCGAAGGCACAGGCGCTCGGCGTCAACATCTCCGACATCTTCACGACGCTCGGCGCGACGCTCGGCGGCATCTACGTCAACGACTTCAATCTCTATGGCCGCGTCTGGCAGGTGAACGTCCAGGGCGAGGAGGCCGACCGGTCGACCATCCAGGACCTCTGGCGCGTCTACCTCCGCAACAGCGCCGGGGGCACCGTGCCGCTCCGCTCGATCGCGAGCCTGCACATCGTCACCGGCCCGCAGGTCGTCGTCCGCTACAACAACTACCGCGCGATCACCGTGCAGGGCTCGCCGGCGGCGGGCCAGTCGTCCGGCACGTCGCTCGCCGCGATGGCGCAGATCTCGAACCAGACCCTGCCCCCCGGCTACAGCTACGAATGGACCGGCACCGCCTACCAGGAGCAGCAGGCGGCCGGGCAGACCGGCGCCATCCTGTTCATGTCGATCCTGTTCGCCTTCCTGTTCCTGGTCGGCCTCTACGAAAGCTGGATCATCCCGATCCCGGTGCTGCTCTCGGTCGCGGTCGGCGTGCTCGGCTCGTTCATCGGCATCGCGCTCGCGGGGCTCTCGGTCGACCTCTACGCCCAGATCGGCCTCGTCGTGCTGATCGCGCTCGCCGCCAAGAACGGCATCCTGATCGTCGAATTCGCCAAGGAGCGCCGCGAGGAGGGCGCTTCCATTGTGGACGCCGCGATCGGGGGCGCGTCCATGCGGTTCCGCGCCGTGATGATGACCTCGGTCGCCTTCATCCTCGGCCTCGTCCCGCTCGTCTTCGCGCACGGCGCCGCCGCGATCAGCCGACGCGATGTCGGCACCCCGGTCTTCGCCGGCATGATCGCGGCGTCCGGCGTCGGCATCTTCGTCATCCCGATGCTCTACGTGACCTTCCAGCGCCTCCGCGAGTGGGGCCACCGCAAGGCGGGCCGGCCCGGTCGGGGCGAGGGCACGCCGCCGCCCGCGCATCCCTGATCCGCGGCCGTCGGCGCCGGCCCCGCGCCGGGTTGCGAGGCGGGAGCCGGCCTCAGGGTCTCGCCGGCAGCGACCGCCTGAGGCGCAGGAGGACGCGGAGCAGCCGCGCGCTCGCCCGCAGCGTGCCGCGCAGGTTGCCCGCGACCTTCGACCGGCCGTGCACCCGCCGGCGATAGGGCATCGGCACCTCGCGGATCCGGAGACCGGCAGCCGCCGCGCGCATCTGCATCTCGAGGTTCCACCCGTAGGTCGTCTCGGTCATGCCGAGCCCGTCGAGCGTGTCGATGCGGATCGCGCGAAAGGCGCACATGTCGCGGAACGTCGTTCCCGTGATCACGCCGACGAGGCGGCCGAACACGTGGCCGGCGCACACCTGGTGGAGCCCCATGCTGCCGCGCTCGCGGCCGGCCGCCCTCCGGTGCGCGAGCACGAAG
>CAXUBA010000052.1:0-15775 GCA_964249205.1 uncultured Acetobacteraceae bacterium | reverse complement strand
CTGCACGAACTGCCCGGGCGCGATCGGCTGGAGCGTCGGCAGGAACTTCCCGGCCAGCGTGCCGAGGCGATCCGGCTGATTGAGCAGCGCCCACTCCGCCTGCAGCATGGAGGTCCGCGCGCGGATCAGCCCGGTGTCCGACACCACCTTGTCGATCCGCTCGTCGAGCAGCGTCGTCCGGTGCTTCTCCGTGTAGAGGTAAAGCCCCGAGCCGGCCGCGAGCAGCACGGCGAGGCAGGTGAAGGGCCTGATCATGCGTGTCGCTCCAGTCGGGGGGCGGTATCGCGGTTGCGCTCGATCGCGCGGAGACGGGCGCTCCGCGCGCGCGGATTTCGCTCGGTTTCGGCGGCTGTGGGCCGGACCGCACGGCGCGTGACGAGCGAGAAGCGGGGCGCGGCGGCGGTGTCCGGCGTCGGCAGATGACGCGACGGGTTCGGCGCGGCGCCGGCTTCCGCGGTCATGAAGCGCTTGACCACGCGGTCCTCGCCCGAATGGAATGAGACGACCACCAGCCGCCCGCCGGGCGCCAGCAGCGAGGCGGCAGCGGCGAGTCCGCGCTCGATCTCGCCGACCTCGTCGTTCACCCGCATGCGGAGTGCCTGGAAGGAGCGGGTCGCGGGATCGATCCCGTCACCCGATCGCGGCACGACGGCTCTGATCAGCGATGCGAGCTCGGCCGTGGTCTCGATCGGCGCCACGCTCCTCGCATCCACGATCCGTCGTGCGATCCGGCGCGACCGGCGTTCCTCGCCGAGTTCGAAAAGAAGATCCGCGAGCGCCGCTTCCTCGAGCGTGTTGACGAGGTCGGCGGCGGTCGCGCCCGAGCGCGCCATCCGCATGTCGAGCGGCCCGTCGGCACGGAACGAGAAGCCGCGCGACGCCTCGTCGATCTGGAACGACGAAACGCCGAGATCGAGCACCACGCCGTCGAGGGCGGTGACGCCGCGCGCGCCGAGCAGCGCCACCATGTCGCCGAAACGGCCCTCGACCAGGCAGAGGCGTCCCGCATGACGCGCCGCGAGGGCGGCTCCGCGACGGATCGCGTCCGGATCGCGATCGATCGCGAACAACGTGCATCGCGCCGCGTCGAGGACACGCGCCGCGTAGCCGCCGCCGCCGAACGTGCCGTCGAGATAAACGCCGCCGTCGACCGGCCGGAGCGCGGCCAGCACCTCGTCGAGCAGGACGGGGAGGTGTGTGCTCACGCCGTCGCGCCCGCGCCCGACAGGGCGCGTCCGGGAAGCCGAACGGCGCGCGCCTTGGCGCGCGCCTCGTCGCGACGTTTCGCCGCCGCGTCCGGCTCCCAGATCTGGAAGATCTGACCGAGCCCCATGAACACCACCGATGTCGTGATCGTTGCGTGAGCCAACATCTCCGGTGGAAGCACGATTCGGCCTTCCTTGTCCGCCTCCAACACTTGCGACTCCGCAAATAACATCGCCGACAGATCGTCGTGCTCGTCGGAGAACATCGGGAGTTCGTCGAGCGGCTTGGCGAGACGCGCGAACGTCGACGGCGGCCACGCCTCGATGCATTCGTGCTTGTGCGAGCGCCAGCACACCATCTCGACCGTTCCTTGTTCGGAACCGAGTTCGCGGAGCGCGGCACGGAACGCGGCCGGGATGGACACGCGTCCCTTGGCGTCGATCCGGCCCGGATGGGTCCCGAGGAAGAGGGTCACGCCGCTTCCTCCGAACGTCCTGTGGATGGGCGTTCATGGGATACCATGGGCAAATATGGGCGTCAAAGCTATTCCGCTCGCGATCGCGCTTTTGTTCTTGAAATGTTCTGCTGGTTACAAGTTGGTCCTTGCGCCGACTGCAGGCGAATCCGTTTGGACTTCGTCGCGAACTGTGTGGCGGCCTTGTCAACCTGTTTCGGTCGTTCGTTCCGTAACGAGAGGAGTGCCAGACGGCCTGTAAGCCGGGTTCTGTCCGCCCTTGCGGGCGGGACGACCATTCCTCTGGGACGCGCATCGCTGCGCGCCTCGCGCGACCAACCCGGATGACGGGCCGGAGAAGGCCCCGGCGGGCTCCTGCGGGCGCCGCCTGTCATCCCTATTCGGTCTTGCTCCCGGTGGGGTTTACCCTGCCGGATCCGTTGCCGGATCCGCGGTGCGCTCTTGCCGCACCCTTTCACCCTTGCCCGCTGGCCCTGCGGCAAGCGGGCGGTCTGCTTTCTGTGGCACTGTCCCTGGGGTCGCCCCCGCCGGCCGTTAACCGGCACCGTTTCTCCGTGGAGCCCGGACTTTCCTCCACCCCGAAACAAGCCCGGAGCAGCGGCCGTCCGGCCGTCTGGCACGCGTGCTGTAGCAGTTCGCGACCCATCGTGCGAGTGAGCACCGACCCGACGATCGTGAGCTTCTCCCATGGCGACCGACCGACCCGATCTCGCATCCCGCCTGGTGCTCCGGCGTATCGGCGGCTTTCCTGCGCCGGGCGAGGGCGATCTCGCCCGCTTCCGCGCCACGATCGACCGGACGCCGCTGCCGCGTGTGCTGCTCCGGCGCGGTCTCGCTGCGGTCCGGGATCTGGTGGTTCCCGGTGCGGACGGGACGCTGCCGGCCCGGCTCTACCGGCCGCGCGACGCACGCGGCGTCGTCCTGTTTCTCCACGGAGGCGGGTTCGTCATGTGCGGGCTCGACAGCCACGAGGACATCTGCTGCCGCCTCGCGCGCGCCTCCGGCGCCGCGGTGCTGTCGCTCGCCTATCGCCTCGCGCCAGAGCACCCGTTTCCCGCCGCACCGCTCGACGCGTTCGCCGCCTACGAGTGGCTTCGCGGCCAGCGCGTGGGTGCGGTCGCCGTCGCGGGGGACAGCGCCGGCGCCAATCTCGCGGCCGCCGTCTGCCGCATCGCGCTCGAGCGCGGCGTGCCGCCGCCCTGCCACCAGCTCCTGTTCTACCCGCCGACGATGGGCGACGCCGCCGTTCCCTCCGCGTCGGAGTTCGCGAAAGGGTTCGTGCTCGACCGGGCGACGATCGCCTGGTTTCGGTCGCTCTATCTCCCGGTTCCGGACGAGGCGCGGTCCGCCTGGTTCGCGCCGGCGCAGGCCGCCGACTTTTCGGGTCTGCCGCCCGCGACGATCGTGACGGCCGGCTGCGATCCGCTGCGCGACGAGGGCTTGATCCTCGCGGCGCGTCTCTGTGACGCGGGCGTGCCGGTGCGCTATCGCGTCATCGAGGGCGGCGTTCATGGTTGCCTCAACTTCGCCTTCGCCTACCCGAAGGCGGCGCGCGCGCTGCGTCACGGTGGGCGTGCGCTGCGCGATGCGTTCGCCGCCGGGTTGGGGGCGAACGCCCCCATCGCGGACGCGCCCGTGCGTCCAGCGATGCGGCCGACGCGACGAAGGCAGGCCCATGGCTTGCATGAGCGGCCGCTGTGACACGCTTCCGTCGAGCCGGCCTTGCGATCCTCGCCACCATCGCCTGCGCCGCCACCGCACGGGCCACGCCGGCAGACGACCACCGCGGCGGCACGCTCCGGCTGATCGCGGGCTCCGCCTTCGGCTCGATCGATCCGCAGATCAATTACACGCTCGGTTTCGCCGAGGTGTTTTTCGTCGTCTATGACGGGCTCGTCGCCTTCCGAAAGGCCAACGGTTCGGCGAGCGGCGACGTGGTCGCGGATCTGGCCGAAACGCTGCCGACGCCTCTCGACGGCGGCCGGACCTGGGTGTTCCGTCTTCGTCCGGGGATCCGCTTCTCGGACGGCAGGCCGGTCTCCGTGCACGACGTCGTCATGTCGTTCCGTCGCATGTACGCGGTGCTGAGCCCGGGCGCCGGCAGCTTCTTCGCGGGCGTGGTCGGCGCCGATGCCTGCAACCGGACGCCGGCGACCTGCGCGCTGCCGGGCGTCGTCGGCGACCCCGCCGCCGGGACCGTCACCTTCCGTCTCGTCGCGCCCGATCCCGAGTTCCTCGACAAGCTTGCCATGCCGTTCGCGAGCGTGCTGCCGGCCGACACGCCTTGGCGCGATGTCGGCCTGCAGCCGGCGATCGGCACCGGTCCCTATCGGATCGAGCGCTACGATCCGAACCGGCACATGCACCTCGTCCGCAATCCGTTCTTCCGCCAATGGGATGCGGACGCGCAGCCGGACGGCTACGTCGACGACATCCATTACGACTTCGGCATGTCGGAAGAAGACGAGGTGACCGCCGTCGAGAACGACCAGTACGACTGGATGTACGATCAGAAGCCCGTCGATCGCCTCGGCGAACTCGGCGCGCGCTACACCGCGCGCACCCACGTTTCGCCGATCCCGGCGAGCTACTACGTGCCGATGAACACGCGTCTCTACCCGTTCGATCACGTGGACGCCCGCCGCGCCGTCAACTACGCGATCGACCGGCGTGCGCTGCAGCTGCTGATCGGCGGTCCGGGTGCCGCGGGGATCCTGTGCCAGGTGCTGCCGCGCGACTATCCGGCCTACGCGCCCTATTGCCCCTACACGTCGGGTGCCGACATCGCGCATCCCGCCGTCGCCTGGCGGGCCCCGGATCTCGCGCGCGCCCGCGCCTTGGTGCGCGCCAGCGGCACGATGGGGGCGCACGTCACCCTGATCACCTCGACGGTTTCGACCGAGATGGCGATGGGCGCCTACCTCCAGAACGTGCTTCGGCAGATCGGCTACCAAGCTGATCTCCGATCGCTCGATCTCAACGTCCAGTTCACCTACATCCAGAACACCGACAACAAGGTCCAGATCAGCCTCACCGACTGGAACGCCGACTACCCGGCGGCGTCCGACTACCTCCACATCCTTTATGGCTGCGACAGCTTCCATCCGGGCTCGGACGCGTCGATCAACATCTCCGGCTACTGCAGCAGGGCGCTCGACGACGAGGCCGCAAGTGCCGAGCACGCCATGCTGACAGATCCCGCCGCGGCGGACAGGATCTGGGACGACATCGACCGCAAGATCACCGATCTGTCGCTCGCGGCCAGCGTGATCCAGGAGAAGTGGATCGACGTCGTATCGACGCGGCTCGGCAACTACACCTTCTCCGAGCTCGACCACATGATCTTCTCGAAGGTCTGGGTGCGATGAGCGACCGTCTCGCGCCGTCCCCCTGGCGGAACGCGGCACGGCGCTTCGGCGGCAATCGCACCGCCGTCGCCGCCCTCGTTCTCCTCGCGGTCATCGTGCTGGCCTGTCTGCTGGCGCCCCTCTATGCCGACCGCATCGCGCACGCCGACCCGTTCCAGTCCGACATCGGCGGCTATGTCACGATCGACGGCCGCGCCGTCCCGGTGATGCAGCCGGACGACAACCCGCTGCAGCTCGGCGTGTCGCCGATCGCGCCCACCTGGGTGCTCGGCGCCGATCCGCTCGGCGCCGACGGCCAGGGTCGCGACGTCCTCGCGCGCCTGCTCTACGGCGGCCGCGTTTCGCTGCTGATCGGCTTCGCCGCGACGCTGTTCTGCGCGGCGGTGGCGTCGCTGGTCGGCATCGTCGCGGGGTTTTTCGGCGGCTGGATCGACAGCGTGCTTTCGCGGCTGATGGACGTCATGTGGGCGGTCCCCGTCTACCTGATCGCGATCTCGCTCTCGATCATGACCGTTTCGCACGGGCTCGATCTCGGCCCGGTGACGATCGCGAGCGACAATCTCCTGCTGCCGGTTATCATCATCGCCGTCGTCTACATCCCCTACGTCGCGCGTCCGGTGCGTGGCCACGTCCTGTCGCTCAGGCGGAGCGACTTCGTGCTTGCCGCCCGGTGTCTCGGCGCGCCGCGTGCGCGGATCCTGCTCCGCGACATCCTGCCGAACGTCGTCACCACCGTGCTCACGCTCGCGCCGCTGCTGATGGCGCTGAACATCCTCGCGGAATCCGCATTGTCCTTTCTCTCGATCGGCGTGCAGCCGCCGGCGGCAAGCTGGGGCACGATCATCAACGACGGCCAGGGCCTGATCTACACGCGCCCGATGGTCGCGATCGCGCCCGGGGTCATGATCGTGCTGACCGTGGTGGCGCTGAACCTGATCGGCGACGGGTTGCGCGACGCGCTCGATCCGCGGGGGGAGCGCCATTGATCGCGGCCGCGCTCCGACGCCTCGCCGGGACCTGCCTCGTCCTCCTCGGCGTCTCGTCGTTCCTGTTCCTCATCTTCTTCGCGACGCCCGGTTCCGACCCGTCGGCGCGGATCGCCGGCCGGAACGCCTCGCCCGCGGCGCTCGCCGCCGTCCGGCGCGAGTTCGGCTTCGACCGGCCGCTTCCGGTCCAGTACGTCCGGATGATGGACAGGCTCTTCGTGCGACGCGACCTTACGAGCTACGTCAACCGCGGAGAGCGTGTCGTCCCGGCCGTTCTGGAAGCGGCTCCCGTCACCCTGTCGCTCTGTCTCGGCGCCGCCGCAATCTGGGTCGTGCTCTCGGTCGCCATCGGCGTCGTCGGCGCTTCGGTTCCGAACTCGCTTCTCGATCGCCTGCTGATGGGCGCGGCACTCGTCGGGATCTCGGTTCCGGTGTTCTGGCTCGGCGAGGTGGTCAACCTGCTCACCCAGAAGCTGCTGCACGGAACGTGGCTGTTTTCCTGGGTCCCCGGCCTCGGCTACGTCCCGTTCTCGCGCGATCCCGGTCTCTGGTTCCGCTCCCTCGTGCTTCCATGGCTGACGCTCGCCGTGCTCTTTATCGGCATCTATGGCCGCGTGCTCCGTGCCGATCTGCTGCACGCCTATGGCGAGGACTACATCCGGACGGCGCGCGCGAAAGGGCTGAGCCCCGCGCGCGTGATGATCCGGCACGCGCTCCGGACCTCGCTCGTGACCTTCGTGTCGCTGTTCGGCCTCGACTTCGCGCAGTTGGTCGGCGGCGGCGCGCTGCTCACCGAGGTCGTGTTCGGCCTGCCCGGCGTCGGTCGGCTCACCTATGTCGGGCTGACCAATCTCGACCTGCCGATGATCATGGCGACCGTGATGTATTCGGCCGTGTTCGTGGTGCTCGCCAACGCCGTCGTGGATCTCGTGTATCTCCTGCTCGATCCGCGCGTCCGGGACGCGCGCTGATGCGTCCGCAGGACGAGCCGATCCTCGTCGTTCGCGACCTCGCGGTCTCGTTCCGCGGCCGCGCCGGGCTGGTCGGCGTGCTCGACCGCGTCTCCTTCTCGGTCCATCCGCGCGAGATCCTCGGCATCGTCGGCGAGAGCGGTTCCGGCAAGAGCATGACCTCGCTCGCGATCATGGGTCTGATCGAGGCGCGGAACGCGGTGGTGACGGGCTCGATCCGCTATCGCGGCCAGGAACTCGTCGGGCTGCCGCCGCGCGAGATGCGTCGGCTGCGGGGCCGCGAGATCGCCATGATCTTCCAGGATCCGATGACTGCGCTGACGCCGGTCATCACGATCGGCGCGCAGATCGCCGAAGCGCTCACCACACATGGACGCCTCAGCCGACGCGGCGCGCGTGCGCGCACGGTCGAGCTTCTCGACGCCATGGGCATCCCCGATCCCGACCGTGCCGCGCGGCGCTATCCGCACCAGCTCTCGGGCGGCATGCGGCAGCGGGCGATGATCGCGATGGCGCTGTCCTGCAACCCGTCGCTGCTGATCGCCGACGAGCCGACGACCGCGCTCGACGTTACGGTGCAGGCGCAGATCCTGGCGCTGCTCGATCGTCTCCGCAGCGATCTTGGCTCGGCGGTCATGCTGATCACCCACGACATGGGCGTGATCGGCGAGGTTGCCGATCGTGCGATGGTCATGTACGCGGGAACCGTGGTGGAACGCGGCGCGACGGCGCCGATGCTCGCCCATCCGCATCATCCCTACACCTGGGGCCTCCTCCGCTCGATCCCGCCGATGTCGGGGGAACGACCGCGACGGTTGCCTTCGATCGAAGGCACCCCGCCGGCGCCCGACGCGCGGCCCGCGGGCTGTCCCTACGCGCCGCGCTGCCCGTGGAGGCACGAGGCCTGTGCCGTCCGGCCGTCGCTCGCCCCGGTGGACGAAGCCGAGGTCGCCTGCGTGCTGCCGCGCGAGGGTCGCGCGGCGCTCGTGTCCTGATGCCGCCGCTCCTCGAGGCCGAACGCCTTTCCAAGACGTACCGCATCGGCGGCGGCCGTCCGCTCGGTCGGGGGCGGCGCCTTCGCGCGCTCGACGACGTCTCGATCGCGCTCGGCGCCGGCGAGACCCTCGGCATTGTGGGCGAGTCCGGCTGCGGCAAGTCGACCCTTGGGCGGGCGCTGCTCCGGCTGCACGACGTCGACAGCGGCACGATCCGCTTCGAAGGACGCGACATCACGCGGCTCGGCGACCGCGCGCTCCGACCGGTCCGCGCCCGGATGCAGATGGTCTTCCAGGACCCGTACGCGTCGCTCAACCCGCGCCGCCGCGTGCGCGCGCTGCTCGCCGAGCCGCTGTTCGTGCATGGTCGGGACGGTGTCGAGGCGCGCGTGCGCGAACTGATCGAGATCGTCGGGCTCGCGCCGCATCACCTCGACCGCTATCCGCACGAATTTTCCGGCGGCCAGCGTCAGCGGATCGGCATCGCGCGTGCGCTCGCGCTCGCGCCGCGGGTGATCGTCGCCGACGAGCCGGTGTCCGCTCTAGACGTGTCCGTCCAGGCGCAGATCGTCAACCTGTTCGCCGACCTGCGCGAAAGCCTCGGCCTCGCCTATCTCTTCATTGCGCACGACCTTTCCGTCGTCCGGCAGATCTCGGACCGGATCGCGGTGATGTATCTTGGTGCCGTCGTCGAGACCGGCCCGGCCGATCTCGTGCTCGGTCGTCCGGCGCACCCCTACACAGCGGCCCTGCTGTCGGCAGTTCCGGGCGCGGGCCGGAAGCGGATCGTGCTGGAAGGCGATCCGCCGAGCCCGATCTCGCCGCCGTCCGGGTGCCGCTTCCGCACCCGCTGCCCCATCGCGGGGCGGCGCTGCGCGGAGGAACGGCCGCCGCTCGCCTCGCGCGTCGCCGGGCACGCGGTTGCCTGCCATTTCCCCCTGACGTGAGCGCTGCCGCGTGCCCGTCGTGCGCCGGCCGTCAGAGAGCCTCGATACGCGTGAAGTCGAATTGGAGATCGTCCGGGCTGGTGCCGATCCGGACAGCGGTCGCGCTCGCCATCGCGTAGGGCGGAACCGGGAGGTTGTAGCGCGCCGGCGATCCGCGGAGCACGCGTCCCGCGAGGTCGTAGCGCGACCCGTGGCACGGGCAGAGATAGCCGCCCGGCCAGTTCGGGACCGGATCGGTTGCGGACGGATTCGGAAAGAAGTTCGGCACGCAGCCCAGATGCGTGCAGATCCCGACCATCACCCCGTACTGCGGATCGATCGAGCGGTGCCAATTCTTCGCGTAGTCGGGCTGCTGGTAGCTGTCGGACTGCGCGTCGACCAGCCGGCGCGTCAGGTTCGGATCCTGGAGCGCGAGCAGCTGCCCGGGCGTCCGATGCACGACGAAGACCGGCTTGCCGCGCCACAGCACCGACATCTGGGTGCCCGGCGCGAGATGCGAGACATCGACGTCGACGACCCCGCCGCCCACGTTCAGCGCTTCCGGCGGCGACAGGCTGTCGATCAGCGGCCAGGCGAAGGCGCCGAGGCCGACCGCCGCGACCGAGCCGGCGAACAGCGTCATGAAGTCGCGTCGCTTGATCGTCGGGTCGTCGGCATGTCCGTGCCCGCTTTCGTGGACCCCCGGCTGCGTCTCGTCCCGCCCTTCTGTCGACATCGGCCGCCCATCCTCCGCACACCGCATCTTTTGCCCGTGGCGAGCGGATCGCGGCAAGGGGCCGTCAGGGCAGCGCGTGGAACCGACCCGGGCTTCTCGCATCGGTCTCGACGCGTCCCGTGTCGCGATCGACACGCATCGCGAACAGGTCCGGGATCCGTTTCGCGCTCGCCGCCGCGTCGCCGAGGCAGAGCTTCGTCGGCCGCTCGAAGACGTCCATGGTCTGCGCCGAGGGCGGGTCGCCGCCGTGGATGTTGAGCAGCAGGCACGCGCGCGGCACGGCGGTGAGGCGATGCGCGACGATCAGGTCGTAGACCCGCTCCGACATCGCGTAATCGTTCCGCCAGTCGACGCGTGGCCCGAAGATCGCGTCCGAACCGTGCTGGACGCTGCCGCGGGCGACGAACCAGGCGGCGGCCGTCATCAGCACGACGATCGCGATCCGGCGCCAGAACCGGCCCGGCGACATCTGCCGCTCGGGGCCGGTCCGGCGTGCCGGCGCAGTCAGTTCAGGTCCTCGAACCAGGTCCGGCCGTCCCGCTCGATCAGCGCGATCGCGGCCGACGGACCCCACGTTCCCGCCTTGTAGGTCTTCGGCTTCTCGGGCGAGACGGCCCAGGCATCGAGGATCGGATCGACCCAGGCCCAGGCCGCCTCGACCTCGTCGCGACGCATGAACAGCACGGAGTTTCCGCGCACGGTGTCGAGCAGCAGCCGCTCGTAGGCGTCCGGCATGCGCGTCGAAAAGGCTTTCTCGAACGAGAGGTCGAGCTTGCCGGGCCGGATCCGAAGGCCGCCGGGACCCGGATCCTTGCTCATGATCCGCATCTCGATCCCTTCGTCAGGCTGAACGCGGATGACCAGGAGGTTCGCCTGCAGGTCGACGTCGGCTCGCGGGAACGCGGAATAGGGGACGTCGCGAAAGCGGATCACGATCTCGGACGAGCGTTTGGCCAGCCGCTTGCCGGTACGGAGATAGAACGGCACCTTGCCCCAGCGCCAGGTCTGCACCTCGGCCTTGATCGCGACGAAGGTCTCGGTGCGGCTGTCGTGGCCGAGTTCCTCGAGGTACCCGGGCACTTCCTTGCCGCCGATCGTACCGGACACGTACTGGCCGCGAACGGTGGCCGCCGCCACGTCGTGCGGCTCGATCGATCTCAGCGCCCGCAGCACCTTGAGCTTCTCGTCCCGCACGCTGTCCGCCTCGAGCGAACCGGGCGGTTCCATCGCCAGCAGGCACAGGCACTGCAGGAGATGGTTCTGCACCATGTCGCGGAGAGCGCCCGACGTGTCGTAATACGGCGCGCGACCTTCGACGCCGACCGTTTCGGATGCGGTGATCTGGACGTGATCGATGCAGTCCGCGTTCCAGAGTCGCTCGAAGATGGAGTTGGCGAAACGGAGAACCATGAGGTTCTGCACCGTTTCCTTGCCGAGATAATGATCGATTCGGTAGATCTGGCTTTCGGGAAAGTGCCGGCCGACCTCTTCGTTGATCTTGCGTGCGGAGGCGAGATCGGTGCCGATCGGCTTCTCGATCACCACCCGGGCCTGAGCGGTCGCGAGGCCGCGCTCGGCGAGGTTGCGGCACGTGTCGCCGTAGAGCGCAGGCGCCGTCGACAGGTAGAAGACGCGTACGCGCGTTGGATCGACGTTCTCGAAATAGCCGGCGAGATTCTCCCAGTTCTCGGCGGTGGCGCCGTTCACGCGCGCGTAGTGGATCATGCCGAGGAACGTCTCGACCGTCTGCGGCTCCAGCGCGTCCGCCTTGACGAAGCGTTCGAGCGCGCCGCGGGCCACCTTGCGGAAACTTTCCGAGGTGTGCTCGGAGCGCGCGCCGCCGATGATCCGGGTTTCGGCCGGGATCTGCCCGTCGCGGAACCGGTGATAGAGCGCTGGAAGCAGCTTCCGCATCGTCAGGTCGCCGGTCGCGCCGAAGATCACGTAATCGAACGGGTCGACGCTCGCGAACTGAGGGGGCATGGGCAGCCATTTCCTGCTCGGGCGGGCGGGCGCCGCCGGTGACGGATGGTCGCTCCCATGTATGCGGCGGTCCGGCCTGGCACAACATCGGCGCGGCGGGGAAGAGCGTCCTGCGAGCCGCGGCGCCGTCCGACCGCCGTTGACGCCGCTGCCCTGCTTCGGCACACGGGCCAGCCTTGGCGAGGGGAGCGAACGGATGGCCCAGCGTGCGGCCGCAAGCGCGGCGACGGACGAGGAGGACGGCACCGATCGCGAAAGCGGCGGCGTCGCGGCGGACCGCCTCCGCTCGCTCGTCGACCGCATCGAGCGGCTCGAAGAGGAACGGAAGGCGCTCGCGAACGACATCAAGGACATCTACGGCGAGGCCAAGAGCGCCGGCTTCGACGTCAAGGTGCTTCGCCAGCTGATCTCGGTCCGCCGCAAGGAACCCGCCGACGTCGAAGAGCAGGAAACACTGCTCGACCTTTACCGCCGCGCGCTCGGGATGTGACCGGAGATCGTTCCGAGAAGGATACGCGCGTGACGGCCGGTCCACGGCCGGACTAGGGTAGTGCATGACCTTGCCGTTCACGCTTCCCGATTGGGTGCCCTGGTGGGTCCAGCTCGTGATCCTGGTGGCCGCCATCCTGGTCGCCGGCGCCTTCGTGCTGATGCCGTTCAGCGTGTTCGGCGTGAAGGCGAGGCTCGACACGCTCGACACCCGCCTCGACGAACTCCAGGCCGATCTTAGGGACTTGGCGCTTAGGCTGCCGGATCCGGAGATGCGCCGGCCGGCGGCCTGGCGACGCGCCGAACCCGATGATGATGGCTACTACATGCGGCCGAACGCCGGCACGGGTGCCGCTCTCCGCCGGGACGAGCCGCCCGGCGCCCGTCGCGACGACCTGCCGCCGCGGCCGCCGATCCCGCCCGCGCCGGTCGTGCCCGAGCGCGAGCGCGCGCAGTCTCCCTTCCGTCCGCGCGCCGAACCGCGTTCGGAACCGCAGCTGCGCTGGCCGTCCGAGCGGGACTGACGCCGCCGCTCAGCCGAGCAGCACGAGGTCGTCCCGGTGGATCGCCTCGTCCCGGCCCCGCCACCCGAGAATGGCTGCGATCTCGGCCGAACGGTGCCCGGCGATCCGGCGCGCCTCGCCGCTGCCGTAGGCGGTCAGTCCCTGCGCGACCGCGACGCCGCTCCCGGTGCGGACGACGACGGGATCACCCCGCTCGAACGATCCCTCGACCGCGCGGATCCCCGCCGGCAGCAGCGACCGGCCGCCGCGCAACGCGTCCGCGGCGCCGTCGTCGATCGTGTAGGCGCCGAGCGGCACCAGCGTGCCGGCGATCCAGCTCTTCCGCGCCGAGCGCCCGTCCGATGCGGGGAGAAACCAGCTGCACCGCGCCCCCGCCTCGAGGCGGGCGAGCGGCGAGGGCACGTGCCCTTCCGCGATCGCCATCGCGCAGCCGGCGCCGGTGGCGATCCGCGCCGCGGCGAGCTTGGTCCGCATCCCGCCCGACGAGTAGCCGGGCGGCGGATCGCCACCCATCGCCTCGATCTCGGGCGTGAGGACGGACACCAGCGGAACATGCGCCGCCGACCGGTCGCGTTTCGGATCGGCGGTGTAGAGCCCGTCGATGTCGGACAGCAGCACGAGCTGGTCGGCACCCGTCATCGCCGCGACGCGGGCCGCCAGCCGATCGTTGTCGCCGAACCGGATCTCGGCCGTCGCGACCGTGTCGTTCTCGTTGATGACCGGAACCGCGCCGAGCCCGAGCAGGGTCGCGAGCGTCGCACGCGCGTTCAGGTAGCGGCGCCGGTCCTCGGTGTCGGCGAGCGTCAGCAGGAGCTGCGCCGCGACGAGGCCGTGCGCCTCGAGCGCGTCGCGCCACGCGCCGGCGAGGCGGATCTGGCCGATCGCGGCGGCGGCCTGCTTCTCTTCGAGGCGGAGGGTCCGGCGCGGGAACGGCAACGCCTGCCGCGCCAGCGCGATCGCGCCGGAGGACACGACGATGACAGCCGTGCCCCGGGCGCGCTGACGCGCAATGTCGGCGGCGACGCCGTCCAGCCAGGCGGCGCGGAGCGTGCCGCCGGCTTCGACCAGCAGCGCGCTTCCGATCTTGACGACGAGCAGGCGCGCATCGGCGAGCGACGGCGCCGCGTGCTCAGGCGGCATCGTCCTGCCGCGCGCGTTTCGCCCCCGTCACGCGGTCCTGCAGCTGGCGCAGCAGGGCAGGGATCCCGTCGCCGGTCGCGCCCGAGACGATCGCGACCGGGGCGCCGCCGGAGGCTCGTCGCAGGGCCGCGGCCCGCGACGAGGCTTCCCGCACCGTCATCGCGTCCGACTTGTTGAGCGCGATCAGCTCGTTCTTCGACGCGAGGCCGCCGCCATAGGCCGCGAGCTCCGCGCGCACGGTCCGCCAGGCGGCGACCACGTCGCCGGCCGCGCCGTCCACGAGATGCAGCAGCAGGGCGCAGCGCTCGACATGGCCGAGGAACCGGTCGCCGAGGCCGGTTCCTTCGTGCGCGCCTTCGATCAGGCCCGGGATGTCGGCGACGACGAATTCCTCGGTCATGTTGAGCCGCACGACACCGAGCTGCGGGTGGAGCGTCGTGAACGGGTAGTCCGCGATCTTCGGTCTTGCGGCGGAAACGGCGGCGAGAAAGGTCGACTTTCCCGCATTCGGCAGTCCGACCAGGCCGACGTCGGCGATCAGCTTCAGCCGGAGCCAGACCCATCGCTCCTCGCCCGGAAAGCCCTTGTCGGCGCGGCGGGGCGCGCGATTGGTGCTGCTCTTGTAGTGCGCGTTGCCGAAGCCGCCGTCGCCGCCGCGGAGCAGCGTGACGCGGGCGCCGGGACGGTCGAGGTCGGCGAGCAGCGTTTCGCGGTCCTCGTCCATGATCTGCGTCCCGACCGGCACCGTGATCACGACGGTTTCGGCGGCGGCGCCGGTGCGGTCGGATCCGGCGCCGTTGCCGCCCTTGCGGGCGCGGAAGTGCTGCGTGTAGCGGAAGTCGATCAGCGTGTTGAGGTCGGACGCCGAGGCGAACACGACGTCGCCGCCGCGGCCGCCGTTGCCGCCGTCAGGTCCGCCGAATTCCACGTATTTCTCGCGCCGGAATGCGCACACGCCATCCCCGCCGTCGCCGGAACGGATGAAGATCTTGGCCTGGTCGAGGAACTTCATGCGTCGATCCTCCGGGCCCCGAGACGCGAGAAGGGTCGGCTTGCGCCGACCCTCCCCGTGCGATCACCCTGTTTGGGAAGCGTTCGCGCCGTTACTCCGCCGCTTGCGCGACCGGCGTGACCGAGACCTGCACGCGACCTTCAGCCTTGTGCTCGAACGTCACGTGACCGTCGACCAGCGCGAAGATCGTGTGGTCCTTGCCGAGCCCGACGTTGCGGCCGGGCTTCACCTTCGTGCCGCGCTGCCGGATGATAATGTTGCCGGCGATGACCTGCTCGCCGCCAAACTTCTTGACGCCGAGGCGCCGGCCTTCCGTGTCGCGGCCGTTGCGCGACGAGCCGCCGGCTTTCTTGTGTGCCATGTCCCGTTCTCCTCGCTCTCGCTCGCGCTCAGGCCTCGTTGATGCCGGCGATCCGCAGCACCGTCACCGGCTGGCGGTGACCGTTCTTGCGGCGACTGTTCTGCCGGCGCCGCTTCTTGAAGATGATGATCTTGGGCAGGCGGTCCTGCGCGATCACCGTGGCCGTGACGGTCGCGCCCGCGACGAGCGGGGCGCCGATCGTGGTGCCCGCGTCGGATCCGACCGCGAGGACGTCGGTAAAGGTTACGGTCGACCCGGGGTCCGCCTCGAGCTTCTCGACCTTGAGCACCGTTTCCGGCGCGACGCGATACTGCTTTCCGCCGGTGCGGATCACTGCGAACATTGAACTCTCTTCCGATCTGCGGGGAGGCCGGTGCCGCACGGTTGCGGACACGGTCGCTCGCCCAGTCGCTTCTTGTCATGGGCTGCGTCAGCAGCAAGCGGCGGCCTATACTCGGAACGGTCCGTCGAGGTCAACGTGCCGTTCGCAGTTGCCCCCGTTGCCCAATCCCCCTATACGGCTCCGCGCCGCCATCGGAGAGGTGCCAGAGCGGTCGATCGGGGCGGTCTCGAAAACCGTTGTGCGTGCAAGCGTACCGTGGG
>CAXUBA010000051.1:10874-16023 GCA_964249205.1 uncultured Acetobacteraceae bacterium | reverse complement strand
CGACGTGAAATACGGGATCCTCGACCCGCGCGGCGGCGGCCGCTCGTCGGCGCGCGAAACAGCCTGCCGGGTGGCCGCGGGCGCGGTCGCGCGACGCGTGCTGCACGAGCTGACCGCGGGACGCTTCGCGGTGCGCGGCGCGGTGGTGCGGATCGGGCCGCACGCGATCGACCGGACGCGCTGGCACGACGGAGCGATCGACGCGAACCCGTTCTTCTGCCCGGACCCGGAGGCTGCGCGCATCTTCGAGGCGGCGATCGACGCCGCGCGGCGGGACGGGTCGTCGCTCGGCGCGGTAATCGAGGTCACCGCGACGGGCGTGCCGGCCGGGCTCGGCGCGCCGCTCTACGGCAAGCTCGACGCCGACCTCGCGGCCGCGATGATGGGGATCAATGCGGTGAAGGGGGTCGAGATCGGCGACGGGTTCGCCGCCGCCGCGTCGGACGGGACCGCGAACGCCGACGAGATCCGGATCGGGGCCGACGGGCGCCGCAGCTTCCTCGCCAACCACGCGGGCGGCGTGCTCGGGGGCATCTCGACCGGCCAGGATCTGGTGGTGCGGTTCGCGGTCAAGCCGACGAGCTCGATCGCCGCGCCGCTGCGCTCGGTGACGCGTGGCGGCGACGAGGTCGAGGTGCGGACGACGGGGCGACACGACCCGTGCGTCGGGATCCGGGCGGTGCCGGTCGGCGAGGCGATGCTGGCGCTCGTGGTGGCGGACCACCTGCTGCGCGACCGCGCGCAGAACGGGGTGCGCGCCTGATAGGTTGATGGGTTCGAGGCTCTGCCTCGAGCTCCGCCGGGCGCTGGGCGCCCGGACCCCCGTTCGTTGGGCGGCGGAAGCAGCGTTTCTCCGCCTCGACAGTTTCAGTCCAGCAGCGCCATCGCGACGTCGGTCAGCTTCCGGTTCGCCCGCTCGGTCGGGCCGAGCTTGCCGAGCACCGAAAGCCCGACGCTCATGCAGACGATCGTCTTGGCCAAAACGGCGGTCGGCGTCCGCGAGGAAATCGAGCCTGACGCCTTGCCTTCCGTGATCGCGTCCGAGAACAGACGCTCGAGACCGGACAGCAGACGGATCGAGCGCGCCTCGACGTCCGGGTCGTTCGGAACCATCTCGGCGAGCGCCGCCGTCACGAAGCAGCCTTTCCGGCCGAGCTCGGCGGCGCACTCCCGCGCGATCAGCGCCAGCGTGTCGCGGATCGCCACCCGCTTGTCGGCGCGCTCGAGCTTCGCCGCGATTCGATCGAGCTTGCCGTCCACGTAGCTGTCGAGCGCCGCGAGATAGATCGATCGCTTGTCGTCATAGGCCTTGTAGATGCTGCCTCTGGTGAGGCCCATCCCCTCGATCAGGTCCGGCAGGGAGGTCGCGTGGAAGCCGTTCTGCCAGAACACCTCCATCGCGTCCCGGGTCGCCTCGTCGATGTCGAACTCCCGGGGACGCCCGGGACGTCCTGTACGGATTTTCATGGCGAGCTTCCGATTGCCAAAGATTGAAGACCGATCGTGTAATCTCCAAGGAGTAGCGAATGATGTTCCGATAGAAAAGAACTATCGGATGGCTTCCGCCGACGCATTCGTTTCGATCAGGTCCGGGCTGCCGCAAGATCCGCCTCTCGTTTCGCGTCCTCCGTCAGGCGTCTTTCGTTGCGTCTCAGGAAGATGAAGAAGGCGATCACCGCCGGCACCGCGGCCGCGGCGAGGGCGAGGCCGACCGGTCCCTCGATGCGCCGGATCATTTCGCCCGCCTTGTAGGCCGCGAGGCCGTAGCCGCACGTCCAGCCGATCCCGCCGAGCGCGTTCCAGAACAGGAAGCGCGGCCAGGACATCCGGTTCGCGCCCGCGAGGAGTGCGACGAAGGTGCGGAGCACGGCGGCGAACCGGCCGATCAGCACGACCGATCCCCCGTAGCGCCGGAACAGGTAGCGGCCGAGCACGAGCCGATCCTCGGAGATTCCGACCCGGCGCCCGTATCGAACGAGAACCCGGTAGCCGACCGAGCGCCCGATCGCGTAGCCGGCGTTGTCGCCCATGATCGCGCCGGTCGCAGCCGCGACCAGCACCCATGCGATCGACAGCTTGTGCGTCGTCGCGCAGTAGATCGCGCTGCCGATCAGCAGGCTTTCGCCCGGCAGCGGCACGCCCATCGCTTCCAGCGCGATCACCAGCGCGATGAGGCCGTAACCGTATTCGGAGAGAAGATGACCGAGCGTGTGGGACACGCGGTCGCGGTCAGCCGCCGAAACGCGCGCGGACGGCCGCGCCGAAGGCCGAGAACAGCGCGCGCGACACCGGGTCGGTCTCGGCGTCCGCCTCCGGATGCCATTGCAGACCGAGCGCCCAGCTCGCCGCGTCGGCGACCCGGACCGCTTCCACCGTGCCGTCCGGCGCGATTCCTTCCGGAACGAGCCCCGGCGCCAGGCGGTCGATCCCTTCGTTGTGCAGCGAGTTCACCATGATCGTTTCGGCGCCGACGAGGCGCCGGAGGATGCCGTCCGGCGCCAGCGTCACCTCGTGCCGCTTGGCGACCCGGACGGCGGCCTCCGGGCTTTGCGGCGCCGAATGGTCGAGCCGGCCCGGGAGATCCTGCAGGCGCTGGTGCAGCGTGCCGCCGAGCGCCACGTTCAGCTCCTGAAAGCCGCGGCAGATCGCGAACAGCGGCAGCGCGGCCGCGAGAGCCGCCCGGATCAGCGCCATCGTGACCGCGTCGCGACGCGGATCGACCGGCGTTCCGGCGGGGTGCTCGGGGCCGCCGTAGAGGTTTGGGTCGACGTTGGAGCGGCTGCCGGTGAGGATCAGCCCGTCGAGACGGGCGACCAGCGTCTCGATGTCGGCGGCCTCGCCGTTCGCCGGCACCAGCACGGGGACGGCGCCGACCACCCAGTCGGTCGCCCGGACGTAGGTGTCGGACGCCGCATGGTTGCGCGTCGCGTATTCGCCGAATGCCTTGTTGCAGCAGGTGATCCCGACGAGGGGCTTCACGTCGGCCGTTACCCCGCGTCGCCCGAGGGCGCCTGAAACAGCGACAGCGGAAACGAGCCGCCCGTGACGACATCGTAAAGGTCGACCCGGGTGTCGCGGCCCTGTGCGTCGACCACCGACCAGGAGCGCAGCGCGAACGGCGTTTCCGAGAACACCAGCGTCAGGCTCCCGTCCGCAGGCGAAGCGGTGCGCTCCAGCGTCACCTGCACGGTTCCCGCGCCGTGCGAGAACCCCGTCACCGTGACGGTGCCGGAAAGACGGATCGCGGGCGCGAGAAGCAGTCCGAGGGGCGTGCGGCCGAGCGGGATGGTGGTCGTCTGGTCGAGCTTCGGATCATGGAACACGACGTCGGCGCCGTTCGCGACGAGCAGCAGGGCCGACGGCTTGTCGTATTCGAAGCGCATGCGTCCGGGGCGGTCGAGCCACGCGATCCCGCCGATCGTGCGGCCCGTACTGTCGATCTGGAGGAAACGCGCCTTCAGCGTCGTGATGCCGTTCAGCGCGGTCTCGACACGCCCGATCCACCCCTGGTCGGCCGGCGTGAGCACCGCCGGCACCGCGGCGTCAGCCCGCGCACGGGCGACCGGGGCGGCGACGGCGAGGGCCGACATGGACACGAGCACGGCACGGCGCAGGAGCATGGGTCCTTTCGTCGCATTGCGGTCCGAGGATGTGAAGCCTGTGCAGTGGTCCGAGATCGGGGCGCACCCCCGCCAAGCCCCGCTCACAGAACGGGGGTCCGGGCACCCAGCGCCCGGCGGAGTTTGAGGCGGAGCCTCAAGGTCTTTCCAGCCGATCGCTAGCTCGTCCCGATGAGGACGCCGGCGCCGAACACCAGCGCGCCGCCGAGCACGATCTGCAGCGCGGCCGACATCGGTGGCGTGTCCATGTAGCGCCAGCGGATCCAGGTGATCGCGGCGAGCTCGACGAGGACGACGACGATCGCCACCGCAATCGCCGTCCAGAAGCGCGGGATGAGGAACGGCAGCGTGTGGCCGATGCCCCCGAGCGTCGTCATGAGGCCGCAGACGAGACCGCGGATGATCGGCGTGCCGCGGCCCGACAGCTTGCCGTCGTCGGACAGGGCTTCGGCGAAGCCCATCGAGATGCCGGCGCCGACGGAGGCGGCGAGGCCGACCACGAAGGCCTGCCGCGGCTCGTGGGTCGCGAAGGCGGACGCGAACACCGGCGCGAGGGTGGAGACGGAACCGTCCATCAGGCCGACGAGCCCGGGCTGGACGATCTGCAGCACGAAGTTGCGCTTCTGCTGCTCGTCTTCCGCGAGCCGGGTCCGGTCGGTGAGGTGATGCGCCTCGAGCCGGTCGGCGGTCGTGGAATGCGCGTCCTCGGCGGCGGCGAGATCGCCGAGCAGGCGCCGGACGTCGGCGTCGGACGAGCGCGCGGCGGCCGCGCGGTAGAAGCGGGCCGCGTCCTCCTCCATCTCGCGGGCGCGTCGGCGAACCTGTTCGAGACCGAGCGGACGCGTCTGCCAGATCGGCCTGCGCTGGATGAAGCCGCGCACGTCGGCGCGACGGATCAGCGGGATGTGGGAGCCGAACTTGTCGACGTAGAGATCGATCAGGGCACGCCGGTGACCGTCCTCCTCTTCCGCCATGCCGCGAAAGATGCTGGCGCTGTCGGGGAAGTCGGTGGCGAGGCCGTGCGCGAAATCGTTGTAGATCCGGCCGTCCTCCTCCTCGGCACCGATGGCGACGGCAAGGATCTCGTTTTCCCGGAGGTCGTCGAAGGAGCGCATGGCGCATGAGTTGCGGAGGGGCGCCGGAGAATCAAGCCACCTTCGCAACGATGAGAATGCGACGCAGTGTCAGTTCTGCGCTAGTCTAAGCCAGAGGCGTCGCCTCGAACGCGGCGCGCCGCCACGGGACACGAGCGCAAGCACGATCGGGTCGAAACGATAGGCGGCAGGGCGCCCCGGGTCGGCCCGAACGGAGCCGAGCGCCGTCGGCGTGGCGCCGTTGTCGCCGCGGCTTACGAGGCTACGCGCCCCACCCGTGCCATGGCGCCACGCACCGCCCCGCCGCTCGCGGCCCCGGCCGTCACCCCCCACTGCCGCTAGGCCTCCGTGCGCTCACCCGGCGGGCGGGCGTGCCCGCCGTCGCCTCCCGAAACTCGACGATCACGGCTTAGACGCCGGAAAGGACCCCTCCCA
>CAXUBA010000051.1:0-10864 GCA_964249205.1 uncultured Acetobacteraceae bacterium | reverse complement strand
CCACGAGCGCGCCCGCAACCGCGCCCAGCCCGCAATACACGATCGCCCCATCCGCGCCGAAGCCGTCGACCAGGAGACCCCCCACCATCGCGCCGGTCGCGATCGCGACCTGGAACATCGTGACAAGCAACGCTCCGGCGCTTTCCGCATGGTCAGACGCCGCCTGCGTGGTCAGCGTTTGCAGCGACACCGGGAGCATGCCGAACGCGAACCCCCATGCCGCCAATGCAGCGAAGGTGACGAGCGCGTGGGCGGCTCCGTCCAGCAGGAGCGCCGACGCGGCTGCGAGCAGCAGCGATCCGAGTCCGACGCCGAGACGCGCGTTCTGCCCGGCGACCACGCCGCCGGCGAGATTGCCGAAGAAACCTCCGACGCCGAACGCGAGCAGCACGAGCGAGATCTGCGACGCGTCGAGGTGGGACACCCCCTCGAGAAACGGCCGCACGTAGGTGAACCCGGCGAAGTGCCCGGAGATCGCCAGGATCAGGGTCAGCATGCCGAGCTGGATGCGCGGCCGGCGGAGCAGGGCCAGGAAGGTCCCGAGGTTCGGCACGTCCGTCGACGGCAGCCGCGGCAGGGTGGCGAACACCGCTACCAGCGCCGCGAGCGACAATCCTCCCGCCGCCAGGAACGTCGGGCGCCAGCCGATCGCGTCGCCGAGATACGCGCCGAGTGGCGCCGCGCAGACCGTGGCGGCCGACACGCCGGTGAAGATGATCGAGATCGCGCGCGCGACCAGACGCTGCGGCACCAGGCGCAGGCAAAGGGCCGGTGCCAGCGACCAGAAGCCGCCGAGCGCGAACCCGAGCGCCACCCGTGCCAGAAGCAGGACCCACACCGTCGAGGCCAGCGCCGCCAGGACGTTCGAGATCAGCAGCAGCAGCAACAGCCCGCGCACGACGGTCCGCCGATCGATCCTCCCCAGGTGCACTACGACGATAGGCCCGGCCACCGCGCCGACCAGCGCCGTTGCGGTGACGGCCTGGCCGGCGGTGCCGTCGGACACGTCGAGGCCACGCGCCATCGGCGTCAGCAGGCTGGCCGGCAGGAACTCCGCCGTGACGAGCGCGAACACGCCGAGCGTGAGCGACAGCACCGCGCGCCACGCGGCCTCCGTCACCGCTCCAGGTGGCGCGTGGGCGGAGCTCCGTTCGGCGACGCCGGACGTCTTTGACATGGAAAAACCTCGCTTGCGGTTCCGTCGAGGCCGCGTCGCCAGGGACCTGGCGGGAAATCAGGCCTCGGTCGACGCGTTCCCGATCGCGCCGGGTCCACCGGCTTCGGCGGAGGCGAGACGCGCGGCGAGCGCCTCCGGCTCGCCGTCGTTTCGACCGATGTCGAAGTGTAAGCGGGGCGGTGCCCGTTCAAGGCGTCCGGTTCGCGCAGCGACACCCGTGTCAGCTGGGGTCGACGAGTCCCGCCCGTGTCCGCTGCGCACGACGACTGACAAGGATGGCCTCGTCCAGCGCCGTGCGCGGTTCCTGGCCGAGCAGTGCGATCAGCCGCCGATTGTCGAGGCGCAGCGGGATCTGCCACAGGTAGCGCATCTCGATCACCTCGCGCAGGAAGGTCACGAACGGCGCGCCCAGGTAGACCGGCAGCCACCGGAACGGCCGGATCGGCAGCGTACCGCCCAGAACGCGCCGCACGGCTTCCGCCATCTCGCACCCTTCGAGGTAGTGTCCCCCGAAGTGCAGCCGCTCCTCGTGCGCGAGATCCGTGTCGCGATCGGCGAGCCGCGCCACCGTCTCGGCCAGATCCGGCAGGTAGGCCCAGGCATGCCCGACCCCGGGTCGCTCGGGCGTCACAACGCAACGCAGGTCCTTGCCGTCCCGCAGCAGGATCGTGCTGACCCAGGAGCTCGGCGCCTTCGGCCCGTAGAAGTCGCCGGCGCGCACGATCAGGGTGCGCAGGCCGCGGACCGACGCCGCGTGCAGCATCGCCTCCATCTCGACCCTGACACGCCCCTTCCGCGTGCGGGGGTGCTGCGGCGCATCCTCCGTCACGACGGACCCGGCATCGGGCCCGTAGACGTAGACGCTGGCGGGGTAGACCAGCCGTGCGCCGACCGCCTCGGCGGCCGCGATCGCGTGGCGCAGCATCGGAAGGGCGAGGCCGCGCCAGTTGCGATAGCCGGGCGGGTTGGCGCCGTGGAAGATCAGGTCGACGGACGCCGCCGCGCGGATCACGTCGTCTTCCCGCATGGCGTCGCCCGTGATCCAGTCGATGCCTGCCGGTCCGACGCGCCGGGCCCGCGCTGGATCGCGCACGAAGCCGCGGACCGTCCAGCCGTGTCGCAGGAGTGCGGTCGCCACCTCGCCGCCGATGCCCCCCGTCGCGCCGATCACCAGCGCCTGCTTCCTATCCGCCATCGTATCCTCCCCTGTTGGCCGGCGGAGGATCGACCGGACCGAAATCAACATCGATTGACGAAAAGAGGCGATTGGCTATGCATTCCTGCATGGTCTCGGATCCGGCGTGGCACTTGTGGCGGGCGTTCCTGGCGGTGTCGCGCGGCGGCAGCCTTTCGGCCGCGGCTCGGAGCCTCGGCCTCACCCAGCCGACCCTCGGCCGACAGATCGCCGCCCTGGAAACCGCGCTCGGGGTGCCCCTGTTCACCCGCTCGACGGACGGGTTGCGGCCGACCGATGGGGCGCTGTCGCTCCTGCCGCATGCCGAAGCCATGGCGGCGGCCGCGGCAAGCCTGTTGCGGGCCGCCTCGGGCGCCGACGATGCGATGTGCGGGACCGTTCGACTGGCGGCGAGCGAGGCGACGGGCGGCGTCGTCCTGCCACCCATGCTCGCGAAGTTTCGGGGCGTCCATCCCGGCGTCGACATCGAGCTGTCGCTCAGCGACCGCAACGAAGATCTCCTGCGCCACGACGCCGATCTCGCGGTGCGCAACGCACTTCCGACCCAGGCTGCCCTCCTTTCCCGCCGGATCGGTGAGGTGACGGTCCGCCTGTTCGCGCACCGCGATTACGTTCGACGCCATGGCCTTCCGGATACGGTGGGCGAACTCGCGCGCCACACGCTCATCGGGCGCGAGGAGCATGCCCGAGAACTCCAGCATGTGCTCGGCGCCGAACATCGGTTCGGACTTCGCTGCAGCAACGAACTCGGCCTTCTGGAAGCGATGAGGGCGGGATGCGGCATCGGCTACTGCCAGGAACCGGTCGGTCGGAGGGAGCCCGCTCTTGTCCCCGTCCTGCCCGATCACGTCCTGGCCCGTGTCGGCCTCTGGCTCGTGATGCACGAGGATCTTCGAAAGATCCGCCGCATCCGGAGCCTGTTCGATCACCTTGCCCGCGAGCTGACCGCCTACGTCAAGCCGCGACGTGAATGCTGACGAACGGCACGCGCGGGATGGGGTCCAGGCGCCCAGCGCCTGGCGGGGTGCGGGGCAACGCCCCGCGACTGCGTCGTCGGCGCCAAACCTTTCGGCGTCCGTTCAATGCCGGAAGTGGCGCATGCCGGTGAACACCATCGCGAGGCCGGCGCGGTCGGCGGCCTCGATCACCTCGCCGTCGCGCACCGAGCCGCCCGGCTGGATCACCGCGGTCGCGCCCGCCGCGACGATCGCCTCGAGCCCGTCGGCGAAGGGGAAGAACGCGTCCGACGCGGCGACCGAACCCGCGAGCAGCGACCGGTCGAGACCGGCTGCCCGCGTCGCTTCCGCGCCCTTCGACGCCGCGATCCGCGCGCTGTCGAGGCGGCTCATCTGGCCGGCGCCGACGCCCACGGTCGCGCCGTCGCGCGCGTAGACGATCGCGTTCGACTTCACGTGCTTGCTGACCCGGAACGCGAACAAGAGGTCGGCGCGCTCGCGCGCGTCGGGCGCGCGCTTCGTGACCGTGCGGAGATCGGCCGCTCCGACGTGGCCGGTGTCGCGGTTCTGCAGGAGGAAGCCGCCGGCGACCGAGCGGACGACATCGCCCGCCGCATGCGGATCCGGCATGGCGCCGGTGACGAGCAGCCGGAGGTTCCTGCGGCGGGCGAGCGCGTTCCGCGCCGCGTCGGTCGCGTCGGGCGCAATAATGACTTCGGTGAAGATGCCGCCGATCGCGTCGGCCGTTTCCTCGTCGAGCGTGCGGTTCAGCGCCACGATGCCGCCGAACGCGGACACCGGATCGGAGCGGAGCGCGAGCCGCCAGGCTTCGAGCGGCGAGGCCGCCGTCGCGACCCCGCACGGGTTCGCGTGCTTGACGATGACGCAGGCCGGCTCGTCGAACTCCGCGACAGCCTCGAACGCCGCATCGGTGTCGTTCAGGTTGTTGTACGAGAGCGCCTTGCCCTGCAGCTGCGTCGCGGTGGCGACGCCCGGACGCGTCGGGCCGCCGACGTAGAAGGCGGCGTGCTGGTGCGGGTTCTCGCCGTAGCGGAGCACCTCGCGCAGCCGTCCGGCGACGGTGAACTGCGACGGGAAGTCGTTCGAGCCTTCGGCGGTCTCTCGCGCGAACCAGGCGGCGACCGCGCTGTCGTAGGCGGCGGTCGCGGCATAGGCGGCAGCGGCCAGCCGGCGTCGGATCGCGAGACGCGTGCCGCCCGAGGCCGCGAACTCGGCCGCGAACGCCTCGTACTGCGCGGGCGAGGTCAGCACCGCCACGTCGGCGTGGTTCTTCGCCGCGGCGCGAATCAGCGCCGGACCGCCGATGTCGATGTTCTCGATGCAGTCCTCGAACGGCCGACCGGCCGCGACGGTCGCCTCGAACGGGTAAAGGTTCACCACCACGAGATCGATCGGCGCGATCGCGTGACGCGCCATCTGCTCGCGATGCGCGGGATCGTCGCGACGGCCGAGGATGCCGCCATGGATCTGCGGCACCAACGTCTTGACGCGACCGTCGAGGATCTCGGGGAATCCGGTGTGCTCGGACACGTCGGTGACCGCGATGCCGGCGTCGCGGAGCGCGCGCGCCGAGCCGCCGGTCGAGAGCAGCGCGACGCCGGACGCGGCGAGCGGACGGGCGAGCGGCACGAGGCCGCGCTTGTCGCTCACCGAAAGGAGGGCGCGGCGGATCGGGACGAGATCGGTCATCGGGCGCGCTTACGCCGACGGGTGCGGGGTTTGCAACATCGGTCGGGGCTTTGCCCCGGACCGGGTTCAGTGGACCAGTCTTGCGCCGACGACGGTCAACAAGGTGGCGAGGACGCCGCGGGTGACGCCTTCCGGAACGCGGACGGCGAGCAGGCTGCCGACGACGATGCCGGGGATCGAGCCGAGCAGCAGCGTGCCGAGCAGGTGCCAGTCGATCGTGCCGAGCAGGATGTGGCCGGTGCCGGCGCCCAGCGTGAGCGGTACCGCATGCGCGATGTCCGACCCGACGATCCGCGCGAGCGGCAGCGCCGGGTAGAGCAGCAGCAGCACGGAAACGCCGATCGCGCCGGCGCCGACCGAAGACAGCGAGACGAGGACGCCGATCAGCGCGCCGGTCACGACGGTCGCGATCGCCGCCGTCCGCGGCGACGGCGTCCCGATCCGACGCGCCGCCGTCCGGGTGATCCAGGGGCGGAACGCGAGCGAGAGCGCGGTGAGCAGGAGCCCGACGCCGAGCACGGCGGAGACGAGGTGCGACAGCGCGCGCGGATCGGCGTGCGAGACATGCACCGCGAGCAGGGTCAGGACGGAAGCCGGCAGGCTGCCGAGCAGCAGCCGGCGGACGATCGGCCAGTCGACCGTGCGGTGAGCGCCGTGCACCGTCGCGCCGACCGCCTTGGTGACGGAGGCCTGCAGCAGGTCGGTGCCGACCGCGGTCATCGGATGGATGCCGAACAGCAGGATCAGCAGCGGCGTCATCAGCGAGCCGCCGCCGACCCCGGTCATGCCGACCAGCAGGCCGACCGCGAAGCCGGAAACGGTGGTCCCGAAGCCCGTGGCGTCGATCGCGTGCATGGTGCCGCTCCTCCGGTCAGGCCGCGTCCGGGTGCCAGACCGGCATCGCGTCGACGTGGATCGCGTCCGGGATCAGCCCCGCCGCGACGAACGTGTCGGCGATCCGCTGCTGCTCGTCGATCGCGGCCGGGGTGACCGGGCCCACGCGGTAGCCGCGGCGCCGGTCGATCCGTTCGACAAGCGCCACCGACGCGTGGCCCCAGAGCGGCGACAGGAGGGCGGCCGACGCCGCCGGGTCGGCGCGGATCGACGCGGAGGCGTCTCGGAGCGCGTCGAAGACGATCGCGACGACGTGCGGATTGGCGCGCGCGAAGGCGGCATCGACCATGTAGTAGCGGTTGTAGGAGGTGATCCCGGACCCGTCGCCGAGCACGCGGACCGCCATCCGCGCCTCGGTGATCGCGAGGAAGGGGTCCCACGTCGCCCAGGCGTCGACGGCGCCGGACGCGAAGGCGGCCGACCCGTCGGAGGCCTCGAAGAAGCTGATCCGGACGTCGGCCAGTCGGAGCCCGGCGCGCCGGAGCAGGCCGAGCAGCATGTAGTGTGCGCCCGAGCCCTTCGAAACGGCGACGGATCGGCCTCGGAGACCGGCGACGTCGCGGATCGGGCTCGCGGCCGCGACGATCAGCGCCTCGGCGGCGGGCGACCCCTGCTCCATCGCGTAGTAGCTGAGCGGCGCGCCCGCGGCCTCCGCGAAGATCGGCACGCTGTCGGCGACGTCGCCGTGGAACGTTACCGCGTCGGCGGACATCGCGTCGAGGATGCGCTCGAACTCGGCGAATTGCGGGCGATAGCCGGCCGGCGCCAGGCGACGCGCGAGTTCGCCGTTCGCCATCAGGACGATGAACAGCGCCGACGAGCGCTGGTAGCTGAAGGTGAGCGGGCGGAGGATCGGGGCGGCGGACGCACGGCGCGCGCCCGCAAGGCTTCCAAACGCGAGGGCCGCCGCCTGCCGCCTGGTCACCGTCCGCAAGAAACCACCTTCCGTCATCGTTGATAGAAGAAGTCCAATCTACATGGAACGATCGTCTTGTCGACCGGATAATGTCCGAGATGGAAACGTTGATTGGATGGGGCGCCGGTGCCAGGATCCCAGGATGATCGAGATATCCCGCCCGGCGCTCCGCCTCGGCATCTGGGCGCTCGTGCACGGCAGCCGTGCCGCGTTGCAGGATCCCGAGGAGCCGTACGACGCGAGCTTCCGCCGGAACCGCGCGCTGGTGGTGGAAGCGGAAGCGCTCGGCTTCGACAGTGTCCTGGTCGCCCAGCACACGATCAACCCGCACGACCCGTCGCTGGCGCAGCTCGAGGCCTGGACCGCGTCGGCCGCGCTGGCGGCGCTGACCTCACGGATCGAGATCATCGCGGCGATCAAGCCGATGCTCTACCATCCGGTGGTGCTCGCGAAGATGGCGCTCGGCATCGACGAGATCAGCGGCGGCCGTTTCGCGATCAACCTCGTGAATGCCTGGAACCGGCCGGAGATCGAGCGGGCCGGCATCCCCTTTGCCGAGCATGACGCACGCTACAGCTACGGGGCGGAATGGCTCTCGATCTGCAAGCGCCTGATGGCGGGCGAGCGCGTCACCCATGCGGGGCCGCACTTCAACATCGACGACTATGCGCTCCGCCCGGCGGGGCCTGATCGGCCGCGCATCTACCTCGGCGGCGAAAGCGAACCCGCCCGTGCGCTCGCCGCCGACGCCGCCGACGTCTGGTTCATCAATGGCCAGCCTCTCGACGATGTTGCGGCCCTGATCGCCGACATGCGCTGGCGCGACCGCGGCAGCGCGCCGCCGATCCGCTTCGGTTTGTCGGCCTTCGTGATCGCGCGCCCGACCGACGATGAGGCCGAAGCGGCCTACCAGCATCTGCTGGCGCTCGCCGCGAACGACGCGGCGCTTCGGGAGCGGCAGCGGGGCAACGTCGATCCGGCGGTGGTGATGAAGCACACGATGGCGAAGACCGACCGCGTCGGCACCAACGGCGGGACCGCGGCCGGTCTGGTCGGGTCCTACGGACGCGTCGCGGCGCGGATCGACGCGTTCCACGCCGCCGGCATCGAACTCTTCACCCTGCAGTTCCAGCCGTTCGAGCGCGAGATGCGCCGCTTCATGGCCGAGGTGGCACCTCGCCTCGGCAACCGGCATGGGACGGGCGTGGACCGCCCGGCGTAGGCTCCGGACGCTTTGCAGCGGAGGGGACGCCGTGCCGGTCGTCAGATACAGGTCCCACCGGCCCGGCCTCGTTCCCCGTCGCACCCGGATGGAGGTTCCCGGCTGGGCCGGCCGGTCGGAGCCGCGCCAGGACGGCTCGATGGAACATGCCTGGCACTGCCTCCCGTTCACGGAGGCCGCACGGGCCGGCTTGGAGCTCTGCTATCCGCACCCGGACGAACTCCGCGTCGTGGCGGCCGCCGATTGCGCCCTGCGGTTCGAAGGGGATTTCGGCGCGGACGACGGGCGCCGGCCGCCGTTCCGAAGCTTCGGCACCGGCTACTTCACCTACCAGCTCCTGCTCGACCTGAAGGTCGACGAAGGCTTCGCGCTGAAGGCGGAACCGCATCCGCGCTTCTTCACCGACGCATCGGGGACCGTCCCGATCGCCGTCCCGGCGGTCATCCGGCGCTGGTGGCCGATGATCTCTTTCGCGGTGTTCAAGGCGCCGTGCGCGGGGCAGGTCCACGTGTTCCGCCCCGGCGAACCCTTCATGCAGATCGCGATCGTGCCGGAAGAGGACGCGCCGGATCTCATGCCGATGGGGGAAGAAGAGGCCGCCGAACGCGAGCTCCAGTCCAGACGAATCCACGAAAGCCGGTCGACCCTCGGCGCCGACAGCACCTGGACCTCCGCGACGGACACGGTGTTCGACGGCACGTATCGCCGGCTGCTGGCCGCGGCCCGGGCGATGCGCCCCGACCGCCAGGCCGCGCGGTTGCCGCTCAGCCGTACGGATGGTGATGGTGGTGATAGTAGCGGCGGTGGTAGCGGCGGTAGTGGTGGTGATGGTGGTGGTGGGGAATGAACTGCACGTTCTCCACGACGGGCGCCCCGGCGTCCGGCGCGGCGGCCAAGGCGGCGGCGTCCTCCGCGCGGAGAACCGCGACCGCGTTCGGGATCGGCTGCAGCAGGTCGGCATAGGACGCCGCACCGGATGACGGAGCGTCGAGCGCCGCGGCGGCGGCGTTCGCCGGTCCGGCGCCCGCGAGCGCGCCGACCGCCCCCAGCACGTAGATGACGTTCCTGTCCATGTCTTCTCCTCGGGCGCCCGCTTCCGGCGCCGAACGGCTCCGCCGGAACGACCGGCCGAATCGCACTGTAGGGCTTCGTCGTGCGGGAAGGGAGGATCGAACGCCGTCCGGCCCGACAGCGCGCATCCCCGCCACGGGAAAGCTGTCGCCAGCCGTTCCGGCCGCTTCGGAAACGCCGTTAGTCGCGCGCGTCCGCCGGGACGTCCGGGTGCCGGTCGCCGAGCACGTCCTCGACGTAAACCATCCGCACGAGCACCATACCGGCCGCCGTCAGTGGTGTCGCGAGGATCAGGCCGAGCGGTCCGAACAGCGTGCCGAGCACGGTCTGCGAGAAGATCGTCAGCACCGGCGGCAGCTCGACCGTGCGCTTCTGGATCAGCGGCGCGATCACGTTCCCCTCCAGCGTCTGCACCGCGGTGAACAGCAGCGCGACCTCGATCGCCGGCTGCGGCCCGTGGCCGAACGCGACCAGCACCGCCGGCACGGCGCCGCAGATCGCGCCGATGTAGGGGACGAAGTTGAACAGCGCCGCGATGACCGCGAGGGTGCCGGCGAGCGGAATGCCGAGCGCGAACAATCCGATCGCAGTCAGCGAGCCGACCGCCACCATGTCGATCGCCTGGCCGACGAACCACCACCGGAGCGCGTGCCCCGTCGCCAGCAGGACGGCACGCCCGCGCTCGCGCTGCGGGATCGGCAGGAGGCGGATCGTTCCCTCGACGTAGAGGCCCGGCGAGGCGGCGAAATAGAGGCCGGCCACAACCAGAACGAGGAGCGAACCGAGGGCCCCGATCGTGCCGCTCGCGACGCCCGACAGCATGCCGGCGAAGTGGCCGCCAGTGAGATAGTTCTGCGCCTGCGCGACGAGATGCTCCGCCCAGGGCTGGCCGGACAGCATGTCGCGGAGGCGCTTGGTCTGCTCGCCGAGTTCCCCCGAGAGCCGCACCACCTCATCGACCAGGACCGGACCCCGGAAGAACACCGCGATCGCGACCACGACGAGGAAGGCGAGAAGGATCACGCCGAGCGCCATGCCGGGCCGGAGCCCGAGGACGCGGCCGATCCGCTCGGCCGCACCGTGCAGCACGGACGCGAGGAGGATCGCCGCGAAAACTAGCAGCAGCACGTCGGCGAGTGCGCGGAAGAGGAGGAGCACGGCGACCGCAACGCCGAGGCCGATCAGCGTCCTCCGGATCCGGTCGAGGCTGGCGGCATCGGGCATGCGTCAGGCTCCGACGAAGAAGAAGGCGATCGCCAGAAGCGCTTAGATCCCGACCAGGAGCAACCCTTCGAACCAGTTCGTTTCGCCGTCGACCGCGACGACGTTCGCCGCGAGCGCCGCTGCGACGATCGCGAAGAGGTCGAGCGGATCCGAGAAGACGAGGCTCATCGGGTGGCCGAACAGCAACGACAACACCGCGAGCAGCGGCAGGATCACGAGGCTGACCTGCACGGCGAGCCCGAACGTAGCGGCGACAGCAGCGCGAGACGCCGGGTCGCGCTCACCGGCGCTCGGGCCGGGTGGGGCTCAGGCGCGCCCCAGCGAGGTCGCGCGCGTGGTCGGGGAACAGCAGGTCCATCGTCCGATCGAGCACTGCGGCCTCCGTGTAGCGGGCGAGCGCGCGCGCTCCGGCGTCTCGCGGAGGATCAGGCGTTGCGCCGCGCCTTCGGGCGGGCCGGGCGAGCGCGCGCGCTCGCCCGCTACACGGAGGCCGCAGTGG
>CAXUBA010000050.1:0-16545 GCA_964249205.1 uncultured Acetobacteraceae bacterium | reverse complement strand
AGGATGGCGCTTCGCGGCGTCGTCAGGTGCATGACGTTGAGCGCGCCGAGCGTCGGGTACGTCGCGACGAAGATCGCCGGCAGGATCGCGAAGTATTTCGACACGTCGTTCGCGATCGAGAAGGTGGTGAGCGAGCCGCGCGTGATGAGCAGCTGCTTGCCGATCTCGACGATCTCGATGAGCTTCGTGGGATCGCTGTCGAGATCGACCATGTTGCCGGCTTCGCGGGCGGCCTGGGTGCCGGTCTGCATCGCGACGCCGACATCGGCCTGCGCGAGCGCCGGCGCGTCGTTGGTGCCGTCGCCGCACATCGCGACGAGACGGCCTTCGGCCTGCACCTTGCGGATGTAGGCGAGCTTGTCCTCGGGCTTGGCTTCCGCGATGAAGTCGTCGACGCCGCTTTCGGCGGCGATCGCGGCCGCCGTGGTGCGGTTGTCGCCGGTGACCATGACGGTGCGGATGCCCATGCGGCGGAGCGCCTCGAAACGCTCGCGGATCGCGGGCTTGACCACGTCCTTCAGCTCGATCGCGCCGAGGATGCGGCCGTCGACGCTCACCGCGAGCGGCGTCGCGCCGGTGCGCGCGATGCGCTCCACGGTTTCGGCGAGCTCGGCCGGCGGGGTGGCGTCGGCCGTGTCGGCGGCGACGCTCTCGACCGCGCCCTTGCGCCAGCGATGCGCCCCGGCGTCGAGGCCGGACAGGCGGGTGTTGGCGCTGAACGGGACCATGGTCGCGCCGTCCGGCTTCGCGGCCGCGATGCCGTGCCGGTCGCGGGCGAAGACGAGGATCGAGCGGCCTTCGGGCGTCTCGTCGCCGAGGCTCGCGAGCGCGGCGGCCTCGGCGAGGTCGCGCTCGTCGACGCCGCGGAGCGGGTGGAGGGCGGAGCAGGCGCGGTTGCCGAAGGTGATGGTGCCGGTCTTGTCGAGCAGCAGCGTGTCGACGTCGCCCGCCGCCTCGACGGCGCGGCCGGAGGTCGCGACGACGTTGAAGCGGACGAGACGGTCCATGCCGGCGATGCCGATCGCCGACAGGAGCCCGCCGATCGTGGTCGGGATCAGGGTGACGAGAAGCGCGGACAGGACGACCACGCTGAGGTCGGTGCCGCTGTAATGGGCGAGGCCGACCAGGGTCACGACGGCGATCAGGAAGATGATCGTGAGGCCGGCGAGCAGGATGTCGAGCGCGATCTCGTTCGGGGTCTTGCGGCGCTGCGCGCCCTCGACGAGCGCGATCATGCGGTCGATGAAGGTCGAGCCGGGTGCGGCGGTGATGCGGACGACGAGCCAGTCGCTGATCACCTCGGTGCCGCCGGTGACCGCGGACCGGTCGCCGCCGGCCTCGCGGATGACCGGCGCGCTTTCGCCGGTGACCGCGCTCTCGTTGACGGAGGCGACGCCTTCCACCGCCTCGCCGTCGCTCGGCACGAGATCGCCGCTCTCGACGAGCACGAACTCGCCTTCCCGCAGGCTCGACGCCGGCATCGGGCGCCAGATCGTGCGGTCGTCGCCACGGACCAGAACCTTCGCGGTGGTTTCGCTGCGGGCGCGGCGCAGGCTTTCCGCCCGGGCGCGGCCGCGTCCCTCGGCGACCGCTTCGGCGAAGGTCGCGAAGAGCACGGTGAGCCAAAGGAAGAACGCGACCGCGATCGCGAACGACGCGGCGCGGCCGCGGACGAGATCCTCGACCGAGAGGACGGTGACGAGCGCCGCGACGACCTCGGTGACGAAGATCACCGGATTGCCGATCAGGGTCCGCGGGTCGAGCTTCAGCAGCGCATCGCGTGTGGCGCGGCCCACGATCGACGCGCCGAACAGCGCGGCGGGCTCGGCGGCGTCGGGTTTTGCGAGCATGGGGGCGGTTTCCTCCAAACGCGGGGCTAGAAGGCGTGGCCGGCGAGGAGCGCGCCGTGTTCGGCGAGCGGGCCGAGGGCGAGTGCCGGCAGAAACTGGAGGCCGCCGAGGATCAGGATCGTGCCGATCATCAGCCCGACGAAGAGCGGACCGTCCGTCGGGAACGTGCCTGCGCTGCCGCCGAGCTTCGGCTTGGCCGCGAGCGAGCCGGCGATCGCGAGCACGGGGATCAGGAAGGCGAAGCGGCCGAGCAGCATCGAGATGCCGAGGCCCCAGTCGAGCAGCGGCGTGTCGGCGGTGAGACCGGCGAAGGCGCTGCCGTTGTTCCCGGTCGCGGACGACCAGGCGTAGAGCATCTCGGTGAGGCCGTGCGGTCCGGCGTTGCTGAGCGAGGCGAGGCCGCTCGCGTTGTTGAGCGCGATCGCGGTGCCGCCGAGGATCGACAGCGGCAGGATGAGCACCGCGAGCATCGCGAGCTTGATCTCGCGGCTTTCGAGCTTCTTGCCGAGATACTCGGGGGTGCGGCCGACCATCAGGCCGCCCACGAACATCGCGAGGATCGCGAAGACGAGGATGCCGTAGAGGCCGGAGCCGACGCCGCCCGGCACGATCTCGCCAAGCTGGATCAGGAAGAGCGGGATCGCGCCGGCGAGCGGCAGGAGACTGTCGTGCATCGCGATGACCGCGCCGTCGGATGTCGCCGTGGTGGTGACCGTGAAGAGCGCGGAGAGCGGGGTTCCGAAACGCCACTCCTTGCCTTCCATGTTGCCCTGCGACGGATCGACGCCGAGCGCGGTCAGCAGCGGGTTGCCGTGCGCCTCGATCGCGTATTCGAAGCCGACAGCGGTGACCATGACGATCGCCATCACCGCGAACAGGGCCCAGCCCTGCCGACGGTCGCCGACGATGTGGCCGAAGGCGATCGCGAGCGCGAAGGGGATCACGATCTCGGACCAGGTTTCGAGCACGTCGGTGAGCGGCGTCGGGTTCTCGAACGGATGCGCGGAGTTCGCGTTGAAGAAGCCGCCGCCGTTGGTGCCGAGCATCTTGATCGCCTCCTGGAAGGCGACCGGCCCGCGGGCGATCAGCTGGTGCAGGCCGCCGAGCGAGGTGACGTCGAGCGTCGGCGCCAGCGTCTGCGGCACGCCGCCCGCGATCAGCAGCACGGCCATCGCGGTCGCGATCGGCAGCAGGACGTAGAGCGTGATGCGGACGAGATCCGCCCAGGAATTGCCGAGACCCTTGAGGCGGCCGCCGGAAAAGGCGCGCGCGACGGCGGCCGCCGCGGCGATGCCGGTGGCCGCCGAAAGATAGTTGTGGACCGTGAGGCCCCACATCTGGCTGCCGTATGACAGCGCCTGTTCACCCGCGTACGCCTGCCAGTTCGTGTTGGTGACGAACGAGATCGCGGTGTTGAAGGCGAGCCGCGGCGACATGCCGGCGACGTGCTGCGGATTGAGCGGAAGATAGTACTGCAGGCGCAGCACCAGGTAGAGCACGAGGAAATGTGCGGCGTTCAGCACGAGGAGGGCGGCGGCGTATTCGCGCCATCCCATCGTGCGCGCGGGATCGATGCCGGACGCGCCGTAGAAGGCGCGCTCGACGGGGCCGAGCCAGCGGACGCGGCCGCCGAGCACGGCGGCGAGGTAGCGGCCCAGCGGAACGGCGCAAACGAAGACGAGCGCGAGAACGAGCGCGATCTCGACCCATCCCGCGAGGGTGGTGGTGCCGAACATGTCAGACGTCCTCGGGACGGATGAGCGCCCAGACGAGATAAACGAGAAGCGAGAGCGAGACGCCGCCGCCGAGCACGAGGTCGAGCATGGCCGCGCTCAGATCCGGTCGCAGGCGGCGGCGTAGGCGGCCATCAGCATGATGCCGCCCGCGCCGAGCACGAAGGCCAACAGGTCGAACATGTGTCGCTCTCCGATCGGGAGCGCATCGGATACGGCGGTTCGGCGTAAGGGCACGATGCGGGAGAGCGCGCGCGCGCATAAAGGGCGCGTAAAGCCTTCACCGCCGGGTCGCGGTGTCCCATGTGGTCGCGACAGCAAAGGAGGACGTCATGGGAGAGATCGACGCGCGCGCATCGGGGCGTTTCACCATCGGCGGTGACGCGACGGTGACGCGGCTCGGCTTCGGGGCAATGCGCATCACGGGCGACGGGATCTGGGGCGAACCGCGCGACCGCGCGGAGGCGCTGCGTGTCTTGCGCCGTCTGCCCGACCTCGGAATCGATTTCGTCGACACGGCGGACAGCTACGGGCCGTTCGTGAGCGAGGACCTGATCCGCGAGGCGCTGCACCCGTATGACGGGCTGCTGGTCGCGACCAAGGGCGGCCTCGTGCGGCACGGACCGAACAAATGGGCGCCGGTCGGGCGGCCGGAGTATCTCCGGCAGTGCGTGCTGATGAGCCTCCGTCGGCTCGGGGTCGAGCGGATCGACCTTTGGCAGCTGCACCGGATCGATCCGAAGGTGCCGCGGGACGAGCAGTTCGAGGCGATCGCCGCGATGCGGAGCGAAGGGCTGATCCGGCATGTCGGGCTGAGCCAGGTCGGCATCGAGGAGATCGAGGCGGCGTCACGGTTCTTCCCGGTGACGACGGTGCAGAACCGCTACAACCTTTCGGACCGCGCGGACGAGGCGGTGCTGGAACACTGCGCGCGCGCGGCCATCGGCTTCATCCCGTGGGCGCCGCTCGCGGCCGGCCATCTCGCGAAGCCGGGCGGCCCGGTGGATCGGATCGCGGACGCGCATGGCGCGACGGCCGGCCAGGTGGCGCTCGCCTGGATGCTGCGCCGGAGCCCCGCGATGCTGCCGATCCCGGGGACGGGCCAGGTGTCGCACCTCGACGAGAACGTCGCGGGGGCGTCGGTCGCGCTGAGCGAGGAGGAGTTCCGGTCGCTCGATCGGGCGCGGTAGAGCGACGCCCGGCGCTTCCGGATCAGCTCAGGCGCCGCTCGGCCTGCGCGCGCAACGCGGCCGCGAAACGTGCGGGGTCCCAGGCATCGGCGAGGGCTTCGCGCATCAGCGCCTGCTGCGACTTCGGTGCGAGCCCGCCGATCGGCGGATCGCGATCGAGGTTCGTCGGGAAGCTGTAGCCTTCCGCCGACGCCGCGATCGCGTTGTCGACCTGCTCGGGCGACAGGGTGCGCGCGTCCGCCATCCGGCGGAGCACCGGGAACAGGGCTTCCGCCATGCGCGTGCGGTCGATCGTTTCCATCGCCCGCCCGTAGGCCGAGGAGACCTGCAGGAGGTTCGCCATCCGCCTGATGTCGCGCGACCGGTTGTCGCCGGCGGCGTGCAGGAGCGCCGGGTTGAAGAACACCGCGTCGCCCTTGCGGAGCGGGAGCTGCAGTCGCTCCTCGGCGAACCATGCGCGGATCGCCGGGTCCTGCGCCGCGAGGTAGCCCGGCCCGTAGGTCTGGGTGAACGGCATGTAGAGCGTCGGACCGCTCTCGAGCGGCATGTCGCAATGTGCGACCGCGCCCTGCAACGTCAGCATCGGCGAGAACCGGTGCACGTGGACGGGATAGCGGGACACCACGTCCGCGGACTGGAAGCCGAGATGGTAGTCGCGATGGGGCGTCTGCGCGGCGCCGCCCGGCTTGACCACGTTCACCTGCGAGGTGACCTGATAGGCCGGTCCGAGCCAGGCCTCGCTGACCAGCGCGATCATCTCGTTGCCGTAGTAGGCGGCGAACCCTTCGGGATCGAGGAGGCAGAACTTCTCGAGCGCGTTCCAGATCCGGTCGTTCGCGCCCGCTTTGGCAAAATGGTCGGCGGCGCCTGCGTTGTTCGCGTTCTGCTCGCCGATGATCCGCTCGAAGACGCCGGTGGCGCGATCGACGGCATCGGGCGCCGGGAAGCACTTCTCGAGCACGACGATCCCGGCGCCGTCGCGAAGCACGCTGATCCATTCGGCCATGATCCGTCGGCGACCATCGTGCCCGCCGAGCCGCGCGCGGAGCGCGTCGCAGTCGTAGACCGGCACGGCGTCCGCCTCGATGCGCGACGCGAGGGGATGCTCCCGGGGATCGCTGCGCCGGTCGGTCTCCGCGCGAAGGTCCGCGAGGCTGGCGGCGTCCCCGTCGTACCAGGATCGCCCGACCCGTGCGGTCCCGACATTCTCCGCGTCCATGCGAGCCTCCCGATCCTCATTGCTTGTGGGGTGTAGACTGAACCGGCGGTCGGCTTGCCGGAAGACGACGAACCCCTCAGAAAGACCTCAAAACGGGTCGATCGCGATGGCTCATCCGTTCGCGCTGAAGGACATCGCCCGGCAGGCGGGCGTCGGCCTCGCCACCGTCGATCGGGTGATCCATCGACGCGGCGGGGTGCGCCTCGCGACCGAGCGGCGGATCCGTCAGGCGATGGACGAGCTGTCGCGGCAGAACCTGGAAGCGACCGCCGCGGGGCGCCGCTTCTCCATCGATCTCGTGATGGACGCGCCCGCCCGGTTCAGCGCCGCCGTGCTCGCTTCCCTCGAAGCCGAGCTGCCGGCGCTGCTTCCGGCCGCGTTCCGCGTGCGCGCGCACCTGTCGGAAACGGCGACCGCGGCCGAGCTGGCGGCGATCCTCCGGCGGATCGGTGGCCGGGGCAGCCAGGGCGTGCTGCTCAAGGCGCCCGACCTTCCGGAGATCCGAGCCGCCGTCCTGTCGCTCGCCGCGAGCAGGATCCCGGTCGTGACGACCGTCACCGACCTCCCGGCGGCGGGGGGACGGCTGGCCTACGTCGGCGCGGACAATCGCGCGAGCGGCGCGACCGCGGCGTGGCTGGTATCAACCGCGCTGGGAAGCAGGCGGCGGGGCGAGCGCGTGTCGGTGCTGGTCTCGCTCTCGTCGCACCGGTTCGAGGGCGAGGAGCAGCGGGAAGCCGGGTTCCGCGACACGCTCCGAACTCTCGCGCCGCACCTGTCGGTCGTGGACGCGAGCGAAGGGCGCGGGATCGATCGGGAAACCGGGCCGCGCGTCCGGGCGGCACTCGCGGCGGACCCGTCGATCGCGGCCGTGTATTCCATCGGCGGCGGCAATCGCGCGATCGCGCTGGCGTTCCGGGCGCTCCGGCGGCCGTGCCGGTTCTTCGTCGGCCACGACCTCGACGGCGACAACCGGAGCCTGCTCGAGGACGGCACGATCGACGCCGTGCTCCACCACGACATCGGCCACGACATGCGTCAGGCCTGCCGGTGCTTCCTTGCCGCACACGGCGCACGGGCGGCCGGCGCGCCGACGTCCCTGTCGGCGGCGGTGGTGGTCACGCGGTTCAACATGCCGCCGCTGGCGCGGTGAGCGATGCGGGGCTCTGCCCCGCGCCCCGGCAACGCTGGGCATTGCATCCCATTGAGCGGGGTCCAGGCGCCCCGCGGCGGGCGGGGTGTGGGGCGGCGCCCCGCGTCATCTTCTTCTACGCCGCGAGCGCCGGGTAGGAGGTGTAACCCTCCGCGCCACCGCCGTACATGTTGGCGCGATCGAGCTCGTTCAGCTCGGCGCGGCGGCGGAGGCGTTCCGGGAGGTCGGGGTTCGCGATGAACTTCACGCCGAACGAGATCGCGTCGGCTTCGCCATGCTCGAGGGCGGCCTCAGACTGCTCGATCGTGTAGCGCTCGTTGGCGATAAAGCTGCCCCCGAACGCGCGCTTGAGCATCGGGCCGAGACTGTCGTCGGCGCGGTGCTCGCGGGCGAACAGGAAGGCGAGCTTCCGTCGGCCGAGCTCGCGGGCGACATGGCCGAACGTGGCCGCGGGGTCGCTGTCGCTCATCGAGTGGGCGTCGCCGCGCGGGGCGAGGTGCATGCCGACGCGGTCGGCGCCCCAGACGGCGATCGCGGCGTCGGCGACCTCGAGCATCAGGCGGGCGCGGTTCTCGACGGCGCCGCCGTAGTCGTCGGTCCGCTTGTTGGTGCCGTCCTGCAGGAACTGGTCGAGCAGGTAGCCATTGGCCCCGTGGATCTCGACGCCGTCGAAGCCGGCGCGTTGGGCGTTCTCGGCGCCGCGCCGGTAGTCGGCAACGACGCCCGGGATCTCGTCGCGCTCGAGCGCGCGCGGCGTGGGGTAGGGGCGCTCGGGGCGGAGCAGCGACACGTGGCCGGAGGCCGCGATCGCGCTCGGCGCCACGGGCGGCTTGCCGCCGAGCAGCGACGGGTCCGAGATCCGGCCGACATGCCAGAGCTGCATCAGGATCCGGCCGCCGGCGTCGTGCACCGCGTCGGTGATGCGGCGCCAGCCCGCAACCTGGTCGTCGGACCAGATGCCCGGCGTGCGCTCGTAGCCGACGCCCATCGCGGTGACCGAGGTCGCCTCGGTGAGGATCAGGCCGGCGGTGGCGCGCTGGCGGTAGTATTCGCGCATGAGGTCGGTCGGCACGCGGCCGTCGGCGGTCGCGCGCGCGCGCGTCAGCGGAGCCATGACGATCCGGTTGGGCAGCGCGAACGCGCCGATGCGGATGGGGTCGAACAATGTCGTCATCGGATCAGCCCCGCAGCGCCGCGATCATGGTGGAGCCGAGGCCGGCCGGCTCCGCCGCGACGTGGATGCCGGCGCTCCGCATCGCGTCCATCTTCGCGTCGGCGGTGTCGCGGCCGCCCGAGATGACGGCGCCGGCATGGCCCATCCGGCGGCCCTTGGGGGCGGTCGCGCCGGCGATGAAGCCGACGACCTTCTTGCCGGTGCCGGAGCGCCTGAGGAACTCGGCGGCGTCGATCTCGGCCTCGCCGCCGATCTCGCCGATCATGATGATGCTTTCGGTCTCGGGATCGGCGAGGAACATCTCGAGCACCTCGATGAAGTCGGTGCCCTTGACCGGGTCGCCGCCGATGCCGACGCAGGTGGACTGGCCGAGACCGACCGCGGTGGTCTGGGCGACCGCCTCGTAGGTGAGCGTCCCCGAGCGCGACACGATGCCGACCGTGCCGCGGCGATGGATGTGGCCGGGCATGATGCCGATCTTGCAGGCGCCGGGGGTGATGACGCCGGGGCAGTTCGGCCCGATCAGGCGCGAGCGGGAGCCGTCGAGCGCGCGCTTGACCCGTACCATGTCGAGCACGGGGATGCCCTCGGTGATGCAGACGATCAGCGGGACGGCGGCGTCGATCGCTTCGAGGATGCTGTCGGCGGCAAAGGGTGGCGGGACGTAGATCGCGGACGCGGTCGCGCCGGTGCGGCGGACGGCCTCGGCGACGGTGTCGAACACGGGCAGCTCCATGTGGATCTGGCCGCCCTTGCCTGGGGTCACGCCGCCCACGACCACCGTGCCGTAGTCGATCGCCTGCTGGGAATGGAAGGTGCCCTGGGCACCGGTGAAGCCCTGGGTGATGACGCGTGTGTCGCTGTCGACGAGGATGGCCATTACGCGGCTTCCTTCACGGCCTTGGTCACCTTGGCGGCGGCGTCGGCGAGGTTGTCGGCGGGGATGATGGCGAGGCCGCTTTCGCTGAGGATCTTCTTGCCGAGTTCGACATTGGTGCCTTCGAGCCGCACTACCAGCGGGACGGTGACGGCGAGCTCGCGGGCGGCGGCGATCACGCCTTCGGCGATGATGTCGCACTTCATGATGCCGCCGAAGATGTTGACCAGGATCCCCTTCACGTTGGAATCTGACAGGATGATCTTGAAGGCTTCGGTCACGCGCTCGCGGGTCGCGCCGCCGCCGACGTCGAGGAAGTTCGCGGGCTCGGCGCCGTAGAGCTTGATGATGTCCATGGTCGCCATGGCGAGGCCGGCGCCGTTGACCATGCAGCCGATCGTGCCGTCCAGCGCCACGTAGGACAGCGAGTGCTTCGCGGCCTCGAGCTCCTTCGGGTCCTCCTCGGCCTCGTCGCGCAGCGCCTCGAGCTCGGGGTGTCGGTAGAGCGCGTTGTCGTCGAACGAGACCTTGGCATCGAGCGCCACGATCTCGCCGCCGCCGGTGACCACCAGCGGGTTGACCTCGACGATCGCGCAGTCGAGCTGGACGAAGGCCTCGTACATCGCGCTCAGGAACTTCCCGAACGTTCCGACCTGCTTGCCCTTCAGGCCGAGGCCGGCGGCGAGCTTCCGGGCGTGGAACGCGGACACGCCGGTCGCGGGATCGATCGGCGCGCGGAGGATCCGCTCGGGGTGATGCTCGGCGACCTCCTCGATCTCCATGCCGCCTTCGGTGGACGCCATCACCAGCACGCGCGAACTCGCGCGGTCGACCAGGAGCGAAAGGTAGAGCTCGCGGCTGATGTCGCAGCCGGCCTCGACGTAGAGGCGTTGCACGACGCGGCCGGCGGGGCCGGTCTGCTTGGTGACCAGGGTCTGGCCGAGCATGGCCTCGGCGGCGGCGCGGACCTCGGCGGGAGAGCGGGCGAGGCGGACACCGCCCTTGCCGTCCGGATCGTTCGTGAAACGGCCGGCGCCGCGGCCGCCGGCGTGGATCTGGCTCTTGACGACGAACACCGGTCCGGGAAGGCGGGAGGCGGCCCGCTCGGCTTCGTCGGGCGTCCGGGCCAGGTAACCGTCGAGCACGGCGACGCCGTAACCGCGCAGCAGCTCCTTGGCCTGATACTCGTGGATGTTCACGGCCGGTCTCCCGATTTGGCGCACCGCGGCAATGGCTCGCGCGAGCAGGGTCATCGATCCGCGGCCGGGGGCAAGTCAAGCCGGGGGCGCTTGCGCGGCCGGCCGGTCCGCTTGCAGAACAAGGCGCGGCGGGAAGCGGGATGGGGACGCGATGACGGCACGCCGTTCGGACCAGGTCGAACTCCTCGCGCTCGCCGACCGGCAGGTGGGGGCGCGCCTCCGCGACCTGCGGCGCGCACGCGGCATGACCCAGGCGGCCCTCGCCGAGCTCGTCGGCGTCGCCTCCCAGCAGGTCGCCAAATACGAGACCGGCGAGAACGCGATCGCGGCGTCCCGCCTCTGGATCATCGCGCGCGCGCTCGGGGTGGAAACGCACGTCTTCTTCGACGGGATGGAGCGGCTTCTCGCCGCGGCGGACGCGAGCGCGGACGCGTCGGCGTCCGGCGAGGCGGTGGCGCGCGCGCTCGAGGTCCAGCAGGAAGGTGTCCAGCTGGCCGACGTGTTCCGGCGGATCTCGAACCGGCGCACGCGGGAAATGCTGCTCGTCCTGTCGCGCGAGCTCGCCCGGAACGGGTGACGGGCCGGCCGGTCAACCGGCGGTAGAACCGCCGCCGGGTCTCAACTTGCCGCCGCGCGCGCCGGCATGGTGGTTTCGGTCCCGAACACGGGGAACCCGCGCGATGAGCATTCCGACGTCCGGCACCTATTCCGGCATCGACATCTACCAGGCCTACGACGTCACCGGACTGCCGATCGCGAGCACGATCGCCGACGTCAACCTGCTGCTCGCCGGCAGCGGCCTCGCCATTCCGGGCCTGCTGTTCGGCGAGATTTCCTCGGGCTCGGACGTGTCGTTCAACGGCACGTCGATCTCTTTCGACAGCAACACGAACGTTCCGACCACGCTCGACGACAGCGCGGTCTACGCGTCGGGGCCGACCGGCTTCGGCTTCGTGTCGGGCGGCACGCAATACGTGCTGTCGAACGGTCCGATCGCGGGCACGTCCACGCTCGACGCGTTCCTGTCGACGCTCGGGACCTACTACGCCGGGATCGGCGACACCGCCGCGCTTGCCGTCGTCCAGACGGCGCAGCTCGCGATCGACACCGCGGGCCTCGGCAGCCTGTCGTTCCTGACCACCGCCGGCATCTTCGACGGCGAGCAGTACCAGCCCCCATGCTTCGCGCGCGGCACGCTGATCCGGACCGCGGACGGCGAGCGGCCGGTCGAGGCGCTCGTCGCCGGCGACCGCGTGGTTCTCGCCCGCGGCGGCGAAAGCGAGATCGTCTGGGTGGGCCGCCGCCGCCTGCAGATCGACACGCTCGATCGTCCGGAGCTGCAGCGCCCGATCCGGATCGCCGCCGGTGCGCTCGGCGACGGCCTGCCGCACCGCGATCTCGTGGTCAGCCCCGACCACGCGCTGTTTCTCGACGGCGTCCTGGTTCCGGCCGGGCTGCTCGTCGACGGGTCGCGGATCCGGCAGGAGGATGTCGAGACGATCGAGTATTTCCACGTCGAACTCGCGTCGCACGACGTGATCCTCGCCGAGGGCGCCGCGGCCGAAAGCTACCTCGACACCGGCAACCGCGACACGTTCGCCAATGCCCCGCTGGTGGCGCTTCGCCCCGACCTGTCGGCCGGTTCCGATCGGATCGGAACCGCCTGCGCCGAGATGGTGCTTGACGGCGCGCGGCTCGACCGGATCCGGGCGTCGCTCGCAGCGGTCGCGCCAGAGGCGCTGCGCCGGGCGTCCTGACCCCGGGCGGACAGTTCGGCCGACACGACCCTCCGGCGCGAGCCGGGGGGTTTTCGTGTCGGGATCGGGCGCGAACCGGACCAGAGGACGGTTGCGCCGACCGGACGTCGGCGACGCGACGACGCCCGGGCCCGATCCGTCGCGCGGCATGGCGGATCGACGACCTGGCGCGGTTCCGGCCACGACCCGGGCGCAGAAAACGCGCCGCGTTCCTGCGGAAGCGTCGGGAGTGGACTGCGGACATAGTTTTCGCGATCGGGCGACGCTAGCGTCTGAACCGAGATCGTCGTGGGAACATGCCAGGGGAGACGGTGGCGGAGGTCGCGAACGAGACGTCAGAGGTGATCAGCGTTCCCGCGTGGCATGACACGCTCGCGCGGTCGACGGCCGTCCTGCCGCCGATCGTCATCGGGCTACCGTCGCCGCGACGGTTCCACGACGTCGATCACCGCATCGCGCAGCCTCCGCTCAACCAGCACGTGGTTGCGGTCCATCTCGGCGGCGCCAAGCGGGTGATCCGCTGGCAAGGCGGCCGTTCGGTCGAGGTGGACGTCCTCGAGAACTCCTTCACGATCATGCCCGCGAAAGAAGGTTTCGGGTGGGAAACATTCGGCCCGATCGACTTCGCCCATTTCCCCCTCGCCGACGCCGATCTCCGGGGCGTCGCGCTCGAGGAGTTCGACCGTGATCCGCGCGAGATCGCGCTGCGTCCGGTGATCGGCGCGAACGATCCCGCGGTCGGCGCGCTGCTGCCGGCCCTGCTGACGCGAACGACGGGTCCTGACGGTCAGCGACTGCACCGCGAGATGCTGTCCGCGCTGCTGTCGTTCAGCCTTCTCAGCCGCTTCTCGGACGTCGCCGGGCGGGGCGGTTCCCGTTCGTCGGCGCACGGCAAGCTCGCGACCTGGCAGATCCGGCGCGTGGTCGACTTCATGCACGATCATCTCGCGGATGACATCGAACTGGCCGACCTGCTGGCACTGACGAAGCTTGGACGCGCCCGCTTCTTCAAGGCGTTCCGCCTGTCCATGGGTCGATCGCCCGCGGCCTACCACCTCCGTCTTCGCCTCGTGCATGCCAGACGCCTGCTGCTCGAGACGCGACGGCCGATCACCGAGGTCGCCGCGGCGGTCGGGCTCGAGCCGACGCGGCTCTCCTCGACGTTCCGGCAGGCCTATGGGATGTCGCCGCGCGCCTTCCGCGCCGCGGAGGCCGGCGCGTGAGCCTTTCCCGCGCCGCCGCCGGCCCCGAGCGCCGCGCCGGCCGCCGCCTGCATCCAGTGACGGTCCGCGTGATGCACTGGACCAACGCACTCTGCATGGTGGTGATGATCACATCGGGCCTCGGGATCTACGACGACGATGTCGTCATACGCGGCCTGCACTTTCCGCAATGGCTCCGGCTCGGCAGCTGGGCCGCGCCGAGCCTCAACTGGCATTTCCTCGCAATGTGGCCGCTCGCGATCAACGGGCTGGTCTATCTCACCTACGGTTTCGCGACCGGGCGTCTCCGCGAGCGGCTGCTTCCCGTGCGGCCGCGCGAGGTCGCCGAGACGATCCGCGAAACGCTGCACTTCCGGCTCGCCCACGAGGACCTCACGACCTACAACGCCGTGCAGAAGATCCTCTACATGGTGGCGATCGCGGCCGGCGTGTCGCAGGTCGTGTCGGGCCTCGCGCTCTGGAAGCCGGTCCAGCTTTCGTGGCTCGTCGGGCTGCTCGGCGGCTTCCAGACCGTGCGCGTCATTCATTTCACCGGCATGTCCGTCCTGGTCGGCTTCCTGCTCGTCCACGTCGCTCTGTCGCTGCTCGTTCCGCGCACGCTGCTCGCGATGGTTGCCGGCGGTCCGCGTCGGCCGTTCGGCCGCCGGTCCGACAACGTGCCGTCATGAGATCGTCCCGGCGCCCGCCGGTGCTGCCCGATCCGGCGATCCTCGACGACCATCGCGCCCTGATCGGGTCGATCCGGCGGCGCGGTCTGCTCAAGGGCAGCCTGTCGCTCGGAAGCCTGGTCGCGCTGACCGGGTGCGATCCGAGCTCCGCGTCGTCCGTGCAGGCCGCCCTGCTCGCGATGCGCGACTTCAACGATCGCATCCAGGCAGCGCTGTTCGATCCGAACCAGCTCGCCCCGACCTACCCGGCGTCGATGGTGCTCAAACCGCCGAAGTTCAACGCGTACTACGACATCATGAAGCTTCGGCCGGTGGACGGGCGCTCCTGGAAGCTCGAGGTCGGCGGACTCGTCGCCGACAAGCAATCGTGGACGCTCGCCGAGCTCGACGCGTTGCCGCAGAAGCAGCTGATCATCAAGCACGTCTGCGTCGAAGGCTGGTCGTATATCGGGCAGTGGTCGGGCGTGCCGCTCCGGGTCTTCCTCGAGCATGTCGGCGCGGATCTCCGCGCCCGCTACGTCGCGTTCCGGACGGCGGACGACTATCCGAGCAGCATCGACATGGCGAGCGCGCTCCATCCGCAGACGCTTCTCGCGGTCTCCTACGGGGGCGAAACGCTGGCGGATCCGTTCGGCTATCCGCTGCGACTGCGGCTCGCGACGAAGCTCGGCTACAAGAACCCGAAATGGGTGACCGCGATCGAGGTGACGAACCGGTATCCCGGCGGCTACTGGGAGCAGCGCGGCTTCTCCTGGTTCGCCGGGATCTGACCGTGCGACGGGTCGCGTCGGGGCGGCGGGCGGCCCGGCCCGTCCCCCTGATCGGGGCGGCGACGATGCTCGTCCTGTCTTGCGTCGGGGGCGCCGCCTCGTTCGCGCAGAGCCAGAACGCCGGCGGCGTGCCCCCGCCACCGGGCATGACGATGCCCGACTACGCTGCGCACCGCTTTCCGCAGCCTGTTCGCGTCGGCCAGCTCGTCGGCGAGGCGGTGCAGCAACCCGTCGAAAGCCAGACGCTCCTCGGCAGGGTGCGCGCGGTCGTGCGCGCGCCGGACGGCGAACTCGGCGTCGTGGTGCACTACGGCGGGTTTCGCGGGATCGGCGGCCGCGACATCCTGGTGCCGCTCGATGCGATGGCCCTGCTCGGGCCGGTGATGGAGATCACCGGGTTCACGCCGCGCGCGCTCGACCGGTTCCCCGACTACCGACCGGCGGGCGAGGTCGTGCTCGGCCCGGACAGCGTGGTGCGGGTCGGCCTCGCGAAACCGTCGCACTGATGTGTGCCGGCGCTGTAACCGTTCGCGGCCGCATCCCGAACGACCCAGGGGCGGCACCCCGCCGCGCGACGGATGGCCGGCATTGACCCCCGACGACGGACCGGAGCTCACGCGGACCTGCGCGGTCGCCGTCATGGGCAAGGCGCCCCGCAGCGGACGATCGAAGACGAGGCTCGCGCCTGCGGTCGGCTTCGAGGCCGCGGCGGCGCTCAGCGCGGCGTTCCTCCGCGACACCACCGAGAACGTCGTTCGCGCGGGGCGGCAGGCGCCGATCGCGTCCTACGTCGCGTACGCGCCGGCGGACGCGGCGTCGCTGGTCGAGCCCCATGTCGCGATCGGAACCGCGCTGCTGGTCGCCGATGGGACCGGCTGCGAGGCGCCGCGCGTCGAGGGCTTCGGACGCTGCCTGCTCGAGGCCGTCACGCACCTCCTCGCGCGCGGCCACGCGTCGGCCTGCGTGCTGAACAGCGACGGACCCACCCTGCCGACCGGCTTCCTGGTCGAGGCGGCGCGCCTGCTGGCGCTGCCGGGCGATCGGGCGGTGCTCGGCCCTAGCCGGGACGGCGGCTACTACCTGCTCGGCCTCAAGCGCGCCCACACGGCGCCCTTCGAGAACATCAGCTGGAGCACCGCCGATGTCGCCGAACAGACGGTCGAGCGCGCCGCCTCGATCGGCCTGCCGGTTGAACGCCTGCCGTCCTGGTACGACGTCGACGACGCTTCCGCCCTCGCCCGCCTCGTCGACGAACTGAACGGAAAGGCGCCGGCCGGCTACGGAGCCCCCGCCACCCGCGCCTGCCTCCATCGCCTCGGCCTCGACGTCCTGACCGGCGCCGCGTGAAGCCGATCCTCGCCCTCGGCGCTCTCCTCCTCGCCACCACCACCGCCGGCCTTGCCCTGCACGTCCACCAGGGTCGGAACCCGAACAGCGAGCACCACGTCGCCCTGTTCGTCCTCGTGCTCGCCCTGTCCGCCGCCGTCTTTTTCGCCGCCTCCTGGTCCGTCACGACCGGCCCCGACCCGCGCGCGCTGCTCGCCGGCCTCGCGGTCGCCGTCGCCCTGCGCGTCCTGGTTCTGACCGCGCCGCCGTTCCTCTCCAGCGACGTCTACCGCTACGTGTGGGACGGAACCGTCGCCCGCGCCGGGATCAACCCCTATCGTTACGTCCCCGCCGATTTTTTTTTTTATGATATGGGGTACAGCGAGATCTACACGCACATCAACCGGCG
>CAXUBA010000049.1:0-16805 GCA_964249205.1 uncultured Acetobacteraceae bacterium | reverse complement strand
TGTGCCCAGCGGGGCCGCGCCGCTACGCCTTCGAGCGCCGGCCGCGCCACGCCGCGCACGGCCGCGAGCACGTCCGCCGTGTGGACCACCCGCCCCGGCTCGTTCCGCTTGCCCCGGAACGGCGCCGGCGACAGGAAAGGCGCGTCGGTCTCGACCAGCAGCCGTTCTTCGGGCAGGTCGCGCGCGAGATCGCGAAGTGCGTCCGCGCGCGGGAAGGTGACGATGCCCGAGAAGCTGACGAACCCGCCGATCGCGACCGCCCGTTCGGCAAGCGCACGCCCCGACGCGAAGCAATGCATCACGAAGGGAAACGCGCCTCGCGCGTGCTCGTCCTCAAGGATGGCGCCGACCGCATCGTCCGCTCCTCTCGCATGCACGACGAGCGGCAGCCCGGTGAGCCGGGAGGCCGCCACATGCGCCCGGAAGCCCGCCGCCTGACGCGCCTCGGTCCCGGGCGGCGCGACCACGTGGTCGAGCCCGCTTTCGCCGATCCCGATCACGTCCGGGGGCTCGGCCAGCCCGACGAGGCTTTCCGCCGACGGGACCTCCTCTTCCGACACGTGGCAGGGATGGATGCCGACGGTGCGCCACACCCGAAAGCCCGGCCGGTCGTGCGCGGCGACGATCGCGCGGAGAGAGGCAATGCGCGCGAGATGCGTCGAGATCGTCACCAGCCCGCCGAGCCCGGCCGCAGCGGCGCGCGACAGCACCGCGTCCCGCTCCGCCTCGTCGTAGTGGTCGAGATGGCAATGGCTGTCGACGAGACGTCCGGCGGTCGGCGCGGCGCTCAAGCGGCCGGGGCCTGTTCGATCAGCCGCGGAAACAGCGGGAACGGCGCGGGCAGCGTCGCACCGCCGGCGAGCGGCGTCGCGAGTGCGGCGAGCGTGCGCGCGTCCGCCGGCACGCCGAGCTGATCGAGCAGCGCGCCCATGCTTGCCGGCATGAACGGCAGAAGCACGGTCGCGATCGCGCGGAGCACGTCCGTCAGCACCCTGAGCACCGCAGCCATGCGGGCGGGGTCGCTCTTCCGAAGCGCCCACGGCGCCTCCCGGTCGATGAAGGCGTTCGATGCGCGGACCACCGACCAGACCTCCTCGAGCGCCTCGCCGAGCGCCTGCCGATCGATCAGCGGCCGCAATCGCTCGGGCAGCGCCGACGCGCTCGCGAGAAGCGCCTGATCCTCCGGCGTCGGCGACGCGGGGATCGCCGGACGTTCTCCAACGAGATTCCGCGCGATCTGGGTCAGCGTCCGCTGCGCGAGATTGCCGAGCTCGTTCGCGAGCTCGCCGTTCAGCCGCGCGACGAGCCCGCGCCGACTGAAATCGCCGTCGCGTCCGAACGGCACCTCGCGCAGCAGGTAGAAGCGGAGCGGATCGAGCCCGGCTTCGGCGATCAGAGCGGACGGCGCGATCGCGTTGCCGAGCGACTTGCTCATCTTGGCGCCCTCGACGGTCCACCATCCATGCGCGAAGACGCGCTTCGGCACCGGAAGCCCGGCGGCCATCAGGAACGCCGGCCAGTAGACCGCGTGGAAGCGCGCGATCTCCTTGCCGACGAGATGGAGATCGGCCGGCCAGCGCGAAACCGCTTCGCCGTCCGGCCAGCCGAGCGCACTCAGGTAGTTCGTCAGCGCGTCGAGCCAGACGTACATCACGTGGCCCGGGTGGTCCGGCACCGGCACGCCCCAGGAAAAGCTGGTCCGGCTGATCGACAGGTCGTGCAGCCCGCCGCGCACGAAGGACAGGATCTCGTTCCGTGCTCCGGTCGGCGCGATGAAGTCGGGGTTGGCGTCGTAGAACGCGAGCAAGCGCGGTCCCCAGTCGGAAAGGCGGAAAAAGTACGAGGGCTCCTGCACCCAGGCGACCGGCGCCCCGGTCGCCATCGCCCACTTCTGCCCGTCCGGACCGTCCTCGATCTCGTCGGCGCCGTAGAACGCCTCGTCCCGGAGCGCGTACCAGCCGTCGTAGGATCCGAGATAGATCTGCCCGGCGGCCTCCATCCGGCGCCAGAGGGCCTGGCACGCGCGCACGTGACGCGCCGACGTCGTCCGGATGAAGTCGTCGTGGCTGATCCCGAGCGACGCGGCCATGAGCTGGAACTCGGCGGCGACGGCGTCGACGAACCCCATCGTGGTGAGCCCGCGGTCGGCTGCCGCACGCTCGACCTTCTGACCGTGTTCGTCGGTGCCCGTCAGGAAGAACACGTCGAACCCGTCGAGCCGTTTCCAGCGCGCGACCACGTCCGCCGCGATCGACGTGTAGGCGTGCCCGATATGGGGCGAGCCGTTCACGTAGTAGATCGGCGTGGTGATCAGGTAGCGCGGGTCGGTCATCGTGTCCGGATCGTGTGAAGGGCGGAGAGGATCGCCTGGCGCTTGTCGAGGTTGAGGCGGGTTGTCTGCTCCCGCAAGACGCCGATGGCGAGAGACGCGTCCGCGCACGATGCGGCAGCGGCGAGATCGGCGCCGGCGGAACGGCGGGCCCGCGCTTCCAAGGCCACGCGCAGCCGCGACGTGAACTCGTCGAAGCCGTCCTCGGTTCGCGCGAGGCTTTCGGCGAGCGCCTCGTCCGCGCGGTCCGGCGGCGCATCGCCGCGCCCCACCTCCGCCCGGCGGAGCGCCGCCTCGACAGCGTGGTCGATCGCGACCGAGGCCCCCGACGCTTCGAGCGCGCGTCCGGGCGCCCCCCCAGCCTCCGCCACGAGGCGGCCCGCCTCGTCCCGGGTGATCCCAGGACGCAGCGCGACGAGGGCAGCGGTCATCGCGCCGTCGTCGAGCGGCGTCAGCCGGAGCGTGCGGCAGCGGCTGCGGATGGTCGGCAGAAGGCGTCCCGGCGCCGGCGAAACCAGCAACAGGATCGCGCGCGAGGGCGGCTCCTCCAGCAGCTTCAGCAGCGCGTTGGCAGCCGAACGGTTCAGGTGTTCGGCGCCGTCCATGATCACCACCCGCCAGCCGCCTTCCGCCGGGGTCAGGGCAAGGAACTCGCCGACAGCGCGGACCTCGTCGGCGACGATCTCGTTGCGCGTCCGGCGCCGCTTCTCGTCCCACGAGCGTTCCAGGACCGCGAGATCGGCATGGGTGCCGCGGGCGACGCGCCGGAACACCGGATGATCCGCTCCGACCGCCAGACCCTCGCCCGGAAAGCCGGCGAGCAGCGCGCGTGCGAAACGGTAGGCGAGCGTCGCCTTGCCGATCGAGAGCGCGCCGCCGATCAGCCACGCATGGTGGAGACGGCCCGCCAGCGCCGCGTCGCGCATCTGCCGTTCGGCGTCCGCGTGTCCGAAGAGGTACGGATTGGCGCGCGGCTCGGGTGGCGGCGGCGCGACCGCGTCCGTCAACCGCCCGTCACGTAATGCTCGAGCACGGCGAGCGAGCGGAGCGGCAGCGCCATACGCGCCACCTCCTCGTTCGCGACGAGCGGGATCTCGGTCGGCGGCACGCCGTGACCGCCCACCACGAGGGTGCCGACCGCCTGTCCCTTCGCGACCGGTGCCGCGATCGGCGCGTCGTAGCGGACCGCCACCGTGAGCCCGGTGCGCCAGCCGTTCGGCAGCGTCAGCACCACGTCGTGTGCGCTCGCGAGCGCCACCGTCGGCTTCGCCCCGAGCCACACGGGCGCCGTGTCCACCGTCTGGCCGTTCGCGAACAGGGTTACGTCCTCGAAGGTTGAGTACGCCCATTCGAGCAGCCGTTCGCTTTCGGTGATCCGGGCATGCGACGACGGCATGCCGTTCAGCACCATGATGACGCGTCGGCCGGCGCGCAGCGAACTCGCGCAGATGCCGAAACCGCCAGCGTCCGTGTGGCCGGTTTTGAGACCGTCCGCGAGACCCTTGTCGACCAGCACGTTCCGGTTGCCCTGGTCGATGTCGTTGAACTTGTAGTTCGTTTCGCTGAAGAAGTGATAATACTGCGGAAAGGTGTGGATGATGTCGTGCGCCAGCGTCGCGATGTCCCGCACGCTCATGACGTGCCCGTCGGCCGGCCAGCCGGTCGCGTTCATGAAGTGGCTGTGCAACATGCCGAGCTTGGCCGCCGTTTCGTTCATCAGCGCGACGAACCGGTCTTCCGATCCGCTGATCCCTTCGGCGAGCACGATGCAGGCGTCGTTGCCGGACTGGATGATCATGCCGCGGATCAGGTCGGCGACCGAGACCTGGTCGCCGAGCGGCACGAACATCTTCGAACCCTGCATCCGCCACGCCGTTTCACTCACCGGCAGCGTCTGGGCGAGCGTGAGCTTGCCGGCGGCCAGCATCTTGAAGGTGAGATAGGCGGTCATCAGCTTCGTGAGCGACGACGGCGGCATCGGGTCGTCGGCCGCCTTGGCGAGCAGTTGCGCGCCGGTCGTGTCGTCCACGATGATTGCCCAGCGCGCCACTGTGTCGTAGGGGCCGATCGGCGTGTCGGCGGGCGAGCCCGACGCGGCGGCGGCGTCACCGCCGCCACCATCGTCGCCGCCCGGTTTGGCCGCCTTGTGCCGCACGTGCCGCGCCGCCGCTTCCGCGGATCGTCCGAGGGTGAGCAGCGTCGCCGTCGCGGCGGCCCCGATCATCACCGACCGCCTGTCCCGTCCGCCGTCGCCGCCCATCGCCGTGTCCTTGCCGTCGGAGATCCCGATCACGGCGCGACGGCTTCGCCCGCCGAATCGACCGGATCGCGCGCTACGATCCGTGCTCCGCTTATCCCGGCGGCCTCGGCCTGGTCCAGCGCCGCGTCCGCCTCCGCCACGGTCGCGAACGGTCCGCGCGTGACGTGCCATTCGGGATGCCGCCCACCCCCGGCCGCAGAAGCGATACCCCCCACCTTGGCGGCGACCGAGCGCGCCGCGTCCGCCCCGCTGAAGGTCCCGGCGTCGAGCGTCAGCTCGGCCGCATCGACCGGCACCGTCTCGACCGTGGACGGCACCGTGACCGTGTCCGACCGGCGACCCGCTCCTCGGGACGCGGCGACGGGAGCGGCGGACGGCGCCGGCGCGGGGGCGCCCGGCGGCCCGAGCGGCACCGACGTGACGCGATCGAGCGGCGCCGTTTCGGTCGCCCGCGGCAGGGCGTCGAACCGATCGGCCAGCGCTTCCGACAGCGCGGGATCGATCGCGACCGAGACCGCCGTCACCCCCGACATCCCGAGCCGACGCATCGCGGCCGCATCGAGCGCCACGACCCGCCCCGGATCCGCCGGTCCACGGTCGTCGGCGCGCACCAGCATCCGTCGCCCGTTGTCGAGGTTGGTGACGCGGAGCACGACCGGAAGCTGAAGCGACTGCACGGCGGCGGCGGGCTCGGCAGGATCGAACGCCGCACCGTCCGCGGTCCGCACGCCGGCCGAGGCGGCGGTCATCGGGACCGCCAGCCCGGAGAACGAGCCGCCGAACCGCGCCGATGGATAGAACCAGACCCCCCGGTCTCCCTGCCAGGGCGGCGGCACGACGTAATGCGTTTCGGGTGCTGACACGCGGGGCTTCTCGCGGACGCAGCCGCCGAGCCCGGACAGGATCGCGAGACCGACCCCGAACCAGGTCCTCACGTGGAGGCCGAGCCGAGCAGTCCGACCGCGAGCGCGTAGAAGTCGGACGGGTTGTAGCGTCGGATCGCCGCGAAGTTGCGGTAGACCAGGAACGCGTCGCCGCCCGGACCGTCGGGCAACAGGAGGCTTGCCGGCACGTCCGCGCGCGAGAACCGCGTCCCGTCGAAGCGGCGTACGCCGAGCGCTTCCCATGCGCCGAGCGTCCGCTCGTTCGCGCGCCCGACCAGCGACGGATCGATTGCCCCGGTGAGACGAACCGCCTGTCCCCAGGGCTCGCCTTGGTGCCAGCCGGAATGGGCGAGGTAGTTGGCGACGGACGCGAACACGTCCGGTTCGCTCCGCCAGATGTCCGCGCGGTCGGACCCGGCGAAGGACTGCGCGTAACGGAGATACGCACTCGGCATGAACTGCGGCTGCCCCATCGCCCCGGCATACGAGCTCAGCATGGCATCGACCGGAACCGCCCGTCGGTCGGCGATCCGCAACGCCGCGAGGAGCTCGCCGCGGAAGAACCTGGCCCGACGCCCGTCGAACGCGAGCGTCGCGAGCGAGTCGAACACGCCGAAGGAACCCGTCTTGGCGCCGAAGCCCGATTCGAGCCCCCAGATCCCGATGATGACGCCCGAATCGACGCGGTATCGCGCGGTGATCTCCCGGAACAGCGGAGCCTGGCGCGCATACTGATCGGCGCCTTCCGCGAGGCGCGATGGCGGCAGCACGCGCGCCTTGTACTGCGCCCAGGTCAGGGTGAACTCGGGCTGGTGCCGGTCGAGCGCGATCACCCGCGCGTTCGGACGTTCGAGCGCCAGCGCTTCTGCGGCGATGTCGTCCGAAACGCCCGCCGCGACGGCTTCGTCCCGCACGCTCGCGAGGAACGCCCCGTATCCGGCGCCGGCGGCGCGCGACGCACGACGGGGGAAGATGATCGCGGCAGCGGTCGCCGCGAGAAGAAAACGGCGCGACGTCGGGGTCGGGAAAGTCAAGGGAACCGCCTGGAACAGAATGCCCAACGATCATACCCGTCCCGGCCCGGTCGAGGAACCGCGCTCGCCGTTCGGACGTTGACGCGTCCGTTTCGGAGACACGGCGTGGCGGCAAACATGACACGGCGCCGACGGATCGGGCTCGGCAGCCTCGGCCTCCTTGTCGTCGCGATCGTCCTTCTCGTGGTGTTCTGGAGCTGGGACTGGTTCCTGCCGATCGTCGAGGGTCAGGCGACCGCCGCACTCGGCCGAAAGGTCACCGCGGCACATCTCCACGTTCATCTCGGTCGCGTCACCACCGCGACGCTCGATGACGTAAAGATCGCCGAACCGTCCGGGTTCGACACCGAGCCGCCGGTCGCGACCGTCCGGCATCTCCGCGTCTCGGTCGGCATCCTCGACTACATACGCGGCCGCGGCATCGTCATCCCGCTGATCGACGTCGACCATGCCGACGCCGACATCATCGGTCGGGCGGACGGCAGCAACAACTACACCTTCAAGTTCATGGAGCCGTCGAAAACGCCGGCGAAGCCGGGTCCGAGCCCGAAGCTCGGCCTGATCACGATCGAGGACAGCCGGATCGACGTCGCGATGGCGAAGCTCCGCGCGAAGCTACGGCTCGACGTCCACACGACACAGGACGGCGCTGACAGCACTCGCAACCGCATCGTGGTCGCCGCGAATGGCACCTACGCCGGCCAGCCGATCACCGGCCATCTCGTGGCCGGCGCCCTGCTCACGGTCCGCGACGCAAGGACGCCCTATCCGATCGATCTGCAGGTCGCGAACGGACAGACCCGCGTTTCGCTCAACGGCACCGTGCAGGACCCGCTCCATTTCGCCGGCGCCGATCTTCGCCTCGTCTTCCGGGGCGCCGACATGGCGCAGCTCTTTCCGCTCACCGGCGTGCCAATCCCGAGCACGCCGCCCTACAGGATCGCGGGACATCTCGACTACTCGAAGTCGCGCATCGTGTTCCGCGACTTCGAAGGTCGCCTCGGCTCGAGCGATCTCGGCGGCACGATCGCTGTCGATCCGCACGAAACTCCACCTGCGCTCCAGGCGACCCTGCATTCGCACAAGGTCAACCTGGCCGATCTCGGCGGCTTTCTCGGTGCGAAGCCCGGGCATCCGACGGAGAACCGTCAGGCGCATGCCGGCGCGGCGGCGCACGGCAGCAACGTGCTGCCGACCACGCCGATCAGCCTGCCGAAGCTGAAGGCGATGAACGTCGACCTCGGCTACAAAGGCGACCACGTCGAAGGGAAGTTCGTCCCACTCGACAACATCGTCGTCGAATTCACGATCCGGAACGGCGCGGTCGACATCCGGAAGCTCGATTTCGCCGTCGGGCGTGGCGAACTCGCCGGTCACGGCACGCTCGATCCCGCAGCGCACGGCGTCCACGCCGATGCGACCGTGACCGTGCGAGACGTTGACCTGTCGCATCTCCTGAACGCGACCCACGTGTTCCATGGCAAAGGAATCGTCGGCGGCGGCCTAAGGCTGAACGGCACCGGCGGTTCGATCGCCGATCTCGTCGCGCACGGCCATGGTGGGGTCGAGCTGTACATGCGCGACGGCGGCGACATCTCGTCGCTGTTACCCGACCTGCTCGGTCTCGAATTCAGCAACGCGCTCCTGTCGGCGCTCGGCGTGCCGAGCCGCACGAACGTCGACTGTTTCGTTGCCGCCCTGCCGCTCGACGACGGCGTCCTGAACACGCAGCTGTTCATCCTGCAGACGGGCGAGGCCCGCACGACCGGCCAGGGCAGCATCGATCTCCGGAACGACACGATCCACTACGCGCTGACGACGCGCTCCACCCGCTTCAGCATCGGTTCGCTGCCCGGCCCGATCAACATCGGCGGCTCGCTCTCGAGCCCGTCGGTGCTGCCCGGCGCCGAGATCGTCGGTCGGGGCGCCGCCGCGGCGGCGCTCGGCGTCCTGTTCGTCCCGCTCGCGATCCTGCCGACAGTCCAGTTCGGCGTCGGCAAGAGCCAGGCCTGCCAGGATGCGGTTCACGGCGGCGCGCTCCCGCCGGTCGGCGGGGCTGGCGCCGCCCCTGCCGTCGGGTCCAGTCCGACGGCGGTCGCCCCCGCCGCCCTGAAGGCGGCTCCGGCGCGGCGAAGCTCCCCTGCCGTGCACCGGATCTGGGAACACCGGCTCCATCCGCACGGCTCGTGACGCGCCGAACCGTTCCCTGTAAGCCGCTGCACCGGGCGGCCACGACGCCCGCTCGGGAAACGGGATCGGGGTAGGAATGGGATTACGCCCCGGGGCTGCCGTCGCGTGATCCACCTTTCGGTCAACGCGCTGATGGCGGCCGCCGGGAAGCGTCCGCTGCTCGAGGGCGGTGCGATCATCGTCGGCACCTTCATCCTCGAGGACGCGGCGACCGTCATCGCCGCGATGCAGGTCTCGAACGGCAAGCTCGCCTGGCACATCGCGCTCGCGTCGCTCTACCTCGGCATCGTTCTCGGCGATCTCGGGCTCTACGGCCTCGGCCGGCTCGCCGCTCTCTTCCCGCCCCTGCTCCGGGTCGTGCACGTCAACCGGCGCCGGCGCGGCCAGGAATGGCTGAAGAGCCGCCTGTTCCGCGTCGTGTTCGTCAGCCGGTTCATCCCAGGGGCCCGGCTGCCGACCTACACCGCGTGCGGCTTCCTCGGCGCCGACTTCGTCCGCTTCGCCACCGCGGCGGTGGTCGCGACGTCGATCTGGACCTCCCTCCTGTTCCTGCTATCGCTTCGCGTGGGAAGGTTCCTGATGGAGCATTTCGGCGCCTGGCGCTGGGCCGGCATGATCGGCTTCGTCATCCTTGTCGTGGCCGCCGGACGCGTGGCCGCGTCGATCCAGAAAGAAGTCGAATGAGCACGACCGCGGCGACCATCATCCCGGACGGGGCGACCGAGGCGGATCGCCTCATCTCGCCGTTCGAGTACTGGCCGGGTTGGCTGTTCTACACGCCCGTCGTGCTGCACTGGCTCTGGCTCGGCCTCCGCTACCGCAACTTCACGCTGCCGACTGCCGCCAACCCGCATATCGAAGCCGGTGGGCTCTGCGGCGAGAGCAAGACCGGGATTCTCGGACAGGCGAGCGAGGCCGGGCGCCGGTGGATCGCGCCGTTCCGTGCCTTCGTGACTGGTGAAGACGACGTTGCGTGCGTCGACGGGCTGATGCGCGAACTCGGGCTCGGCTTCCCGGTCGTGATTAAGCCCGACGTCGGCTGCCACGGTGCCGGCGTGCGCCTCGTTCCCGACCACGCTTCGCTCGCGCCGACGCTCGCCAGCTTTCCGCGCGGCGTAACCCTCCTCGTGCAGGAGTTCGTCCCCTACGAGGGCGAGGCCGGCGTGTTCTACATCCGCCATCCGGACGGCGCGCCGCGGATCAGCTCGATTACGCTGAAATCGTCCCCCACGGTCGTCGGCGACGGACGCCGGACGCTCCGCGCGCTGATCGACGCCGACGTGCGCCTACGCCGCACCGCCGGACTCTACCTGCCGCGTCTCGGTGCGCGGGCCGACGCGGTCGTGCCGGACGGCGAAACCGTCCGCCTCGTCTTCGCCGGCAATCACTGCAAGGGCTCGCTCTTCCACGACGGGTCGGCGCTCGCGACCGACGCGCTCCGCGAAACGATCGACACCGTCTGCCGCGCGCTGCCGGATTTCCATTTCGGCCGGGTCGACCTCCGCTACCGCGACCTCGCCTCGCTCCGGCGCGGCGACGGCTTCCGGATCATTGAGATCAACGGCATCGGTTCCGAGGCGACGCACATCTGGGATCCCCGGACCACGCTCGCGAGCGCCTACAGCGCCCAGTTCGAGCATTACGGGGAAGCGTTCCGGATCGGCGCCGCGATGCGTCGGCGCGGGCATCGCGCGACGGGTCCTCTCGCCCTGCTGGCCCTGTGGCGCCGTCAAACGAAGCTGATTCGCTCCTACCCGATGAACGACTGACGGGCGGCGGGGGGGACAATCGTCCGCGCCGCAACGACCGTGGCGTATCGCGTCATCGATCGGCCGTCATCCGCGGCCGGCACGGTCGATCTCCTGCGACGTCCGGAGCACCAGCGACAGGGCGTGCAGCCCGGACGCGAACTCGGTCGCGACCGCCTCCTGCACCGCCCGCTCGCGCGCCACGCGCGACATCCCCGAGAAGGCGTCCGCGACCACCAGCACGTCGTAATGCGTCTCGCCCGCGCCGCTACTGCCGGCATGTCCCGCATGCAGCGCGCTGCGGTCCGCGACCTCGACCCGCGCCGGTGCGAAGCGCGCAACAAGCGCGGCGCTGATCCGTTCCGATCTCGTCATGATCTGGTCGCTTCCGGTCCCGTCAAGATCTTGTCCTCGCTTCGTGCTTCCGCACATGGTGCGGTGTGATCAATCGTCGAACCCAGCGGTTCCGGGCCTTCGATCCCGACCCGGACGCGCCGGGCCGGGCATGCGACATTCCGGGCTGCGAGGCACATGCGGGCTACCGCGCGCCGAAGTCCCGCACCAGCCTCAACGAGTACTGGTGGTTCTGCCTCGAGCACGTGCGCGCCTATAACGGCAAGTGGGACTACTACAAAGGGATGAGCCCGGGCCAGATCGAGGCCCAGATCAGGGCCGACACGCACTGGCAGCGGCCATCCTGGCGGCTCGGCTCGCTCGGCAGCACGCTCCGGCCGGAAGACGCGATCCACGACCCGGTCGGCGTGCTGTCGGAGACCCGCCGCGCGGCCGCCGGCCGAGCGGCCGATTTCGCGCGGGCCGAAGCGCCCGCCGCTCTTCGCGAGCCGCTCGACGCGCTCGGCCTCCGCTGGCCGGTGTCGCTCGACGAGGTGAAGTCACGCTGGAAGGACCTCGCCAAGCGGCACCATCCCGATCGCAACAACGGCGACCGCTTGGCCGAAGAGCGGCTGAAGACCATCAACCAGGCCTATTCGATGCTCCGACGCCATCTCGCCGCCGAGACCGCGGTCGGCGCGCGCTGACCGACTGCCCTTCTCCGATCGCGTCCCGGCATCACCATCTCTCTGGACGCGACGGCGCCGACGCCCCATGAGGCACGTCAGACGACGGAGCCACGCTCCGCCGGCGCGACGCTGGCGCATCCATCCAGGGACGACACCGGGAGACTGACCGACTGATGACCAAGATCGCCGCTCTGACCGAAGACGGGGTCGAGAGCACCACCGACGACGCCGCACCGCCCATCGACGCGATCGGGCTGCCGGAGCGGACGGTCGCGGTGCGCGAGGTCTTCGGCATCGACAGCGACCTGTCCGTTCCTGCCTTCTCGGTCCGGACCGAGCACGTCCCGGAGATCGATCCGACCTACAAGTTCGATCGCGACACGACGCTCGCGATCGTCGCCGGCTTCGCCTTCAACCGCCGCGTGCTGATCCAGGGCTATCACGGCACGGGCAAGTCGACCCATGTCGAGCAGGTGGCCGCCCGGCTGAACTGGCCCTGCATCCGGATCAATCTCGACAGCCACATCTCGCGCATCGACCTCGTCGGCAAGGACGCGATCGTGCTGCGCGACGGCCGCCAGGTGACCGAGTTTCGCGAAGGCCTGCTGCCCTGGGCGCTCCAGCGGCCGGTCGCGCTCGTGTTCGACGAGTACGACGCCGGCCGCCCCGACGTGATGTTCGTGATCCAGCGTGTCCTCGAGGTCGAGGGCAAGTTGACCCTCCTCGACCAGAACCGGGTGATCCGCCCGCACCCGGCCTTCCGCCTCTTCGCCACGGCCAACACGGTCGGGCTCGGCGACACGACCGGCCTCTACCACGGGGTGCAGCAGATCAATCAGGGTCAGATGGACCGCTGGAGCATCGTGGCCACGCTGAACTACCTCCCGCACGCCCAGGAGGTTGCGATCGTGGTCGCGAAGATGGGCATCGACGCGTCGGACCGCGACGGGAAGCGGCAGGTGGAAAGCATGGTGGCGCTCGCGGATCTGACGCGCGCCGGCTTCGTGTCGGGCGACCTTTCGACCGTGATGTCGCCCCGGACGGTGCTGACGTGGGCCGAGAACGCGCGGATCTTCGGCGATGTCGGCTTCGCCTTCCGCCTCACCTTCCTCAACAAGTGCGACGAGGCCGAGCGCCCGACCGTCGCCGAATACTACCAGCGCTGCTTCAACGCCGACGTCGCGACGGGCAACTACGCGGCGCGCGGCGCCGGCGGCCGCTGACGAGCGGGCGGCGTCGTGGCCGGGAGTGAGGGGCGGAAGCCCGGTGGCACCGACGGTCCGACCGAGAGCTTCAAGCGGGCGACCGCGGGCACCGTCCGCGCGATCTCGCGGGAGCACGAGGCCGAGGTGACGTTTGCCGCCGGCAAGGAGATGCTGAGCGGCAAGCGGGCACGGCTGCCGCTGCCGACGCGCACCCTGCCCGACGCGGAACGCGCCCGGCTGCGCGGGGCGGCCGATGCCATGGCGCTCCGCCTCCGGCACCACGACGCGGCTCTCCATGCCGCTCGCAACCCAGAGCCGCGTGAAGCGCGCGACGCGTTCGACGCGATCGAGCAGGCCCGCATCGAGGTGCTCGGCAGCCGTTACATGACCGGCGTCGCCGCCAATCTCGGCGCCCGTCTGCGTCACGACTGCGAGGCCGACGGGTTCGACCGCATGACACGCAAGGAGCAGCTTCCCGTCGCGGCGGCGCTCGGGCTCCTCGTCCGCGAGCGTCTTTCAGGTGAAGCCGCGGGACCGGTCGTCGAGCGCGTGCTCCGGCAGTGGCGCGACGAACTCGACCCGGCCGCGCGCGCGACGCTCGACGACATGGCGCGCGCGATCGACGATCAGTCAGCCTTCGCGCGCGCGTCCCGCCGGCTCCTCGCGACCTTCAACCTCGCCGAAGCGGAAGCCGAGACCGACGAGACGGCCGAGGACAGCGAAGAGCGTGCGGAGCAGCCCGCCGAGCAGGCGGCTGCCGAAAGCGAGCCGGAAGAGCCGGGCTCGGAGGAGCAGGAGCAGGACGGGATGCTCGGCGCCTCGCCCGACGAGCAGGCGGCGCTCGAGGCGGCGCCGGAGGGGGACGAGGCGGACGACGAGGACGGCGCGGACGCCGAAGGCGAGGAGCGACCCGGCGGACCGTCGCCGCGTCGCGAGAACGCGATGGAGCCCGGCGATCGCGCCGACTACCGCGCCTACACGCGCACCTTCGACGAGGAGTGCTCGGCGACCGATCTCTGCGACGCCGACGAGCTTGCCCGCCTCCGGCAGCTTCTCGACCAGCAGTTGCTCCACCTGCACAGCGTTGTCGCGCGTCTCGCCAACCGGCTGCAGCGGCGGCTGATGGCGCAGCAGACGCGCGCCTGGGATTTCGACCTCGAGGAAGGCATGCTCGACGTCGCGCGCCTCGCGCGCGTCGTCGCCAACCCGACCGTGCCGCTGACCTACAAGCGCGAGCGCGAAACCGACTTCCGCGACACGGTGGTGTCGCTGCTGATCGACAATTCGGGCTCGATGCGCGGCCGTCCGATCACCGTGGCCGCGATGTGCGGCGACATCCTCGCCCGCACGCTCGAGCGCTGCGGCGTCAAGGTCGAGGTGCTCGGCTTCACCACGCGCGCCTGGAAGGGCGGCCAGTCGCGCGAGCGCTGGGCGGCCGACGGCAAGCCGCGCAACCCGGGACGCCTCAACGATCTTCGCCACATCGTCTACAAGGCCGCCGACGAGCCCTGGCGACGGGCGCGACGCAACCTCGGCCTGATGCTCCGGGAGGGCCTGCTCAAGGAGAACATCGATGGCGAGGCGCTGCTCTGGGCCTACAGGCGTCTCGTCGTCCGGCGCGAACAGCGTCGGATCCTGATGGTGATCAGCGACGGCGCGCCCGTCGATGACAGCACGCTCTCGATCAATCCCGGCGCCTATCTCGAGCGGCACCTTCGCGAGGTGATCCGCGACATCGAGGCGCGCCCCTCGGTCGAGCTGATCGCGATCGGGATCGGTCACGACGTCACCCGCTACTACCGTCGAGCCGTCACCATCACGGATGCGGAGGAACTCGGCGGCACGATGATGCAGAAGCTCGCGGAACTGTTCGCGGCGAACTAGACAGCTCCGCTGCCCATCCTGCCGAGATGATACGTGCATCTGCGCGAAACTGAACCGCTCGCGCGCCGGCTCAGCCCCCGACGGCGAGGTCGACTGACACGTCGAGCGCGTGCCGGCCGCCGCCGAGAATGACCCCGTAGAGCGGGCTGACGTCGGAGAAGTCCCGTCCCCAGCCGAGAACCACGTGCTCGTCCCGGACCACGATACCGTTGGTGGGGTCGAGCCCGACCCAGCCGAGCTCCGGACCGAGCCACGCGCCGGCCCAGGCGTGGCTCACGTCCGATCCCGGGCGCTTCTCCTTGCCCGGCGCCGGATAGGTCCGGATGTAGCCCGACGTGTAGCGCGCCGGCAGGCCGAGCGCCCGGAGGCAGGACAGCATCAGATGAGTGAAGTCCTGGCAGACCCCTTCCCGCCCGGCCAGCAGCTCGCCGACCGTGGTGGCCAGGCTGGTCACCCCCGCCTTGAACCGGAAATCCCGCTTGATCAGCGCGTTCAGCGCAAGCAGTCCCGCGAGGATCGGCGTCCCCGGCGGAAAGCACGGTGCGACGAAGCGGCGGGCCGCCTCGCTCGCCGGCAGTTTCGGGCTCGGCAGCAGGAATTCGTAGACGTCCCACCCCGCCCTGCCGCGTGCGGCCGCGGCGACCTCCTCCCAGGGCGCGGTCGCGTCCGCCGGCGGCGGCGGGGCGAAGCCGACGTCGACGACCGAGGTCGCCGTCACGACGAAGCGCCGGTGCGGCTGCTCGATCGTCAGCCAGGCCGTGCGGTTGCCGAAATGGTCCTGCTCGTGCCTCGAGAAGCTGAGCGCGGGCTCGGTCGACAGCACCGAACTCCTGACGCGCTGCGCGCCCTCGATGGGGCGCGGCAGCAGGTGGGCGAGGTGCGAACCGAGCTCGACCGGCCGCGCGTAGCTGTAGGTCGTGACGTGGCGGACGCGGTAGATCATCCGCCGATCGTCCGCATCGCGGCCGGCAGCAGGTCGATGTAGCGCCGCGCCACGGCGCGCTGGATCGCCGTGATGTCGGCGGCCGCGGCGTCGAGCGCCTCCGGCAGCGAGGCCGTCGCCGGTTCCGCGTCGTCGGCCTCCAGCACGCTCGCGACCAGCGCGTCGACCTCGCGGATCAGCGTCTCCACGCGATCGACCATGGTGACGCCGCTCACCTCGCCGAGCGCCCCTAGCAGCGCGCGCGCCTCGACGAGCTGGAAGGCGAGCGCGCGCGGGTTCTGCCGGTCCGCCAGCAGCAGGTCCAGCACGAGACCGGGTTCCACCCGGCCGGGATAGCGGCCGCGATAGGTGATCGTGCTGTCGCGGAGTTCGAGCAGAAGGTCGAGCGCCGCGTCGAGATCGGGTCCGCGGCGCACGCCCGGCGGACCGGGCAGGACCGACGCCGGTCCGAGCGCGGCGCCGAGCTCGGTGACCACCGTTTCCGCCCGTTCGAGGCGCAGCCCGAGCTCGAGGAAGAGCCGGGAGTCGCCGCGCGTCATCGTTTCGGCGGCGAGCCCCGCGAGCGTCGCGGTGAAGCCGAGAACGGCCGCGGTGACGTGACCGAGACGATCGAGGCCGCTGCCGCTGCCGCTTTCGCTGAACTCGTCGAGCACGGCGCCCATGCTCCGGCTCAGCGTGCCGTGCATCTCGCTGGTGATCCGATCGCGCAGCCGCTCGATCCGGAGCGCCGTCCGCCGCACCTCGGCCGCGAAGCCGCCGGTGCCGGAGGCCAGGAGCGCCAGCGCGGGCGCAAGACCGGGTGCGCTCGGATCGACCAGCACCTCCTCCGGCAGGAGTTCGGTCCGCGACAGGCAGGCGCCGAGGATCCGGAGATCGACCAGTTCCCGGGGGCGTCCCGCGAACCGTTCGAGCCGGGTCGCCATCGCGCGCGCGAGCCGCGCCCGGGTTTCGAGCTGTTCGAGCTCGCGTCCAAGCGAAAAGAACTCCTCCGCGACCCGCGCCGGCAGGTCGCCTTCCAGCCGACGCGGCACCGGGCGGGCGCGCGGCGCGATCCGCTCCGGCGCGGCGGGCCAGCTCACCGCCTCGTTCTCGTCGTCGTCGCTCGGGACCACGAACAGGTCCTTCGAGAGCCCCTGCCGCGGCAGGACGCCGGCCGGGTCGCCGTCGCCGTCGAGCACGCGGACGAAGCCGGCGGGCAGCGGCACCCAGCGCGCGCCGTCGTGCAGCAGGAAGAGGCGGAACGACACCGGTCGGGGGACGAGGCCGCCCTCGCTCATCGAAGGCGCCGCCGAAGGCGACATCCGTT
>CAXUBA010000048.1:0-17413 GCA_964249205.1 uncultured Acetobacteraceae bacterium | reverse complement strand
GATCTCGACCTTCGGCATGTTTCTCGTGCTATCCGCGTGTCCCAGGACGACCTGGTCAAACGTCGGCGCTGTCGATCGACCCGGCAAGGGGCGAAACTCCGAAGGAGGGCGGCGGCGTCCGCGCCGCCACGACCAACCCCACCCAGACGGCGCCCGCGTCCCGGAGCGCCAGCGTGCAGGAGCGCGCGGTCGCGCCCGTGGTGAGCACGTCGTCCACCAGGAGGACGCGGCGTCCCGCGAGGCGCCCCCGGCGTGCGGGAGCGGGCGCGATCGCACCTTCCATCTCGTCGCGGCGCGCGGCGGCCGACTGGTGAGCGAGCTTCCGCGTGCGCCGCGACCGTCGGAGCGCGTCGACCAGGAGGGTTGGTCGGCGATCGGGAGGACGCGCCTGGAGGATCGCGCGCCCGAGCAGAGCCGCCTGGTTGTAGCGGCGGGAGAACAGCCTCGACCGGTGCAGCGGCACCGGGACCACGAGGTCGGTCCGGTCCAGAAGCGCGCTCGCGGCGCGCGCCATGTGCGCGCCGAGCACGTGCGCGTTCTCGACGCGGTCGGCATATTTCAGCGGAAGCACCAGACGGCGCGACGCGTCGTCGTAGAGCAGCGCCGCGCGTGCCTCGTCCCAGGGAGGCGGAGCCAGGTCGCAGCTCTCGCAGACGATGCGGGCCTCGCCGAGGTCGCGACTCGGGAACGGTGACCCGCAGGCGCGGCAGCATGGATCGAGGACGAAGCGCAGCCGGCCGAAACATGGCGCGCAGAACGCCCCGTCCGCCGAGACGATCCGGTCGCAGGTCGGGCAATGCGGCGGGACGGCGAGGTCCAATACGAAACGAAAAGCTGTGTTCATACCGATATCGTAACATGAAAGCCGCGGTGCGACGGTTCACAATCCGCGTTCGGCACGCAACATCCGACGCATGGAACCCCTCGCCTGCCTGAGCTCCGTCCGGCGGATCATGGCCGCGCCCACTTCCCTCGGACGAACCGGGGCGCCGGCCCATCCTCGAGCGCGCGCCCGTTGAGCGACGCCGCGCCGTTCGACCGTCGCGCGGTCCGGCTGCATCGCGAGCGTGCCGCCGCCCGGGTCGAGCATGTCATGCCGATCCTCGACGAGGCGGCCGACCGGCTGCTCGATCGCCTCGACGACGTGTCGCGCCGTTTCGACACGGCACTCGATCTCGGCGGCCGCGGCGCCGTCGCACCGAGGCTGATCGCGCGCGGGATCGGGACGGTGGTCAGTCTCGATCTCGCCGCCGCGATGGCGCGGCGCGCGGGCGGCCTGCCGCTGGCCGGCGACGAGGAGCGCCTGCCGTTCCGGGACGGCGCTTTCGACCTGGTGGTCGCCAACCTTTCGCTGCACTGGGTCAACGACGTTCCCGGCACGCTCATCCAGATCAGGCGAGCTCTCCGCCCCGACGGGCTCCTGCTCGCGAGCATTCCCGTGCTGGACACGCTCCGCCCGCTCCGGATGGCTCTGATCGAAGCCGAGACCGCGATCCGTGGTGGCGCCTCGCCCAGGATCTCGCCGTTTCCCGAGCTTCGCGACGGCGCTGCCCTTCTCCAGCGTGCCGGCTTCGCGCTGCCCGTGGTGGACGCCGACGAGATCCCGCTCGCCTACGCCGATCCGTTCGCGCTGATCCGCGACCTCCGAGACGCGGGAGAAACCAACGCGATCGCGCTACGCGACCGGCGTGTGCCGAGCCGGCTCCTGTTCCCGGCCGCTCTCGCCGCCGCCTCGGACGCGGCGGGGTCGCTGCCCGTCTCGCTCCGGATCGGCGTCCTGACGGGTTGGGCACCCGCTCCGACGCAGCAGAAGCCGCTCGAGCGCGGCGCATTCCGAACCAGGCTTACGGACGTGTTCGGCGACCCAACGGCGCCGGACGCCTCCCCCTGAGCGATCCTGCCGGGCCGCCAGGATCGACGACGGGACGGATCCCGTTATGCTGCGCGCGAAACGGAGTCTCAACCTGATGCCGCGCTTCACGGTCCTTCTTCTCGCGGCGGCATCGCTCCTCGCCGCTTGCCAGCAAACCGCTCCGATCTACAACCCGCCGCCGGGCGGCCACGACGCCCTGTCGCAACCACCGGGTGCGCTGGTCGCACCGGCGCCCTGATCGGACGTCCCACCCGCGACCGAAGGCGGGACGGATCCGTCGCCGTCCGACCGGCCGACGCCCGCGATCCTCGCCCGATCCCCGCCGAATGCGCCGTCCCGGTGCCGATCGATCATTGAAGCGCGATCTCAAGCGCGCGCGACGCGACGACGTCGCGAAGTTCGATGCCACGATCCTGTTCGACGATCGCGGCGAGTTCGGCCTGACCCGACACGTCGAGCGGCAGGAAAGGCGCCATCTCGGTCAGCAGACGGGCGGGATTGAACGGTTTTGTCAGGAACAGGCAGGCGCCGGCGCGGAGACAGTCGCGCCTGGTGGCCTCGTCGCCGTAGCCGGTGAGGATCACCACCGGAACGTGGACGAAGTCAGGATCGGCACGGAGCGCACGGCACGCCGCCAGACCGCCGCCGGGCATGTCGAGATCCAGCACCGCGAGCACCACCGAGCGACCACGGCCGGCGCCGGCGACGGCGGCTCCGCCTTCCGACAGCAGCGCGACGTCGAACCCGAGCCGCGCGAAGAGGGCCCTGAGCACGCTCCTGAGCACGATGTCGTTGTCGGCGACGAGGATCGAGGAACGAGTGGCGCATGGATGGGCGGACACGGCGCTGCCTCCGTTGGAAAACGCCCCCATCCTGCGCGATCGTCCTGAACGAACGATGAAGCCGACGCGATCAGCCGCCCGTCAGGCTCATATGGCGCGCGATCGTTGGCGCTTCGTCACGCCGCCCGATGACGAAGTCGTGGCCTTTCGGCTTCCGCGCGATCGCGCGCCGGATCGCCTCGTCGAGCGCCGCATCCGAGGCGCCGCCCCGGATCACCTGCCGCAGGTCGGCGCTGTCCTCCTGGCCGAGGCAGAGGAACAGCATGCCCGTGCAGGACACCCTGACACGGTTGCACTGTTCGCAGAAATTGTGGGTCATCGGGGTGATGAACCCGAGACGCCGACCGGTCTCGGCGATCTCGACGTAACGGGCCGGCCCGCCCGTCCGGTGCGTGGTCGGCAGCAGCGTCCAGCGCCGCGCGAGCGCCGCACGGACGACGGACAGCGGGAGGTAGCGGTCCGTCCGGTCCTCCTCGACCGCGCCCATCGGCATGGTTTCGATCAGGCAAAGATCGTGACCGGCGGCCCCGCACCAACGGATCAGCCTGTCGAACTCGCCGTCGTTGATGCCGCGCAGCGCGACCGTGTTGATCTTGATCGCGATCCCGGCGGCAGTCGCCGCTTCGATCCCGAGGAGCGTCGCCTCCAGGCGGCCGCCGCGCGTGACCATCCGGAACGCGTCGGGATCGAGCGTGTCGAGGCTGACGTTGATTCGCCGGATCCCGGCGGCGGCGAGCGCTTCGGCATGGGTCGCGAGGAGCGAGCCGTTCGTGGTCAATGTCAGCTCGTCCAGACCGCGCCCGAGATGGGCGCCGAGCCCCTGGAGCAGGCGCGACACGTCGCGCCGGACCAGGGGTTCGCCGCCGGTGATCCGAAGACGTCGCGCGCCGAGCCGGATGAAGGCCTCGGCGACGCGTTGCAGTTCCTCGATCGTGAGAACGAGCGGCTTCGGGAGGAAGCGCTGCTGCTCCGGCATGCAGTAGATGCATCGAAGATCGCAGCGGTCGGTCACTGATAGACGGACATAGGAGATGGCGCGACCGAACGGATCGACGATGGGAGCGGTGTCGAGCATCGCGTCCTGAGATTTCATCGCCGGGTCGCTCCCGCAAGCCCCGGAACACGCGGGACCGATTCCATCAGGTCAGCCGACGATCTCGAGCTCGACCACGCCCGCGTTGATCACGACCTTGCCGCGTTCGGGGAAGTTCACCGTCACGCGGCTGCCGATCGCCGACTGCACCTGGCCGATCCCCCAGTCAGGTTCGGCGGGATGCCGGACCCACTGCCCAGGCTCGATCAGGGAGCGGACGTCGCGTGTCGCCACGTCCGCCTCAGTGGCCGGCGTTCTCGCCCGAGAAATCCGGGCTCGCGATCCCCGATGCCTCGAGCTCTCGGCTCAACGCCGCCTTCAGTCGGTCGAGACCCGCTTCGTCGGCCGCTTCCGCTCGCGCCACGAGCACCGCCTGCGTGTTCGAGGCCCGGAGAAGCCACCATCCGTCCGCGGTCGAGACCCGCACCCCGTCGATGTCGGACACCCTGGCGCCCTGCTCGCGGAGCCTGCCCGCGACCTCGCCGATGACCCCGAACTTCCGCTCGTCGGTGCAATCGAACCGGAGTTCCGGCGTCGCGACCGTGCGCGGCAGCGCCTCACGGATGGAAGAGAGCGTTTCCGAAGACCGAGCCACGATGCCGAGAAGACGGACCGCGGCGTAGAGCGCGTCGTCGAACCCGTACCACTTGTCGGCGAAGAAGACGTGGCCCGACATCTCGCCGGCCAAGGGCGAGCCGGTTTCCGCCATTTTCGACTTGATCAGCGAGTGGCCGGTCCGCCACATGAGCGGGGTGCCTCCGGCGCGCTCGACCTCGTCGAATAGGACCTGGCTCGCCTTGACGTCCGCGATGATCGTTCCGCCGGGATGCGACCGGAGCACGTCGCGCGCGAGCACCACCAGGAGCTGATCGCCCCACAGGATCTGCCCCTTGTCATCCACGACGCCGATCCGGTCCGCGTCGCCGTCGAAGGCGATCCCAAGGTCGGCGCCGTTCTCGCGCACCGATGCGATGATCTGCTCGAGGTTCTTCGCGACCGTCGGATCCGGATGGTGCGCCGGGAAGCGCCCGTCGATCGCCGCGTTCAACACGACATGCTCGCCCGGGAGCGAGCGGAGCAGACGTCCGAGCACGTCGCCCGCCGCACCGTTCCCGTTGTCCCAGACGATCTTCAGACGCCGGTCGCCCCCGTCCCAGTCGGCGAGCAGGCGGGCGACGTAGTCGCCGGCGACCTCCACGGTCTCGGCCTGCCCGGTTTTGCCCTCCACGACATTGCCGTCGGCGGTCAGTCTGCCGAGCGTCTGGATCGCCTCGCCGTAGAAGGGCTTGCCCGCGAACATCATCTTGAAGCCGTTGTAGTGCGGCGGGTTGTGGCTCCCCGTCACCATGATCCCGCCATCCGCCTTCAGCACGGTCGCGGCGAAGTAGAGCATCGGCGTCGGCCCGCATCCGACCCGGAGCGCCGTGACGCCGCTCGCGATCAGCCCGTCGACCAGCGCCGCCTCGAGCTCCGGCGAGGACAGGCGACCGTCGTAACCGACGGCGACGCGGCTGCCGCCGTTCCGGCTGACCATCGTGCCGAAGCCGCGGCCCACGGCGAAGGCGTCCGCCGTGGAAAGCGACGTGCCGACGATGCCGCGGATGTCGTACTCGCGGAGCGAGGACGCGGGAAACGCGTGCCGGAATGCCATCGCCTCAGGCCTCCCCATACTTCTTGAGGAAGGCCCGGACCGCGGGCGCCAGGTCCTCGCGTTCCAGCGAGAACGCGATCTGCGCCTCCAGGAACCCGATCTTGTCGCCGCAGTCGAACCGCGTTCCCTCGTAACGGAGACCGTGAAACGGAACCTCGCCGATCATCCGCGCCATGCCATCGGTCAGCTGGACCTCGCCTCCGGATCCTCGCTCCATGCGCGCGAGATGGGGGATCACGTTCGCAGTCAGGACATATCGGCCGATGATCGAGAGATTGGAAGGAGCGTCCGCCGGGTCCGGCTTCTCGACGAGGCCCTTGATTGACACAAGCCGGCCGTCGTCACTTTCCACGTCGAGAATACCGTAGCGGTTCGTCTTGTCGCGCGGCACCTCCTCGATCGCGACGACGGCGCCGCCGGTCTCGTCGTACACGTCGGCGAGCTGTCTCAGGCACGGCGTTTCCGACAGGACGATGTCGTCGGGAAGCAGGATCGCGAACGGATCGTCGCCAATGAACGAACGTGCGCACCAGATCGCGTGACCGAGCCCGAGCGGCTCCTGCTGGCGGACTGCAACAACCGAACCGGGTTGCATCTGCGTCTGCCGGAGCGTTTCCAGCGCGTCCTGCTTGTTCCGGGCCTTGAGCGTGGATTCGAGCTCGAAGGCGACATCGAAATACTCGACGAGCGCGGTCTTGCCGCGGCCCGTGATCATGCAAAACTGTTCGATTCCGGCTGCGCGCGCCTCGTCGATCGCGTACTGAATGAGAGGTCGGTCGACGACGGGGAGCATCTCCTTGGCCATCGCCTTGGTGGCCGGAAGGAAGCGCGTCCCGAGGCCCGCGACGGGAAGAACGGCCTTGCGAAGCTTCTTGATCACGGGCGACGGACCTCCGATCCTCTCCGATCGGCGCGCCGTCCCCTGGCGAAGGCCGGATGGTCGCGCCGGTGGCCGCGAAGAAGTGCCATGCCGCTTGGCAACAGGCAAGCAATGTCGCCGTCGCGGACACGAGTCCCCGAAGCCGAAGCCTGGACCAGCGCTGCCTGCGGGCGGTTCAGGCAGACTCGAAACCGTAACGGCCGACGTTATTCCAGTGTTCCGCCGGCGGCCTGCCGCGCCACCACTGCGGTCATGTTGGCGATACCACGCGCCGTGGTCGTCTGGACCAGCACGTGGATCGGCTTCGACATGCCGAGCAGCATCGGTCCGAGCTGCAGACCTTCCCCTGCCGCCTTCAACAGATTGAAACTGATGTTTGCCGCGTCCAGCGACGGCATGACGAGCAGGTTCGCCGTGCCGGCGAACCGCGTGTCCGGTACGGCGCGGTGACGCAGCGCTTCCGACAGGGCGAGATCGGCATGCATCTCGCCATCCACATCGAGGTCAGGCGCCCTTTCGCGAAGCAACGCGAGCGCGTGGCGCATCTTGCGCGCGGATCGGCTCTCGCTGGTTCCGAAGTTGGAGTGCGACAGCAACGCCGCCCGCGGCTGCAGCCCGAAGACACGGACCGCGTCGGCGGCCATCAGCGTCATCTCGCAAACCTGCTCCGCGGTCGGATCGAGAACCATGTGCGTGTCGCAGAAGAAGAGGACGCCGTTCGCCTGGATCAGGCCCGACAGCGCGTACACCCGATCGGCGCGCGCGTTCCGCGCGATGATCGGCAGCACATGCTGCATCTGTCGAGGCCAGGAGGACAGGCCGCCGACGAGCGCCCCGTCCACGAGCCCTGCTTCCAGCAGCATCGCGGCGGCGACCGTTGGGCGGCCGCGAAGCACGCGCACCGCCGCGTCGGGTATGATGCCGCGCCGAGACACGAGCTTCTGGTAAGCACCGATGACCGGATCGAAAACCTCGTGGTCGGTCGCGGGATCGAGCACCTCGATCTCGCGATCGATTCTGATGCGGAGACCGAGTTCGGCGATCCGCGCCGCGATCGTGTCGCGATTGCCGAGCAGCACCGGGCGTGCGGTGCCGTCGTCGACCACGATCTGCGCCGCGCGAAGGGCGCGCTCGTCCTCGCCCTCGGCATACACGATCCGTCGCGCGTGCTTCCGCGCCGCCTCGAAGATCGGCCGCATGACTTGGCCGGAACGATAGACGACATTCTCGAGGTCGAGCTTGTATTCGGCGAAGTCGACGATCGGTCGCTCGGCCACACCACTTTCCATTGCCGCTCGCGCGACCGCCGGCGCCACGTGCAGGATGAGACGGGGATCGAACGGTTTCGGAATGATGTAATCGGGGCCGAACGTCGGTGCGTGGCCGCCGTAGGCCGCCGCCACGACCTCGCTCGCCTCGATCCGCGCGAGTTCGGCGATGGCTTCTACGGCCGCGAGCTTCATCTCCTCGTTGATCGTGGTCGCCGCGACGTCGAGCGCACCGCGGAAGATGAACGGAAAGCAGATGACGTTGTTCACCTGGTTCGCGTAGTCGGACCGGCCGGTCGCGACGATCGCGTCCGGACGCGCGGCCCGGACGAGGTCGGGGGCGATCTCGGGCTCCGGGTTCGCGAGCGCCAGGATCAGCGGCCGCGGCGCCAGCCGGTCGAGCCACTCGGCTTTCAGCACGTGCGGCGCCGAAAGGCCGAGGAAGATGTCGGCGTCCTGAAGCGCGTCACCGAGCGAACGCATGTCGGTGTCGACCGCGTAGGCCGCCATGTTCGGCGGCATGTCCGGATCGCGGCCGCGGGTGACCACGCCCTTGATATCCGTAAGCGTGACGTTCTCGGGGCGGAGGCCCATCGCGACGAGCAGGTCGACACAGGCCAGCGCCGCCGCCCCTGCGCCCGACGTCACGAGACGAACCTCGGGCAGCGTCTTGCCCTGCAGGACGAGCCCGTTCCGGATCGCGGCGGCGCAGACGATCGCGGTGCCGTGCTGGTCGTCGTGAAAGACCGGGATGCGCATGCGACGGCGCAACTCGCGCTCGATCACGAAGCATTCCGGCGCCTTGATGTCCTCGAGGTTGATCGCCCCGAAGGTCGGCTCGAGGCTCGCCACGATATCGATGAAGCGACCCGGATCGAGCTCGTCGACCTCGATGTCGAACACGTCGACATCAGCGAACTTCTTGAAGAGCACCGCCTTGCCTTCCATCACCGGCTTTCCGGCGAGAGGTCCGATCGCGCCGAGCCCGAGCACGGCCGTCCCGTTCGAGATCACGGCCACAAGGTTTCCGCGCGCCGTGTAGTCGCGGGCGGCTTTCGGATCGGCCTTGATCGCCTCGCAGGCGGCCGCGACACCCGGCGAGTAGGCGAGCGCGAGATCGCGCTGCGTCGCCATCCGCTTGGTCGGCTCGACCGTGAGCTTACCGGGGCGCGGATACCGGTGGTAGTCGAGGGCTGCGCGCCGGAAATCGTCGTCCATCCTGGGCCTCCCCGAAGAGGCTCAGCTTTGTCCGGCACGACGCCAACTGCAATCCCACGCCGGTCGCGCCGAGGACCTACTGGTGCGGTCGAGAAGACTCGAACTTCCACGGGGTTTCCCCCACAAGCACCTCAAGCTTGCGCGTCTACCATTCCGCCACGACCGCACCGTGGGACGCGGGGCGCGTATAGACGATGACATCGGACGACACAATGACCCACGAACCCGCGACCGGCACGCTCGCGATTGAAGCGGACGGGCGATCGAGCCGACCGGACCGCCTGGACTGGGCGGTCTCGCCGGGGCTCACCGACTACGCGACGTCGGTGTCCGCGATGGAGGAACGGGTGGCCCGGATCCGCGGCGGAAAGGCGTCGGAGCGCGTCTGGCTGCTGGAGCACCCGCCGCTGCTGACCGCCGGCACGTCCGCCCGCGATGCCGACCTGCTCGACCCCGGCACGCTGCCGGTGCACCGGGTCGGGCGCGGCGGCCAGTGGACCTATCACGGCCCCGGTCAGCGCGTCGGCTACGTCATGCTCGATCTTGCGCGCGACCACGGCACCGTGCCTGCGCGCGACGTCCGCCTGTTCGTCGCCGGGCTCGAGCGCGTGCTGATCGAGGCGGTCGCGACCTTCGGGGTCACCGCGATGGCGCGGACCGGGCGCGTCGGCCTCTGGGTGGTCGATCCGCGCACCGCGACCGAACGCAAGATCGCGGCGATCGGCGTCCGCGTGACGCGCGGCGTCACCTGGCACGGCTTCGCGCTCAACGTCGCGCCCGACCTCGCCGCCTTCGATCGGATCGTTCCCTGCGGGATCGCCGCGCATGGCGTGACCAGCCTGCGCGCCGAGGGTGTCGACGGACCGGTCTCGTGCGCCGATGGTGCGATCAGGCACGCCTGGTCTCGCGTGTTCGGCGGCGTCGCGCCGGATCCCTGAGGGCCGCCATCGTCCGGTAGAGATCGGACGTCCCATCCACCATCCGCGCCTTCGCGAACCGCGTCGACGCGTGTTCGATCACCGAACGCCGCATCGCGTCCCGATCTTTCCGGTCGGCGATGTCCGTGATGGCGCGCGCCAGCGCCGGCGCGTCGTTGAACGGGACGACGTGACCGGTCACGTTCTCGATCACCTGATCCTGCCAGCCGCCGCTCGGCGTCCGGATGACGACGGCGCCGCAGCACATGGCTTCGGCGACCACGAGGCCGAAGCCCTCCATCCGGCTCGGCAGGAGCACGATGTCCGCGGCCCAGTAGGTGTCGCGAAGCGTGTCGCGATCCACGAAGCCGAGGAAACGGAACTGCTCTCGATCCCGCTCGTCCTGCAGCACCGCGCGCTCGATCTCAGCCCGTTGATTGCCGCCGCCGGGGAACAGGCATGTGATGGCGAGCGTGGGCCGTTCGCGGCGGAGCTGCCGCACCGCGTCCGCAACCACGTCGTGCCCCTTGCTGAGGTTCATGCGCCCGGGCAGGACGCCCACGAGTTCCTCGGCGCCGAGCCCGAACTTCGCCCGTGCCGCCGCGCGCTCGGCCGCCGACGGTTCACGGTAGAAGTCGGTCTCCACGCCCAGCACCTGCTCGTGGATGAGACGCTCCGGAATGTGGCAGACGTCGCGGAAGAACGCGTGGATCTCGTGCGAGAGCGCGATGAAGCGATCGGCCCGGAACGCGGTGGTGATCGCGCGCATCCCGACCCGCTCCTTCACCGAGCGCTCGCCGGTCATCGACGCCGTCTGATCGCCGTGCAGCGAGGGATGGTAGTTGGCGACCACCGGCCGACCCGAGAAGCGTCCGACGACGACACCGAGGGGCAGAACCGAGAAGCCCTGCGGACTGACCACGTCGACGTTGTAGACCCGTATGACGTCGAGAAGCCGGCGCATCAGCGCCCGACCGGGACGCGTCGCATCGAACGGGTCGATCACGATCCAGTCGAGCGACGACGCCGCGATCGCCCGTCTCCGGCTTTCCGATCCGTCGGGCGTTGTCACCGGCCCGCTGACCACGACCACTCGATCGCCGCGAGCGCGGAGTCCTTCGATGATCGTCTCGAGATAGGCCGAGACCCCGTCCACGCAGTCGACCCGCTTCAACAGCAGGAGGATCGTCGCCGATCTGGTCATTGCGAAGTCATCCCTGAGCATGGCCAAGCCGCTCGATCGAGCGGGCTCAATCCGTCGACGTGAAGCTGACGGCCCCGAGGTCGCCGCCCGTGACGACATCGAAGAACCGGAAGTCCGTGCGTCGACGCTCGTCGTCGACGGCCTCCATCTCCGACAGCACCAGCCTGCCGTCGGCCGTGACGCCGAAGACGATCGTCAGGAGTCCCGCAAGGCGGTTTGACAACGGCGCGAGCGAGATCTGCACGACGCCCGGCCCCCGCTCGGCCGCGGTGACTGCGATCCCGTCGCCGCGCAGGCGAACCTCACCCCCGAGCAGCAGGCCGAGCGGCGTCGCCTTCGCCGGCATGCGTGTCACCGCACCGCTTGTGCGATCGATCGCCGTGATCCGACCGCGATCGGCCAGGACGACGGCATGGTCTCCGGGCGCGTAGTCGAGCCGGAGCTGACCACCCTCGGCGTATACGAGGGTCCCCTCTCGTGTCGTCCCATCGGGATCGACTTCGACGAAGCGCGCACGAAGCACGTGCAGCGTGTCGAACCAGTCCTGCACCTCGCGCACGGTCGCCTCCGCTCCCGGCGTCAGCGCGGGCGCGGTCGACGCGGCGCAGGAGGCGAGGACGAGAAGGAAGCCCAGGGCGAGCCGTCGTAGGACGGCGTCTCGCGTCATCGGAGAACCATGGCTTCGTGCGCAGTTCTCACTGAGGCGCCGGCGGCAGCAGATCGAAGAAGGGTCTGTCGTCACGCGTGAACCAGCGGCTGTAGGCCGGATCGTCGCGGAACAGCGGATGATCGCGCCAGCGATCGAGCATCGTCTGCTGCTCGGCGAAGAAGCGCCGCTCCTGCTCCGGCCGCTGGTCGCTCCCTCGACTTACGCTCTCGTGATGTTCCGCGACGGTGTCGGCGTTCAAAATGACGCGCCAGCCGCGATCGCGGAGCCTGAGGCAGAAATCAACATCGTTGTAGGCGACCGCGAGCGTCTTCTCGTCGAAGCCGCCGAGCGCCTGATACGCCTCGGCGCGCACGAGCATGAGGGCCGCCGTGACCGCGGTGAGCTCCTGGCTCAGGCGGGCGCGCCCGATGTAGCCGTAGTCGTTGGCCGGCAGGCCGGCATGCATGTGAGCCGCGACGCCGTGGATCCCGACGATCACGCCGGCATGCTGCACGCCTCCCTCCGGGTAGAGGAGTTTCGCACCGACGGCCGCGACGCTCGGGTCCGACATCTCGCCGAGCATCCGGCGTAGCCAGAGCGGATCGCTGACGAAGACGTCGTTGTTCATCAGCACGAAGAACTCCGCCTCCGGTGTCGAAGCGGCCGCGAGATTGTTCAACCGGGAGTAGTTGAAGTCTTCCTCGACCACGAGCACTCGGATCCGTCGGTCGCTCGCCATTTCCACCCGAAGCGCCGCCGCCTCCCGCGTCGTCGACCAGTTGTCGACGAGAACGACCGAGAGTTCCGGGTAGTCGGTCCGATCCAGCAGCGTACGCACGCACCGACGCGTCATCGCCACCTGGTCCTTGTAGGGGATGATCACCGTGACCGGCGGCGTCCGCCCGAGTTCGAACTCGACCTTGTAGATCGTAAGGTCATTGATGGACGACACCGTCGCGTCGCGACCCAGCCGGACAAGGTGGTCCGACACCGCCCGAACTCCCGCTTCGACAGCATAGCCCTTGTTCGAGATGTCGGACGCCGTGGAGTTAGGCGTCTTGCGCCAGTGATACAGAAGCTCCGGAACATGGCGGATCGCGTCGGACCCGATCTCCTCCGAGATGCGGAGGATGTAGTCGTGATCCTGTGCGCCATCGTACGCCGGCCGCATCGGACCGACAGCACGCACGACGTCGGCCGCGACAACCAGGAGGTGGCAGACGTAATTGCACCCGAGAAGATAGCGCGCGTTCCAATCCGGCTTGAAGTTCGGCTCCGAGAGGAAGCCGGTCCGATCGATCTTGTCCTCGTCGGAATACAACATGCGCGCGCCCGTCTGGCGCGCCTCCTCCATCATGACCTCGAGTGCCACGTCCACCAGCATGTCGTCGTGGTCGAAGAAGGCGATCCAGTCGCCTCGCGCCGCGGCGATCGCCACGTTGGTCGCAGCCGAGATGCCGGCGTTCTTTCGCCTTTTGACGAGACGTATCCGATCGTCGGATGCGGCGAACGCGTTCATACGACGCGTCACCTCGGGAGCCTTGCCGCCGTCGTCGACGATGACAAGCTCCCATTCCTGCCAGGTCTGCGCGAGCACGCTGCCAACCGCCGCTACGAAGTCGTCGAGATCCGGACGGTAGGTCGGCATCAGAACGGACACGAGCGGCCGCGCATGCGTCGCGCTTGCCCGACCTCGCACGAGCGCGACACGCGCGCGAAGATTGTCGTAGTAGCGCCGCGCCCAGCTGTCGTAGGCTTCCACCGTGTCGCGCGGTTGCGGCAGCAATCCATCGATATCGCGGCGAAGCGCCGTGAGATCGCGCAGCAGCTCGCCATGCAGTCGGTTCACCCGCTCGATCACGTCGAGCAGCCGGCCTTCCAGATGATCGTCCACGACACCGGAGACGAACGGCGAGTTCTCGATCTCGAGTCCGTCCGGGACGACGATGAAGCGAAAGGTCTGCGGGTAGGTCTTCCGGAACCGGCTCGGGACGACGAATTCGAAGCCGCAGTTGGCGTCCGCTCCGAACGCCGACGCGACATCGAGGCGGAACCGATCCGCCCTGATCTGCCCGAGCCTGACGCCGTCGCACAGGACCACGAGATCGCAGCCGCCGACGGCCTGTGCCGCGCGCCCGACGCGGCGCACGACCCAGCCACGGATCGCCCCTCGCGCATAATGGTCGACGCGGCCCTGCAGCGTGACGGTCGGATGCGCGCTGAAGACATGCACGTCGCGAAGGTCGGTGATCCCGCCCTCGCCGATGTGCGCGACGAAGCCGCCGTCCGGAAGTCGGAAACCCAGACGGTGCGGCGTGCCGTCCAGAAACGTGTTCGGAACGTCCCAGACAAATCCCACCCGGCCGTCCGGCAGTTGCAGGATCGCGCGTACGTCCTCGCGCACCGCATCGGCCACGACGACGTCGATCACGGCGCCGTCCAAGACCACGTCGAGGAGGACCGGCGTGCCAGGCGACATCATGTCCATCACCCAGCCGACCGCATGACCGTCCTCGAAACGATCGAAGTAGCCTCGATAGTCGGCGGCAGCTGTCGTAACGGCCGCCTCGGAGATCTTGGACAAGCACCTCTCCCGTTGGGTCACGCCGCCCGGGTCTGCCCGGGCTGAAACCGATACAATGCCGGGAGGCGTCGGCTCAAGCCGCCGCCGGCGGATCGGGGCTGGAGTCCGCGCGTTCATGCCGGTGGCAAAGGAGAAGCGGCATGGCGGAGGCAGGCGCGAAATCACCCCACCTCGACGAAAGCGAACGCCAGCAGGCTGCCGAGGGAGCCCATTTCGGCCCGATGGTCATCCACGAGGTGGTGCGCGCGCAGGGCGAGGAGGAACTCGAACGCTCCACTTCGGGCCTCGCGTGGTCGGGTCTGGCTGCGGGATTGTCGATGGGCTTCTCCTTTCTCGCCCAGTCGGTCCTCACCGCCGCGCTGCCCGACGAACCCTGGCGCAAGCTGGTGGCCGGTTTCGGCTACTCGCTCGGCTTTCTGATCGCGGTGATCGGGCAACAGCAGCTGTTCACCGAAACGACGTTGACCGCGCTCATCCCGACCCTGACCAAACGCGACCTCGCCTCGGTTCGTTCGACGTCGCGTGTCTGGACGGTGGTGCTGGCGGCGAACACGGCCGGCACCGTCGTCTTCGGCGTCATGGCGGCGAAAGTCGCCTTGTTCGAGCCCGCGACGGTCGCGTCGATGCACGCGTTGGCGCACAAGACGTTGTCGATGCCATTCTGGCCTTGTGTGGCGAAGGCGAGCGCGGCGGGCTGGTTGATCGGGCTCATGGTGTGGCTGCTGCCGCCGTCCGGCAGCGCGCGCCCCTTCATCGTCATCCTGCTGACCTGGACGGTGGCCGCGTTCGAGTTCCCGCACATCGTGGCCGGATCGGTCGAGGCGGTCTTCTCCGTCGCCTCCGGCGACACGCCACCGCTCGCCTATCTGACGCATTTTTTCCTGCCGACGCTGATTGGCAACGTGCTCGGCGGCAGCATCCTCGTCGGACTGCTCAATCACGCACCGATCCAGGAACGGCTCCGGCAGTGACTGCGAAGGATCGCGATCGAGCCGGTTACCGTCTAGTCGGACGAGGCCGGGATGCGCCGTCGTGACAGCCGGGCGAGACGTGACGCACGCGCCGCCACGTTGATCCCGCCGGCAAGCACGGACTGAGGCGCGACGAAGAAGCCCGGGATGCGCCCCATTCCCATGGCGGTGACATAGGACGCGAGGATCGCGAACGTGGCGACGAGCGCCGGAAGGATCGTCTCCATCGCGCGATCGAGGTGCGACACGAACGGCAGCAAGGCCACTCTCTCGGCCACATGGATCCAGAAGTCGTGCAGTACCAGGATTGGCAGGGCGGCGCGTCCGAGCTTGGCGAGAAGTCTGGACAAGGCGCCGATCGACTGCAGCCTCCAGAAATTGACGAGCGCGAAGAAGCCGAGCAACCCGAGAGCGAAGTAGAAGAACGGAAAACCAGAAAGACCGATCCGCTCGGTCGCGAGGAGCAGAAGCGCGTAGGCAAGACCGGAAATCAGACCGACCGACCGGGCATCCCGCTTGAAAAGCCTCATAATCTCGGGCCGGAACAGCAGACCGGCATAGAAGAAGACGGCGTTCGTCGAGATCGCGACGACGGCGACCGTGTTCGCGCCGACCACGAGTGGGACGAAGCCGGCCGCGAAAGCGAGCACCAGGCGCTTGATCCGACCTAGTCTGGCCAGAAGCGCCGCCGAAAGCGACAGAAGGAACAGGCCGTATGGAAACCAAAGGGGGCTTCTCGGGAGGATGATCGATTTGATGAGGGATCGGGCATTCGCGGGAACCGGAAGGTTAGCCTGTACGAACAGGGCCGACAGGGCGAGGCTGATCGCGACCCAGATCAGGTAGATGTAGAGGTAGTTGATCGCTTCTCCGACCAATCGACGAGCAGACCCCGCTTTGCCCGAGAGCGCCAATCCGAAGCAAAGCAGGAACAGCGGCACCGCGACGTAGCGAAGAGCGAGCACGACCGCGATGAACGTCTGATAGCTCGGGATCTGAATCGCGAGATCGACGTCCGCGTGGTAAAGGACCACGAGAACGATTGCGATGCCACGCGCGCTCGCCATCGCCAGAGCAGGACTCGCAAAGCCAGCGTTCGGGCGTTTTCCGCCGAAGTTCACCAGGTCGAACGATCGTGGCGCGCGGGTCAGGACGAGTCTCCCGGCGTTAGAATGAAGCAGCGTCTCCTCAGCGCCACGACGGACACAATCTGCAGGAAAGACTTACGACGCGCGCGGACAGCAACGGTGTGATGCGAGGGATCGCCAAACCCACTCGACATACAGAAAAATCAGCCGTCGAGCCAGTCGCGCGGAACGCCGGGCCGATCCTCCGCGCGCGCGACGGCGACGCCACGCCTCGCGTTAGCACAGGGTCCGGCAGAAGATGTGGTGTTCTCACGATGTGCCGCGTCCGATCCCACGGGCACGCCGATCACGTCGCCGCTTTCCCGCACCGGCGGGACGCGCGGCGGACGAGGTGGGATTCGAACCCACGGTACGCTTGCACGCACGGCGGTTTTCAAGACCGCTGCCTTAAACCACTCGGCCACCCGTCCCCGGTCTCCTCTGCACGACCGCCGACCGGGAAGCAATCCGCTCGTCACGGAGAAGGCGAACCGTGGCGAAGGGCGTCGCGAGGATACGATATCCGGCGCGCCCGAGACACAGCGCGACGGCCGCGAGCGGCTCGATGTCGTCCGTCCCAGCCGCGGCGATCGCGTTGCATTCGCGGGAGAGGGTTCTGCGTGTCGCGAAACAGAGCGTGCCGGCGTGCACCGTTTGGACGCGCAGCGCCGGGCGCCCTGGTCCTGTGGCATCGAACGGCCAGTCCGCGCCCTCCGTCCGCATCGGTGCCTCGCCCCGAACCGCGATCAACCCGGCTTCGACGATCGTCCCATCAGGGGCGAGCACCACGGGGCAGACGCCGCCGACACCCGGATCAGCCAGACACTCGGCAAGCGCCGCGAGCACGTCCTGCTCCGGCGGTCGGATCGGACGCTGGACGAGAAGCACGTGCTCGACATCCGACGCGGCCACCTGCGCCCGAACGTCCGCCGCGTCGGTCACGACGAGCACCGCGACCGGCGCCGCAGCCGCGGCGAAGCGGCGGATCCGGAACGTCGCCGGCAGGAAGCCCGGCTCGACCGCGCCGGATCCGCCGAGCGCCGCGACGTGCTGGCGCAGCGACCGCTCGCCCGCGACCGCCGCCTCCACCGGCAGGATCCCGTCGCAATCGGACAGCCCGACCGCTCCGATCGAGG
>CAXUBA010000047.1:11132-17717 GCA_964249205.1 uncultured Acetobacteraceae bacterium | reverse complement strand
CGGCAAGCGGTGCCAGGGCGAGGACGAAGCCCCAACGGAGATTTCGACGGTTCATGTTGCTCAGGACCTTTCCATTGTCGTCACGGACGCGGCGGCGCGAACGCGCTCGACGCGTCCACCCCTGCCCGATCTGGCACGAACGACGGGAATCAGCCGCGGTTGCGGAACCGCTCCACGGCAGACACGAGAGCGCGCCTGACCCCGGGTTCGAGCGCGGAATGGCCGGCATCCGGCACGATCGTGAGGCGGGCCCCGGGCCAGGCGTCGGCGAGCTCGAACGCGCTGCGCGGGGGGCACACCATGTCGTAGCGGCCCTGGACGATCTCCGCCTGAAGGCCGCGGACGCGGTGCATCCGGCCGAGCAGACCCTCGGGCGGCAGGAAAAGCCCGTTGGCGAAGTAGAAGGCCTCGATCCGTGCGAGACCGAGCGCCGAGCGGTCGCGCGCGAAGGATGCGACCGTGTCGGGCGATGGCAGCAGGGTCGAGCAGGAACCTTCGTAGAGCGACCAGGCGCGCGCGGCCGGGAGATGGACGGCGGGATCCGGGTCGCACAGGCGGCGCAGGTAGCCGCCGAGCAGGTCGTGTCGCTCGTCGTCGGGAAGGAACGACGAGAACGCCGCGTGGGCGTCCGGGAAGAAGGCCTCGAGCCCGTAGAGGAACCAGTCGAGTTCCGCCGGACGGCCGAGGAAGACGCCGCGGAGCACCAGGCCGAACACGCGCTCCGGATGCGCCTGCGCGTAGGCAAGCGCCAGCGTCGAGCCCCACGAGCCGCCGAACAGGAGGAAGCGGTCGATCCCGAGATGCTCGCGGAGCAGCTCGACATCGCCCACGAGGTCGTCGGTGGTGTTGCTGTCGAGCGCGCCGAGCGGCCGGGAGCGGCCGGCGCCGCGCTGGTCGAAGATGACCACGCGCCAGTAGTTCGGGTCGAAGAACCGACGGTGCACGGCGCCTGCGCCGGCGCCGGGGCCGCCATGGAGGAACAGCACCGGGCGGCCGTTCGGCGCGCCGACCTGTTCCCAGTACATGACGTGGCCGCCGCTCAGCGGCAGGAAGCCGGTCTCAAACGGACCGATCTCGGGGAACAGGTCACCTCTGGGCATGGGCGGCGAGTATAGGCACGCTCCCGGACATGAACGAGTGTCCTGCCCGCGCGTGGTCGAGCCGCCTTGCCGCCTCGGCCGGCGCGATCCTCGGCGGCACGGGGGTCGCCCTCGCCGCGGTCGCCGCCCATGCCGGAGCGCTGATCGGCGCGCCCGCCCGCGTCCTGATGTTCCGCACCGGGGTCGAGATGCAGATCTGGCACGCGCTCGCGCTCCTGGGAACGGCGGCGCTGCTGCCGGCGGGCGGACGGCTCGCCGCGCTGGCGACCGGCGGGTTCGTCGCGGGAACGCTGCTGTTCGCGGTCGGTGTCGACGGGCTTGCGTTCCGCGTCCTGCCGCCGACGCCGCTCGCGCCGTGCGGGGGCACCGTCCTGATCCTGTCCTGGTTCGTGCTCGCGGCGGCGGCCTGGCGGGCGCGTTAGCGGGCGCGCTCCGTTGGCAGGCCGATCCCCCTTTCCCTACAAGGGTCGCACACGCCCGGCTCAAGGAACCGTCGAAGATGCAATCGGACCGGAACGGCGGCCTGAACGACGCCACCGCCTCGCCCATTTCCCGCGTCCTGGCGCCGTCCCTGCTGTCGCTCGCGCTGCTGTCCGGCTGCGGCGGCGGCGACAAGCACCGGCCGCCGCCGATGCTCGTCCTCGGCGACGAGCTCTCGACCGAGACCGTCGCCTTCGCCGACGGCGCCGGGCTGCGGCTGCCGCGCCATCTCGACGGTTTCGAGCGCACGAGCCTCGTGTCCGAACCGAAGGCCGCCGGCGCCACCGCGACCTACGAGGCGGGCGCGACCACGGTCACGATCCGGGTGCGCCGGGTGGGCGAAGGACGCACGTTGTTCTCTTCGCCGGCCAGCATCGCGACCGGCGCGCATTCGTCGCTGACACTCGCGCGCGAGACCGCCGCACTCCTCGCCGCCGATCCGGCGCTTTCGGCGGGACCGCCGACCGACCTCTTCCTGGTCCGTTTCGGCGCCATCCAGGCCGGACGCACCCAGACGCTCGCCGGCGCGTCCGGGCCGACGACCGTCGACGCGTTCTGCTGCGTCAACGGCATCTGGTCCTATGTCTTCGTGATCAGCGGTGGCGGCATCAGCGACGGCACGCGCCTCGTGCGCGACCTCGCCTGGAGCGCCAGCGAGAGCGCGAGCGTCGAGGAGCCCCGCTGATCGTCGCGAGGCGCTGACACAGAGGCGCGAGGTCGCGAACCGAGGCCCGCGCGCGGGCTTGCAGTGGATCGACACTGCTGGAGGACATCATGCGCGCACTTTGCTGGCACGGCCGGAACGACATTCGCTGCGACACCGTGCCCGACCCGTCGATCGAGGACGCGCGCGACGTGATCCTCAAGGTCACGAGTTGCGCGATCTGCGGCTCCGACCTCCACCTGATGGACGGCCAGATGCCGTCGATGAAGTCGGGCGACGTGCTCGGCCACGAGTTCATGGGAGAGGTGGTCGAGGTGGGCTCGCCGGACCACGTACTGAAAAAGGGCGATCGCGTGGTCGTCCCGTTCAACATAAACTGCGGCGCGTGCCGCATGTGCCGCGACGGCAACTACGCCTCGTGCCTCAGGTCGAACCGGAACGGCGCGATGGCGGCGGAGATGTTCGGCTATCCGACCGCCGGCCTGTTCGGCTACTCGCACCTCACGGGCGGCTATGCGGGCGGCCAGGCGGAATACGTCCGCGTGCCGATGGCCGATGTCGGTCCGATGAAGGTGCCGGCGGGCATGTCCGACGAGCAGGCGTTGTTCCTCAGCGACATCCTGCCGACCGGCTGGCAGGCGATCGAGCATTGCGACCTCAAGGGCGGCGAGCGGGTCGCGATCTGGGGCGCGGGGCCGGTCGGCCTGTTCGCGATCGTGTCCGCCGCCGTAAAGGGAGCGGACACGATCATCGCGATCGAGACCGTGCCGGAGCGGCAGTCGCTGGCGCGCGTCGCCGGGGCGACGCACGTGATCGACCCTTCGAAGGAGGACGTGCTCGCGCGCCTGAAGGACATCACGGCGGGCGAAGGGCCGGATGCGGTCGTCGACTGCGTCGGCATGGAGGCGTCCGGCCATCACGGCATGATGGGCGCGCTGAGCGCGGTGCAGGAAAAGCTGACCGGAATGCAGCGTCCGTACGCGCTCGAGCAGGCGGTCATCGCCGTCCGGCCCTCGGGGATCGTCTCGGTGCCGGGCGTCTACGGCGGCCCGGTTCCGGTGAACATGGGGGCCGTGGTGCAGAAGGGACTGACCTTCCGGACCGGGCAAACGCACGTGAAGCGCTGGCTCGAGCCGCTGACGGCGCTCATCGAGCAGGGCCGGATCGATCCGACCTTCCTGATCACCCATCGGAGCGAGGCGCTCGAGCAGGGCCCGTCCCTTTACGAGACGTTCCGCGACAAGAAGGACAATTGCGTGAAGGTCGTCTTCCACCTCGGCTGACGGGCACGACGGCGGGCGCAGGCGGGATCGACTACCGTTGTTTGTTACGACGTCGGTCCATGCCGGACCGCGTCCCCGCCCGTCCTTCGTCGGAGCGTCTCGACGACGCGGGCGTCGGAACGGTCGCGGCCCGCCCGGATACGGTCCGGCGGCGGGGTTGATGGACGCGTGGGGACATCGGACAAACCACGCCGCCGCCGCCGAGCGGCGGGCGGGCGGGCGCGACGGGGATCGCCCTGCTGGCGATCGCGCTGCCGTTCCTCGCGACCCTCGTGCTCGCGCGGCACGACCGGCTAGCGGTGCCGCTCACCACGGCGATCGTCGCCTCGCTCGTGGCGGTCGCGCTTTTCGTGCTGCTGCTCGGGGAACGTCGCCGTCTTGTCCTTTCGCTCGACAACGGCCGGCTGCGCGCGCTGGTCACCACCGACCCGCTGACCGGGCTCGGCAACCGCCGGAGCTTCGACGAGGCGCTCGAGCGCGCCTAGCGGGAAGCGAGCCGCCGCGAGGCCACGCTGTCGCTGATCCTCGCGGACGCGGATCACTTCAAGGCGTTCAACGACAGCTACGGGCTTCGGGAAGGCGACCGCACGCTCGTGCCATCGCCCGGGTGCTCGCCGCCGCAGTCCGACGTCCGAGCGACGGCGCCTTCCGGATCGGCGGCGAGGAGTTCGCCGTGCTGCTGCCCGACACCGACGCGGCCGGGGCGGCGATCGTCGCGTCGTCGATCCGGTCCGCCCTCGCCGCGCAGGCGGCGCCGTAAAGCGCGGACGGGGATCGGCAGGTGCTGTTCACGGCCGCCGATCGCGCGCTCTACCGGGCGAAGGGAGACGGTCGGGACAGGATCAGGGTCACCGCCGTGGTCGGCACGAAGGGGCGGCCCGACGTTCTGGCGGAAGCCTCGGTCGGCGGCCTTGAGATCCTGCTGCCGGCAGGACGCTCGCTGACCATTTCGGACACGATCAGCATCGCCACCCTGCAGTCGGTTCTCGGCGTTCTGAAGGAAGGTTGAGCGGCGCCGGCGCGGGAAAGAAGCGCGGCGACGGCGGACCGGTCCTCGGAACCCCGGTCGGGCGTTCTAGCCGGCGCCGAGGCGGTGGTAGGTGCGGCCGAACCAGACGAGGCTTCCGGGCTCGCCCTCGCCGAGCTGCACCGAAACCACGTCGCAGAACAGGACGCTGTGCGTGCCGATCGGCGTGACCGTGCCGATCCGGCAGTCGAACGAGACCACGGCGGACGCGAGCAGCGGTGCGCCGGTATCGCCCACGAACCAGTCCGCCGCGGCGAAGCGCGTTTCCATCCCGACCGCGCGATCCGCGAACACGCCCGACAGCGCCTCGTGGCCGCCGCCGAGCACGTTCACGGACAGGCAGCCGTTGCTGAGGAAGCTGTCGTGGGAGCGGACGCCGCGGTTCATGCACACCAGCAGCGTCGGCGGCGTGTCGGTGACGCTGCAGACCGCGGACGCGGTGAAGCCGTGGCGCCCCGACGCGCCGTCGGTCGCGATCAGGTTCACCGCGGCGCCGAGCCGCGACATGCCTTCTCGGAACAGGGTCCTCGCTTGATCCGGATCGGTCATGATGGAGTTCGTGTCGCCCTGCCGCCGCTCCTCGCCGCACCAGCATAGGCGTCCCCGAGCAGGGAAGCGACGGCGCGGGCGACATCGCGCGGCTGGGCGGAGACCTGCGGCAATCCCATGAGCTCGCCATGCGCCGCGCGCGCCGGCGGTCCGAGCACGAAGAGGTCCGGTGCCGCACGGCCGCCCCAATCGATCGCCCGGCTCAGCCGGTCGGTCGACAGGCCGAGCCGCGTGTCGTCCGCCCGCAGGAGGCCGGCTTCGGCGAGATCGGCGAGAAAGGGGTTCGTGTCGACGAGCGTCCGATGTCCGGGGCCGGTGCAGTCGATCACCCGATCGACGACGACGGCGGTTTCCGCCGCCTCGCCGCGTCGTTCCCGCGGTCGGAGCACTGCGCGAAGCCGCCCGTTGCTGGGCGTCACCGACACGACGGCAGCGGCACGCACGCGAAGCCTGTCCTCCGCTTCGGCGTCGGCGATCGCGCGCGCGACCTGCGGCGCGCTCTGAAAGCGGTGCACGTCCCAGAACGGGCGAAGGTGGCGGAGCAGACGCCTGCGCTCGGCGAGCGACAGCGCGTTCCAGACCGTGCCGGCCTGGGTCCGGAGCGCGTCGATCACGTCCTCCCATGGCCGGCCGCTTGCCGTCGCCTCCCCTACCGCGGCGCGGACCGCCCGAAGGAGACCGATCGCCGTCTCGGCAGGGCGGGTGTCGAAATCCCCGAACGCGGCGACGGGCTTCGTGGTGCGCGGACGCGGCAGCAGCCCGCGCCGGGACACCGCGGTGATCCGGCCCCGATGCCCGCGCGCGCGGAGCGAGGCGACGATGTCGCAGGCGGTGAGCCCGGTGCCCACCACGAGGATCTCGTGATCGGCGGCGACGGCGGCGAGCGCGTCGGGCGCCCAGGGGTCGGCGACCAGGGCCTCCCGCGGCACGTCGCCGAGGAAGGCGGGCGTCTGCGGCGCCGGATGGCCGGTCGCGAGCAGGAGCAGGTCGGCCTCGATCGCCGCGTCGTCCGACAGGCGGACGCGGTAGCCGCCGCCTGGCCGGCGGCGCGCCCCTGTGGCGCGGGAGCGGACATGCCGGCACGACCCCGCGACCGCGGCCGACGCGACCTGCCGGAGCGTGTCGGCGACATAGGCGCCATAAAGACCGCGCTGCGGGTAGCGGCGCCCGTCCGGGAGCGTCGCCGCCGGGTCGGCCGCGATCCGGCCGTCGCGGTCAAGCCAGAGCTCGAAATCGTCCGGTCGTTCGCTGAACAGCGAGAGCCGGCTCGCGCTCACGTTCACCCGGTTGCTCGGATCGACCGTGCCGTAGGCGAGTCCGGCGCCGAGCGACGGACGCGGCTCGACGATGTCGATCGCGACGGCGACGCGCTCGACCGCACCGAATATCGCCTCGATCCGGGCGGCGACTACACCGTTACGCGACCCTCGCCTTCCGCTTTGCCTTCGTGAATTCCATCGCGGCGTTGGTTACCTTACCGAA
>CAXUBA010000047.1:0-11122 GCA_964249205.1 uncultured Acetobacteraceae bacterium | reverse complement strand
GCGGATGGTCGCGGAGGAGATGGATCGCGAAGACGGCGCCGGACAGCCCGCCGCCGACCACGACGAGCCGCATCGGCGCCACCGGCGTCGTCATCCCCGCGGCGCCACGTGCGCCGCCACGTCGGAGGGCGAGATCGGGGCGCGGCAGTAGGTCGTGTAGAGGGCGGCGCCGGTGAAGACGGCGGCGCCGACCGCGTTGCCGATCGTCACGGGGATCTCATTCCAGACCAGCCAATCGTAGATGGTCACCTTGGCACCGAGCATCATGCCGGCCGGGATCGCGAACATGTTGACCACGCTGTGCTCGAAGCCTTGCGACACGAAGATGAAGATCGGAAGCCAGGCGCCGAGGATCTTGCCGACGGTGGAGGTGGACGCAAGGCCCATCACCGTGCCGAGGCTGACCATCCAGTTGCAGAGGATCGCCTTGGTGAAGACGGTCAACAGCCCCGCCGCGCCGAACGCCTCGTAGGCTGTGGTCTTGCTGACGGCGACCGCGCGCAGCTTGTCGCCGATCAGGCCGCCGCCCGTGTGGCCGGCCTCCGTCGCGGCGATCCAGAACAGGACGGCGTAGATGAGGCTGCCGATGAGGTTGCCGACGAAGACGAAGATCCAGTTGCGCAGCAACGCCGCGGTGTCGATCCGGCCCGCGAGGAGCGCCACCGGCATCACCGCGAAGTTGCCGGTCAGCAGTTCGAGACCGAGCACCACGATCAGTGCGAAGCCGGCGGGGAAGAGCAGCGCGCCGGTGATAAACTGGCCGGTCTGCCCGGCGACCAGGAAGGCCATCGACGTGACGAAGCCCAGATAGGCGCCGGCGAGGCCGCCCCGCACCAGCAGGTCGATCGCGGACAACCGCGACTTGATCACGCCGGCATCCACGATCGCCGTGACGACGTCCGCGGGTTTGATGTAGTCGCCCATTCTTGTCCGTTCCTCCAGCCTCCCGCCGGCGCCGTCCTGCGAACCGATCGGGACCGGACTTCTTCCCGGAATGGCAGCCGGTGTCCATCCGCCGCCCGGAATGCTTGCCGGTCGGCCGCGAAGCATCTACTCCGGCGGAGGGTCCGCGCCGCTTCCGGCTCCCGGCGCCCGACCGCCAGAGGAGGAACGATGAGGCTCGACGGCAAGGTCGCGATTGTGACCGGTGGCGCCCGCGGCATCGGTCGCGCGATCGCCGCGCGCTACGTCAGCGAAGGCGCCCGCGTCGCGATCGCCGACCTCAACGAGGCGGGCGCGATCGGGGCGGCGCGCGAGATCAACGAGGCGGCCGGCGCGAACGACGAGGCGGCGATCGGCATCCCGCTCGACGTCACCCGGCAGGACGGGATCGACGGCGCGGTGGAGGCGGTGGTCGGCCGCTGGGGGTCGCTCGACATCCTGGTCAACAATGCAGGCCTGTTCGATCTCGCACCGACCGTCGAGATCACCCGGGAAAGCTACCGACGGATCTACGCAGTGAACGTCGAGGGGCTCCTGTTCATGCTCCAGGCCGCGGCCCGCCAGATGATCGCCCAGGGACGAGGCGGCAAGATCATCAACTTCGCGTCCCAGGCGGGACGGCGCGGCGAGCCCCTTGTCGCCGTGTACTGCTCGTCGAAAGCCGCCGTGATCAGCCTGACCCAGAGCACCGGCCTCGACCTGATCAAGCACGGGATCAACGTCAACGCGATCGCGCCCGGCGTCGTCGACAACGAGCACTGGGACCACGTGGACGCGATGTTCGCCCGCTACGAGAACCTCGAGCCGGGGGAGAAGAAGCGTCAGGTCGGCGCGGCGGTGCCGTTCGGGCGCATGGCGCGGCCGGACGAGATCGCCGGCCTCGTCGTGTTCCTGGCGAGCGCGGAGGCCGACTACATCGTTTCGCAGACATACAATATAGATGGCGGAAACTGGATGAGCTAGAAGCCAGTGTGACGACCGGTCTCCACCGGCTCACGAGAGGGACGGACCAACAACATGCAGAAGAGACATCGCCTCGCGGCCGGCATCGCGGTCGCCGCGCTGCCCATGATCCCCGCCATCGCCACGGCTGCCACGACGCTGACGGTCGCGACCGTCAACAACACCCAGATGATCGAGATGGAGAAGCTCACCCCGCAGTTCGAGAAGCTGCATCCCGACATCCACGTCCGCTACGTGACCCTCGAGGAGAACGTCCTCCGCCAGCGCGTGACCACCGACATCGCGACCCATGGCGGCCAGTTCGACGTGCTCACGATCGGCAACTACGAGGTTCCGATCTGGGCCAAGCAAGGCTGGCTCGCGCCGATGAGCGGCCTGCCCGCCTCCTACGACGCCGATGACATCATCAAGACCGTCCGCGCCGGCGTCAGCTACAAGGACACGATCTACGCGCTGCCCTTCTACGCCGAGAGCGCGATGACCTACTACCGGACCGACCTCTTCAAGAAGGCCGGACTGACGATGCCGGACAACCCGACCTACGCGCAGTTTCGCCAGTTCGCGGACAAGATCACGGACAAGAGCAACCAGACCTACGGCGTCTGTCTCCGCGGCAAGCCGGGCTGGGGCGAGAACATGGCCTACGTCACGACGCTCGTGACGGCGATGGGCGGCCAGTATTTCAACATGTCCTGGAAGCCGACGATCAACACGCCGGAATGGAAGAACGCGCTCACCTACTACGACGACATCATGAAGGCCGACGGCCCGCCCGGAGCATCGTCGAACGGGTTCAACGAGAACCTCGCGCTGTTCACGTCCGGCCATTGCGGGATGTGGATCGACGCGACCAGCGCCGCCGGCACGCTTTACGACAAGAAGACGTCGCAGGTCGCCGACAGCGTCGGCTTCGCCGCGATCCCGACCGGCACCTTCAAGGGCGGCCCGACCTGGCTGTGGTCGTGGAATCTCGCGATCCCGACCTCGTCGAAGCAGGTCGACGCGGCCAAGGCGTTCGTCGCCTGGGCAACGTCGAAGGAGTACACGCAGCTCGTCGCGACGACCGACGGCTGGGTGAACGCGCCGCCCGGCACGCGCACCTCGACCTACCAGTCGGCCGACTACAAGAAGGTCGCGCCCTTCAGCGACTTCGTGCTGAACGCGATCCAGAACTCAAACCCGACCGGCGAGACGGCGCACCCGCGTCCCTACACCGGGGCGCAGTTCGTCGGCATCCCGCAGTTCCAGGCGATCGGGACCGAGATCGGGCAGATGGTCGCGGCGACGCTCACGGGCAGCGCGAGCGTCTCGCAGACGCTGGCGTCGGCGCAGTCGGTGACGGCGCGGACGATGCGTCAGGCCGGTTATCACTGATCCGGCGTCCGTAGGACCAGGACGCCGCCGCGCCACGCCGGCGCGGCGGCGTTCGACAGGGTGCCGACGATTGTCTACCGATCGCGCGGGAGCGATCGATCGATGAACTTCTCCGACACCTCCGTGCTCTGCCTCGGCGATCTCATGCTGGATCGCTTCGTCTACGGCGACATGGAGCGGATCTCGCCCGAAGCACCGGTCCCCGTGCTCCGGCTGAACCGAACGCGCGAGATGCTGGGGGGCGCCGGCAACGTTGCGAACAACGTCGCGTCCCTCGGCGGCCGGGCGATCCTGGTCGGCCTGATCGGCCGCGACCCGGCCGGCGACCGGCTGGCATCCCTGCTGGAGGCCGATCCCGGGATACGTGCCCGCGCGATCCGGACCGCGGACCGGCCGACGATCTGCAAGACGCGCTTCATCGCGGTGAACCAGCAGGTCGTCCGCACGGACGAGGAAAGCCTCGCGCCGCTCACCGGGCAGGAACGCGACGCCCTCCTGCCGGCGGCGCTCGAGGCGGTCGCCGAATGCCGCGCCGTCGTGCTCGCCGACTACGGCAAGGGCGTGCTCGACGGGACGATGATCGCCGCCGTGGTCGCGCGCGCCCGCGCGCTCGGCATCCCGGTGTTCGTCGATCCGAAGAGCGCCGACTTCTCGGTCTATCGCGGCGCGACCTGCATCACGCCGAACACCCGGGAGCTCGCGCGTGCCGCGGGCGCGACCGAGCTCGACGACGAGACGGCGATCGTCGCCGCCGCGCGACGCGTGCTCGGCGACGCGGATGCAGACGCGATCCTCGCGACACGCTCGGAAAGGGGAATGCTGCTGGTCGAACGGTCGGGCGCCGTCCATGCGGTGCGCGCGCGCGCACGCGAGGTGTTCGACGTGTCGGGCGCCGGCGACACGGTGATCGCGGCGCTCGCGCTGTCGCATGCCGCGGGACGACCGCTGTCGCAGGCGATGCACATCGCGAACGCGGCGGCGAGCGTCGTGGTGAGCAAGCTCGGCACGGCCACCGCCGACATCGCCGAGGTGCTGCACGAGCTCGACGCGCAGGAAGAAGCGCGCGGCGTCGATGCCGCGCCCGGCGCGCAGCCGCTCGAGCGCGTCCGCGATCTCGCCGCACGTTGGAGGGAACAGGGTTTCACGGTCGGCTTCACGAACGGCTGCTTCGACCTCGTCCATCCCGGCCATGTCGCGCTGCTGGCCTTCGCGCGCTCGCAATGCGACCGGCTGATCGTCGCGCTGAACACGGACGCGAGCGTCGCGCGCTTGAAGGGACCGGCGCGTCCGGTGAACGCGCTCGACGCGCGCGCGCGCGTCGTGGCGGCGCTCCGGCATGTCGACTGCGTCGTCGGGTTCGACGAGGACACGCCGCTCGAGATCATCCGGGCGCTTCGGCCCGACGTGCTGGTCAAGGGCGAGGACTACGCGATCGCCGACGTCGTCGGCGCGGATCTCGTCCGGGCCGCCGGCGGACGCGTCGTGCTCGCGCGCCTCGTGCCCGGCCATTCCACCACCGCGACGATCCGGCGGCTCGCGACCGCGTCCGAAACGCCGCCGACCCTTCCCGTTTGACGGTGGACTGGCTCGCGGTCCGCGACGTCGCGAGCGCGCACGATCAGTTCCGGCGATGGATGTTCGACCTGGCGCTGCCGTTCTGGGAGCGGCACGGTCACGACGAGGCGGTCGGCGGCGCGCGCGAGCATCTCGATCTCGACGGCATGCCGGCGAACCCCGGCTTCACGCGGATGCGCGTGCAGGCGAGGCAGATCTACTGCTTCTCGCATGCCGCCCTGCTCGGCTGGCGGCCCGGCGAACGTCTCGCGCGCGAAGGCTACCGGTTCATCACGCGGGCGGGCGAACGGCCGGACGGAGGCTGGGTCCGCCGCCTGACGGCGGACGGGCGGGGCGTCCTCGACGACGCGGTCGATCTCTACGACCAGGCCTTCGTCCTGTTCGCGCTGGCCTGGTACGCGCGGCTGACCGGGGACGACGCGCCGCTCGCGCAGGCGCGCCGGACGCTCGACTGGATCACCGCGCACATGGCGGCGGCACCGCTCGGCTTCCGCAACGTCGTTCCCGCCGAGGCGGGTCCGCGGCAGCAGAACCCGCACATGCACCTGCTGGAGGCGGCGCTCGCGCTGCTCGAGTTGACGGCCGAACCGCGCTGGCGCGACTTGGCCGACCGGCTGGTCGCGCTCTTCCGACGGCACCTGTTCGATCGCGAGACCGGCACGCTCGGCGAATTCTTCGACGAAGGGTGGCGGCCCGAGGCGGGTGCGGCGGGCAGCCACCGCGAGCCGGGACACCATCTGGAATGGGTGTGGCTCCTCGGCGAATACGACCGCCTTACCGGGGCGGACACGCGCCGCGAGGCGGCGTCGCTCTACCGGTTCGCGCTCGCGCAAGGAACCGATCGCCCGTCGGGTCTCGTGCTCGACGTCGTCGATCGGAACGGGGTACCGCGCGCGCGCTCGGTGCGCCTCTGGCCGCAGACCGAGGCCGTCAAGGCGCATGTCTCGCGGGCGGAACGGGGCGACGACGATGCCGTCGCACGGATCGCCCCCGCGGTTCGCGCGCTCGGCACGCGCTTCCTCGCGGCGTGTCCGCCCGGCGCGTGGATCGACCATTTCGCGGCCGACGGAACGCCGATCGCCGCCCGGATCCCGACGAGCTCGTTCTACCACTTGTTCATGAGCTACGCGGCGCTGCGGAGCTACGCCGACACCTGAACGGACGGTGACGCGAGGGCGCGCCGGACGCCGGGCGCCCCCTCGCGCTTGCGGGTCGCGATCGCCCGGAGCGGCCGCTCCACGCCCGCGTGCAGGACGACGCCCGCCGCGACCGCAAGCAGGATCAGGACCGAGGCGACGGCGAACGGCGGGAGCACGTGCAGCGCCCGCGGCAGCAGGATCTTGGCGAGCAACGACAGCGCCGTGAAATGGATCAGGTAGATCGCGTAGGAGCTGTCGCCGAGGACGACCAGCAGGCGCGGCACGCGGAGCCTTCCCTGCCGCTCGAGCGCGCCGAAGCCCGCGAGCAGCATCGCGGCCGAGAGCCCGGCCACGAGGTGGACGCCGACGCGCCCGAGCGTCGGCGCATAGGTGTCGAGGAGACCGTTCAGGACGAACAGGGCGGAGCCGCCGAGGGCGAAGCCGAGCGGCCGGGCGACCCGCCCGCGAGCCAGCAGGAACGAGGCCGCCATGCCGAGCGGGAACAGGAGCGTGTAGTCGCTGAACGGGTAGGCGCGGAGCAGCGACGGTGCCGCCAGCACACGCACGACGGCGAGAGCCCACCAGGCGGACAGCACGACGACGCCGAGCCGCCGGTCGAGGATCAGCGTCGCGAACAGGGCGTAGAAGAGGATCTCGAAACAAAGCGTCCACGACACGCAGAGGACCATCGACGGCGTGCCGAGATGGACGAGGAGCACCGACGAAAGGATCGTGAGCGGCTTCAGCTCGGATCCGGTCCCGAGATGCGGTAGCGCCGCATAGGCGGGCAGCAGTGCCGCGAGGACGACCCAGTAGAGCGGGTAGATCCTGAGGACGCGCTTGCGGAGAAAGCGTCCGAGCCTGTCCGGCCGCGACACGTCGGCGCGGTGCGTCGCGTGGATGACGAAGCCGCTGATCACGAAGAAGAGCTCGACGCCGAGCCGTCCGGCCCCGAAGGCGTGATGGAAGGGATCGCGAGGCGCGTATTTGGCGAGGCCGAAGATCGCCGTGCTGCAATGGTAGAGTACGACGAGCACGGCGGCGATGCCGCGGGCGGCCTGGAGGCTTGCGAGCCTCGCCGCCCCTCGTGCCGAGCATGGCGGCCGCTCGTCCGCCGTTCCGCCGCCGCGGCCGGCCGGCCGGCGATCAGGCTCCGACACGAGGACGGTCCGGGAACATGGGCCGAAACCTACCCGTGTCGTTTCTTGATAGCAACGGAACGGAGGCGTCCCGACCCACCTCGCCGGATCGCTGGCAGCCCCCCAGATTTGTCTTGATTCCGGAACGTTTTGGTCTAGGGGATGGGCATCCCCGACTGATTGGGAGGCGGCAATGCCGAAGACATGCCTGATCCTGCTCGCCCTGCTCGTGAACGCCACCGTCGGCGTGCTGGCGCCGAACATAGTGTCGTCGGTCGCCGCGACGATCCTGTTCCTCCTGTCGGTCGCGTTCCTGTTCCGCGCCGAACCGATCGCCGTCTGGCTCCTGCTGCCGTTCGTCTGGCTGCAGTTCACGGTGCTGCTGTCGCTGAACTTCGCCGAGGGCGGCGCCACCATGCCGGAGATGGGCGAAGGTGGCGGCCCGTCGACCGCCGCGGTGTCCTACGGGCTCTACTCGCTCCTGCTCGTCGTCACCGCCGTCGGAGCGCGTCGATGGCTTGGGCGGCGCTTCGTGGTTCCGCACGGCGGACGGGCTCGGCCGGACGCGAAACGGCCGTTCTCGCTTCTCGATGTCGGGCTCCTCTGCCTCGCGGCCGGGGCCGGGATCTACCTGCTGGTCGCCGGCCTGCGGACCGGCTTCCCGCTCCTCACCCACACCGACCGCTTCATGTACAGACGGCTCGACGCGAGCGTCGTCACGGTCGACATCCTCGATCTCCAGCTTCTGCCGGCGCTGGCGCTCGGCGTCGGTCGGCTGACCACGTCGTCGGCGTTCCTCCGCCGGGTCTATGTCGGCCTGTTCATGCTGCTGCTGATGGACAGCGCCTTGTTCGGCGACAAGTTCACGATCCTCCTCATGAGCCTTCTGGCCTTCGTCACGCCCGGCATGATCGAGGCGCCGGACGCGATGATCCGGACGGGCCTCCGGTTCCTGCCCGCGTTCGGCCTGGTCGCTCTCCTGATGACGGGCGCGACACTGTTCATCTACTCGGACTACGGCGCGCTCCGCCTGCCGGACACGCTGCTGCTGATCGGCGACCGGATCAGCGGCCAGGGCCAGCTCTGGTATGTCACGGTGCAGCACGACGCGGCGTTCCTCCGCTTCGACACGAAGTCGGTCGGGGGCGTGCTCGCGAGCGTCGTCTACAAGAATCCGGCCGACTACATGTTCCGGCACCGGCTCGGACCGTACGCGTTCGTCCAGGCCTACGCGCCGGCGCTCAAGTATCAGGCCGTCCTGCACGACGAGGGCAGCGTCACGCCGACGATGGGGTTCGAGGCCTACGGGCTCGCCCTGTTCGGCTATGCCGGACTGCTCGTGCAGGTCGTCGCCAGTGGCGTGGCGCTCGCGGTTCTCGCCGTCTTCATCGAACGCGCGCTGCGGTCGGGCAACCCGCTCCGCGCGCTGTTCCCGGCCTTTCTCCTCAACGGGTCGCTCAAGCTCTTCGCGCAGGGCACGCTGTTCAACGTCTGCTCGGTTCCGATGGTCAAGAGCTACGCGGCCTTCATCCTGTTCGAGATCGTCGTCGCGATCCTCGCGCGCTCGGCCCCGCCGCCCCGTCAGGCGCCCGGGATTGCGGCGAGACGGGAAGAGAGTCTCGCCTGACGAAGATCTTCCGCTTTCCCGCAAACGAAGCTTCACAAGTCTCAAACGATTTCGTAATGGTCCGGTATCGGAACGAAAGGAGCGGGGACGAGTGTCCGGAGCAATCATGGGAGATCGGGTCCGGCATGGCTGCCGGACCGCGCGGCACGTCGCGCCGCGCCTCGTCGCCGCCGCCCTGCTCGGTTCGATCGGCGGCTGCGCGTCGATCAAGCGGCCGCTGCCGCCGGCGGCGCTCTCCATCCCCTCGGCCGAAACGCCCGCCATGCCCTACCAGCTGCAGGTGGGCGACGTGCTGCAGGCGAACTTCACCGTCGATCCGGCGCTCGATCAGCAGGCGGTGGTGATGCCGGACGGGCGGGTCAGCTTCGCCTATGCGTTCGACATCCCGGCCGCCGGGCTCACGCTTCCCGATCTCCGCCGCATCGTCGCCGCGCGCGCCGGCATCACCGATCCCGGCTTCGACGTCGTGCTCCGGAGTTCCGTCGGCACGCGCGTCTACGTCCTCGGCGAAGTGACCAATCCGGGCGAGGTGCTCGTCACCGGCGACATCTCGGCGCTCGGGGCCGTGAGCCGCGCCGGCGGCTTCAAGCTCACGGCCCAAAAGGGCGAGGTGCTGCTGCTTCGGCGGACCACGTTCGACCACCCGAACGCCTACGCGATCAACCTCGCGGCGGCGCTCGACGGCACCCGGCCTGAGGACGACGTGCCGCTGCAGACCTACGACGTCGTGTACGTCCCGCGCGACCGGGCGGGCAATCTCAGCGAGGTGTTCGAGCGGATCCGCCAGGCCGTGCCGTTCAACTTCTCGCTCGTCTACGGCGACGCCAACGCCAACGTCTTCCGCTGAGCGGATCGAAGGAGCTGACGCCATGACCATCGCGCCGACCCCTCGCGACCTGACCCGCGTCCTGACCAGGCGCTGGCGGCTGATCGCCGGCACCGCCTGCGTCGCGCTGCTGGCGACCACGGTCTACGAGCTCGCCAGCAAGCCGCGCTTCGCGGCGTCGACCAGCTTCGTCGCCCGCTTCAGCACGATCCCGACCGAGCTTCCGGGGAGCACCGTCGGCAACGGATTGCCGAGCCCAACGCCCGTCGATCACGAGGAGATCATGAACTCCTACATGCTGGAGCTGCAGAGTACCGACCTGCTCCAGCACGTGGTCGCCGAGATCGGACCAGAGCGGATCTACCCGCACCATCTTTCGCTCAATCCGCTGCTGCTCCTGCCCGCGTCGGGACCGCCGCTGCCGCCGCGTCTCCGCCGCCAGGCGGAGATCGACGCCGCGGTCAAGCGGCTCGAAACCTCCGACCTCACGATCACCGGGGCGCGCGACGCCAACGTCTTCACGCTCGCGGTCGACAATCCCGATCGCGCGGTCGCGCTCGCGCTCGTGTCGCGCCTGAGCGACAGCTTCCTGCAGCTCGTGAGCACGCTCGACCACAATCCAAGGACCGAGTTCGTGCGCTCGCAGCTCGCCGTTTATCGGGCGGAGCTGACGCGGGCCGAGAACGCGATGAACGCGTTCAAGGCGCGCAACCACATCGCGTCGATGGCCGAGGAACGGACGGTCTTCATCCAGGAACGCGCGCTGCTCGAGCAGGCGCTGCTCGCGACCGAAAGCAAGGAAGCCGAGGCGGCCGCACGCTACGACGCGCTTAGCGCCGCGCTCGCCGGGATCAGCCCCGTGGTCACCACCGCGCAGAACGACCGCGATCCGGTCGAGCTCACCGCACGCACGAACCTTTCGAACCTGGAAGCGAAGAGCGCCGAACTCGCGGTCGCGTTCAGCGGCAACAGCGACGCCGCCCGCCAGGTTGCGCAAAGCCTCGTCGCAGCGCGGCGGATCCTGGCCGACGCGCAGCGGACGCGGCCGCTCACGCATTCGGATCCGAACCACGCGTTCGAAGAGATCCAGATCGACGCCGTCACGGCCGGCGGCGACGTGAAGGCCTACGCGTCGTCGGAAGCGACCGAGCGGGCGGAGCTCTCGCGCCTCGACGAGCGCCTCGCCTCGCTCGCACGCGTGGAGAGCACGTTCCAGGACCTTTCGCGCAACGACGAGAACGCCGACCAGAACTACCGGATCTATCTCCAGGGCGTGCAGCAGGCGCGCGTGGACGAGGATCTGAACAACGCCGCCGTCACCAGCGTCGCGGTCTTCGATCCGGCCTATGCGCCGGTGCGCCCGTCGGCACCCGGCGCGATCCTGCTGATCGGGATCGGGATCGCCGGCCTGCTGCTCGGCGCGCTCCTGGCGCTGCTCCGCGAGTCGCTCGACGAGGGCGAACCGCCCGCCGTCGCGCCGCGCGGGTCCGCGGCGCCGGCCGGCGCCCGGTTCGGGGCCTGCGGGCGCGCCGCCGCG
>CAXUBA010000046.1:0-17803 GCA_964249205.1 uncultured Acetobacteraceae bacterium | reverse complement strand
GCGGACACCCCGCTGATCGGGCCGCACCGGGCGGCGCGGAGCGACATTTGCCCCGGCCTCGGCGCGGACGGCGGGCCCGGCGACGGCCGACGTCCCCACGGGGCGGCTCGGCGCCGGCGTGGCGGCGACCGCCGCGGCGGCACCTCCCACCAGCGCACCGGCGGTGATCGCTGCGGCCGTCCCGAGCCCGGCGGCGAGGACAAGGGCGAAGACGAGGCCCGTCACGCAGGCGACACCGAGACCGAGGACCAAACGCCGGAGCATGCTCTGCATGTCGTCATCATAGACGATCCTGCCACCCTCGTCGCGGCCGCCTCCGGAGACGGGCACCGATGCCGTCGATCGCTTGACCCCGGCGGACCCGCGCCCCTATAAGCCGCCCTCCGATCGGTCACCCCCGAGCGAGTGATCGCGGCCGCGCCTTTGCGGCCGTCCTCCCGCCTCAGACACTCTGGAGAGCGCCGCCGTGAAGCGCACCTACCAACCCTCGAAGCTCGTCCGCAAGCGCCGGCACGGCTTCCGCGCGCGCATGGCGACGCCTGGCGGCCGCAAGGTCCTCGCGAACCGTCGTGCCAAGGGCCGGAAGCGCCTCTCCGCCTGACCGGCAACGGGTCACCGGGCTTCGCGTCGTGCCCGTGCGCCCCGTCGCGGATCCCTCCCCGCGAAATCCGGTGGTGTTGCGACTGCGGACGCGTCCCGAGTTCCTTCGTGCGAGCGCGAAAGGTCGCAAGGCCGCGACGCCGGGCCTCGTGCTGCAGTCGTTCCGTCGCGAGGCCGGCGGTTCCGAGACCAGGGTCGGGTTCACGGTGACCAAGAAGGTCGGCAATGCGGTGACCCGCAACCGGGCGCGACGACGGCTTCGGGAGGTCGCGCGGCTCGTGCTCGCGGCCGAGGCGGGGCCGCTGCGGCATCTCGCCTCCACCGATCTGGTCCTGATCGGCCGCGAGGGTACTCTCCGGCGGTCCTTCGAGGCCTTGCGCGGCGACTTCGTGTCGGCGCTCGAGCGGACGGGGACCGTCCCGCGCGCACCGTGGTGAGCGCCCGCACGCTCGCGTCGCTGCCCGTTCACGCCTATCGCTGGACGCTGCGACCGATGCTCGGCCTCGACTGCCGCTTCGTGCCGTCGTGTTCCGAATACGCGCTCGACGCGATCGCGACCCACGGCGCGGTGCGCGGCGCGTCGCTCGCGGCCAGGCGGATCGGCCGCTGTCATCCCTGGTGCGAGGGCGGCCACGATCCGGTGCCGCCCCCACGCACCGCCCGAACTCCTGCCTGAACGGCCGCAAGACAGATGGAACAGAAGCGCCTGATGCTCGCGGTCGCGATCTCGATCGCGGTCCTCTTCGTATTTCAGATGCTGGTGCCGGCGCCGCACAAGCGGCCCGTCCAGCAGGTCTCGGCGGCGTCACCTTCCCCGGCACCGAACCAGCGGCGATCGGCAAGCCCGCGGCGGCGCCGCGCCTCGCCATCAGGGGACCGCGCGTCGAGGGCAGCATCGGTCTCCGGGGGGCGCGCTTCGATGACCTCGTGCTCCGCGACTACCACGAAACCGTCAGCCCCAAGAGCCCGCTCGTCCGCGTCCTCGAGCCCGAAGGCGACAAGCAGCCGAACGGGATCCAGCTCGGCTGGGCGTCGGCCGGCGGCACCGACGGCGCCGCCGTGCCCGACGGCAACACGCTGTGGCGAACCATCGATACCGGCATCTCGCCGGGCCATCCGGCGACACTCACCTGGGACAACGGCGCCGGCCTCGTCTTCTCGGTGACGATCGCGCTCGACGACGACTACATGTTCACGGTGACCCAGACGGCGCGCAACAGCACGGGCAAGCCGGTCTCGCTGTTCCCGTGGTCTCGGGTCACGCGCGGCTACACGCCCGAGGTCGCCGGGTCCTACCTGATCCACGAAGGGCCGATCGGCGTCCTCGACGGACGCCTCGACGAGCTCGGCTACAAGGGCACGCGGAACGACAGCGCGAGCCATGACGGCGTCGCGATGACGAAGGACAGCACCGGCGGCTGGGCCGGCATCACCGACAAGTACTGGCTGTCCGCGGTGATCCCGCCGCAGAACGAGGCGATCACGGCGTCGTACCGCTACACGCCGGGCCTCGGCGGCGGCGACCAGGCCGGCACCTACCAGGTCGACACGCTGGCGCGTCAGGCGCTCGTCGTCGCGCCGGGCGCGAGCGCGAGCGTGACCAGCCACGTCTTCGCGGGCGCGAAGGAAGTCCATCTGCTCGACCGCTACATGCGCACGCTCAACATTCCCTCGTTCGATCGAGCCGTCGACTTCGGCTGGTTCTACTTCCTCACCAAGCCGATCTTCTTCATGCTCGACTGGCTCAACAATCAGCTCGGTAATTTCGGGCTCGCGATCCTGACCTTCACCCTGTTCGTCAAGGCCTTGTTCTTTCCGCTTGCGACGAAGTCCTATCGCTCCATGAGCAAGATGCGGCTGCTGCAGCCGCGGATGCAGGAGATCCGCGCGCGTCACAAGGACGATCCGGCGGCGATGCAGCGCGAAACGATGACCCTCTACAAGACCGAAGGGGTCAACCCGGCGAGCGGCTGCCTTCCGATGGTGATCCAGATCCCGGTCTTCTTCTGCCTCTACAAAGTGCTCTACGTCACGATCGAGATGCGCCAGGCGCCGTTCTTCGGCTGGATCCACGACCTTTCGGCGCCCGATCCGACCAACGTGTTCAACCTGTTCGGCCTGCTGCCGATCGATCCCGCGCATTACCTGCCGATGCTGCAGCTGGGCCTCTGGCCGCTCGTGTTGATGGGCACGATGTTCCTCCAGCAGCGGCTGAACCCGCCGCCGCCGGACCCCGCGCAGCAGCGGATCTTCCAGTTCATGCCGCTGATCTTCACCTTCATGATGGCGCGCTTTCCGGCCGGGCTCGTGATCTACTATTGCTGGAACAACCTGCTCACCTGCGCCCAGCAATGGATGATCATGCGTCGGACCTCGCTTTCGCCCCGCGCCGGTCGTCCGCAGGCGAAGGCGGCGCGCACCTGAGCGCCGCGCCGCCTTCTGACGACGGGACGCGCGTCGCCGAGGACGAGGCGGCGTCGGTCGAAGCGGGACGGATCCTGTTCTCGCAGGAGTGCCACTTCTTCCATGCGGCGCAACAGCTCGACGACCTGCCGGACGGGCGCGGCCCCGAGGTCGCGTTCGCCGGTCGTTCGAACGTCGGCAAGTCGTCGCTGATCAACGCGCTGACCGGCCGGCACGGTCTCGCGCGCGCCTCCAACACGCCGGGGCGCACGCGGCAGCTCAACTTCTTCGATCTCGGCCGCCGCCTCGTCATCGTCGACATGCCCGGCTACGGCTACGCGCAGGCCGGACACGCGATCAAGCGCGACTGGCAGGGCCTGATGCTCGACTACCTGCGTGGCCGGCCGAACCTCGCGCGCGTCGTGCTGCTGCTCGACGCCCGCGTGCCGCTCAAGGAGAGCGACCGCACGGTGATGGGCCTGCTCGACCAGGCGGCGGTCACCTTCCAGCTCGCGATCACCAAGGCGGACGACGTGAAGCCGGCGGCCCTCGACCGGAAACGCGAGGAGGTCGAGGCGCTCGCCCGCGAACACACCGCCGCCTTCCCTCTTGTGGCGACGACCAGCAGCGACACCGGGAGCGGTATCGCCGCGCTGCGTGCGTCGCTCGCGGCGCTCGCCATTCCGCGCCAGGAGGAAAGACCATGACCCCGAGCGAGGCCAATCTCGCGACCGCGCGTCAGGAAGCCGAGATCCTCGCGCGCGCGCTTCCCTTTCTCCAGCGCTACACCGGCGACACGATCGTCGTGAAATACGGCGGTCACGCGATGATGCCGGGGCCGCTCTCGGAAGCGTTCGGCCACGACATCGCGCTATTGAAGCAGGTCGGGATCAACCCGATCGTCGTGCACGGCGGCGGCCCGCAGATCGACGGGATGCTGGATCGGCTGCAGATCCGCTCGTCCTTCGTGGACGGGCTCCGGGTCACCGACGCGGCGATGGTCGAGGTCGTCGAGATGGTACTGGCCGGCACCGTCAACAAACAGGTCGCCTCGCTTATCAATCGTGCGGGTGCGATGGCGGTCGGCCTGTCCGGCAAGGACGGCGGGCTGATCCGCGCACGCAAGCTCCGCCGGACGACCCGCGATCCCGACAGCAACATCGAACGCGTGCTCGATCTCGGCTTCGTCGGCGAGCCGTTCGCGATTGATCCGCGCGTCTTGCACGCGCTGACCGGCTCCGGACTGATCCCGGTGATCGCGCCGGTCGGCGCGGGTGAGGACGGTCAGACCTACAACATTAACGCCGACACGGTGGCCGGCGCGATCGCCGGCGTGCTCGGCGCGACCCGCCTCCTGATGCTGACTGACGTCGCCGGCGTGCTCGACGAGAACCGGCGGCTGATCAGCGACCTCACGGCGGCCGACGCGCGCCGGATGATCGAGCGCGGCACCATCTCGGGCGGCATGATCCCGAAGGTCGAGACCTGCCTCGCGGCGCTGGAGGCCGGCGCGCGCGCCGCCGTGATCCTTGACGGGCGAGTGCCGCACGCCTGCCTGCTCGAGCTGTTCACGACCGCCGGGCCGGGAACGCTGATCAGCGCCTGATCCGGCGGGACCGCGGACGCGGTGGGCACGCGCTTCGGGCTCTCGATCCGGGCGGCGGATGCGAGCGAGGCGGCGCCGCTCGCGACGCTGCTCGCGGAAGCAGGGCTTCGCCTCGGCGCGGCCGAGATCGCCGAGCGGATCGCGACCATCGGTCGGCTGCACGGCACGATCCTTCTGGCGCACGAATGGGGGCCGCCGAGCGGCGTGGTCGTGCTCGCGGTCGAGCCGTCGCTCGCGGAAGCGCGTCCGATCGGCCGGATCACCTTCCTGATGGTGGGGGTCGAGGCGCGCCGGCGGGGCATCGGGCGGCTGCTGGTCAAGGCGGCGGCGCAGGCGGCCCGCACCGCCGGTTGCGGCAGTCTGCGCGCCGACGGGATCGCCGACGCGGACCATTCCGGCGACCACGCCTTCGCGGCGTTCTGGCGCGCCAGCGGTTTTAGCGAGACCGGCGCAGGATGGAGCCGACCGCTTCGAAAAAAGGTCGGCTGAATCGGCAGTGTTGCAGAACGGTTTTGGCTTCCCGCCGACGGCATGTTACGATTTATCCATGACGGCGCTCGGGACGATCCAGCGGCCATGATCGAGACGATCGTTCAGCAGGGCGGGAGCCTCTGCCAAGGAACGGATCTCAGCTCGGAAGAAGCGACCGCGAACGAACTTCCTACGCTCGTCACCGTGTGGCGGCGGGATCTCGTCTGCGAGCACGCGAACGACGCCTGTCGCGAGTGGTTCGGCCGGCCATCGAACGCAATCGTCGGGTCGCATCTTCGAGACGTGCTCGGCGAGCGCGTGTTCGCGGTCTACCATCCGGCCATCGAGACCGTGCTCGGCGGCCGCGAGCAGCGACTGGGCAAGGCGTCCGACAGGCTCGAAGGCGCGTTCGGGCGCGCGACCGCGACCTGCATCCCCCGCCTTGGTGCCGCCGGCGAGGTGCTTGGCTTTGTCATGCAGGTCCGCGACCGGGCGCCGGCGCTGGACACGCGGCGTCGGCTGTCGCTGGCCTCGCTCGTCTACGACTGCATGCGCGAAGGCGTGATCGTGGCCGACCTCGACGGCGTGATCGTCTCGGTCAACCCGGCGTTCACCGCGCTGACCGGCTACACGGCGTCGGAGGCGATCGGGCGGACGGCCGTGTCGCTCGGTCTCGACGTCACCTCGGACTCCGGCCGCGAGGCGGTTCGGCGGGAGCTGGCGCGGACGGGCGCCTGGCGCGGCGACAGCTGGAGCCGCCGTCGGAACGGCGAGTTGTTCCTCGCCGAACAAACGGTGACGCTCGCCCGCGGACCGGACGGGCGGGAGGTCCACACCGTCGCGCTGTTCCACGATGTCACCGAAACGCGCCGCGACCTCCACCGTCTCCGCCAGGCCGCGCGGCGGGACGCGCTGACCGGGCTCGCGAACCGAAGCGCGCTGGTCGAGCGCCTCGACGAGCTGACGCGGGTGGCCGAACGAGCCCACCAGCCGTTCGCCGTCTTGTTCGTCGATCTCGACGGCTTCAAGACGGTCAACGACCGCTATGGCCACGACGCCGGTGACGTCGTCCTCCAGGTGGTGGCAATGCGGCTCAGCACCTCGGTGCGCGAAGGCGACCTTGTCGCCCGGCTCGCCGGCGACGAGTTCGTCGTGGTGATCGAGAGCCGGGACGTCGCCGTCGGGACCGCCGAGATCGCGTCGCGGATCCGCCGGTCGATCCGACGCCCGATGCCGGTCGGCCACACGACCATCGCCGTTTCGGCGTCGGTCGGCCAAGCGATGTTTCCGGACGACGACACGACGACCGCCGGACTGATCGCCCGTGCCGATGCCCGGATGTATCGGACGAAGCACAGGAGGCGTTAGGACCGCCGGTTCCGGTCGGATCAGGAACGGCGCCTTGGACGGTTGGGGGAGCGGGTGTGCCTAACGCTCCGGCTGTGACGCGTGCGTGCCGAGGATCCGCGCGATCGCGAACGTCAGGTCGGGCCGGTTCATCGTGTAGAAGTGGAACTCGTCGACACCGTTGGCCTGGAGCAGACGGACCTGTTCGGCGGCAACCACGGCGCCGACCATCCTGCGGGTGACGTCGTCGTCCTCGAGCCCGTCGAACAGTGTTTCCAGCCACCGCGGGATGGTGGCGCCGCAGCTTTCGATGAAGCGCCTGGCCTTGAGCCCGTCGATCGGCAGGATGCCGGGCACGATGGGCGCGGTGATCCCGGCGGCAAGCGCGCGATCGAGGAAGTGGAGGTAATGCTCGGTTTCGAAGAACAGCTGGGTGATCGCGCGAACCGCGCCCGCATCGATCTTGCGCTTGAGGTTGTCGAGATCGGCCGCGGCGCTCGGCGCCTCCGGGTGGATTTCGGGATAGGCGGCCACCGAGATCTCGAACGGAGCGACGCGCCGGAGCCCGGCGACGAGTTCGGCGGCGTTCCGATAGCCCTCCTCGTGGGCCGCGAACGGTGCGCCGCGCTCGACCGGATCGCCGCGCAGCGCCACGAGATGGCGGACGCCCATGTCCCAGTAGCGGCGGGCGATGTCGTCGATCGCACCGCGCGAAGCGCCGACGCAGGTCAGGTGGGCGGCCGGACGGAGCGTCGTTTCGCGGAGGATGCGGCCGACCACGGCCTCGGTTCTTGCCTGGGTGGACCCCCCGGCGCCGTAGGTCACCGACACGAAGTCCGGACGCAGGGTTTCCAGCCGGCGCACCGCCGCCCAGAGTTGCGCCTCGAGCACCTCGGTCCGCGGTGGGAAGAACTCGAACGAGAGCGCCGGCGCTTCCTTTGGGCTCGGAAGACCGGCGAAACGCGGTCCGGTCAGCCAGCGCTCGAGCGTCTTGAGCTCGCGTCCATCGTTCCGCTGCATCGGGATGTCCACGTCTCTCCTCTCCGAGGGCCGGGTTCGGCCGACTGCCGCCATGGACACAGGTGTATCGCGGGCGCCACGTGACGCCAACAACGCCGTCCGGGGGCGGCCCCGGCCGTTGCCACGTTCTGGCCGCATGATAGGAACGGTCTCCGCCCGTCCACAGCGACGCGGCCAGGAGGGAGTTTCCATGCGCGCCGATCAGACGTTCCTTCGGAGCATGGGCCTTCGGACCGCGGGACGCTTCGGCCTCGCGGTCGTCCTCGCCGCGGCCTCGCTGGCCGGGTGCGCCAAGGCGCCCCCGGCGTCAGATCCGGCGGCTGTGGCCGATTACCGTGCCACGAACGACCCGCTCGAACCGACCAACCGCTTCTTCTACGACGTGTCGATCAACGACATCGATCCCTACACGCTGAAGCCGGTCGCCCAGGCCTACGTCTATGTCGTGCCGCGGCCGGTCCGCACCGGCATCCACAACATGCTGGTCGACTACGGCCAACCGGTGACGTTCCTGAATGGGATCCTGGAAGGAAAGCCGAGGCGCACCGGCGACAGCTTCGTGCGCTTCCTCCTCAACACCACGGTCGGCGTCGGCGGCTTCTTCGATGTCGCCAAGGAGCTGGGCTACCGGCAGAACGACAGCGACGGGGCGCTGACCCTCGCCTACTACGGGCTGCCCTCGGGCCCGTACCTGTTCCTGCCGCTGCTCGGACCGTCGAACCCGCGTGCCGCCGCCGGGCAGTTCGGCCTCGATCTGGCGCTTTCGCCCTTCACCTACGTGCCCCGCGGCTATGGTCTGCTCACGCTGAATTGGGCGGTCTACGGGATGGGCATCATCGACGGGCGCTCCCTGGCGCTGCACGAACTCGACGAGCTGCAGAAGACCGCGCTCGACCCTTACGCGACCATCCGGAGCGCGAGTCGCCAGCAGGCGGCGGCGCAGCTCAAGGCGCTGCGGGCCGACAACCGGTCGACGCCGCCCGACTGGTATTCGCATTGAGCGCGCGCGTTGCCTGCGGACGACGGACAGGCTAAGGCGCCTTTATGACCGTGACCTTCCGCCGGACATTCCTCGCCCTCGCGGCACTCCTTCCGTTCGCGGCGGCGTTCCCGTCGCGCGCGCAGGACAGCGGCGCCAGCGGCTTCGTCCGCACGCTCGGCGACAGGCTCGTCGCGATCGTGAACGCGCCCGGCTCGCCGGCCTCGAAGCGAAGTGCGCTGCAGCCGGTGATCGACCAGAACATCGCCGTCGACGACATCGCGATCTTCTGTCTCGGGCGGTTCAGCCGCAACGCCACGCCGGCGCAACTCGCCGAATACACGTCGCTGTTCCACTCCGTCCTGCTGAACTCGATCATCGGCAATCTCGGCAGCTATCACGGCGTCCGCTTCACGGTGGGCGGGTCGAGCACGGCGCCGGACGGCACCCATGTCGAGACCACGATCTTCCGGCCGAGCGAGGCGCCGACGCCCGTGCAGTGGGTGATCTCCGACCAGGGCGGCAGCCCGAAGGTCATCGACGTCGTGGCGGAGGGCACCAGCCTCCGCCAAACGCAACGTGGCGACTACACGAGCTATCTGACCCGCCACAACGGCGACTTCGCCGCGCTTCTCGCCGCCCTGCATCGGCAGATCAGCCGCGACGCCGGCTGAACGCCCGACGCGTCAGGGCGCGTCGGCCGTCGCCGACCCGCGCCAGAGATCGATGCCGCCCTCCTTCGCGTGGACATCGATCTCGCGGAGTTCGTCGTCCGAGAAGTCGAGGCGCTTCAGGGCGTCAAGACTGTCGTCGAGCTGCGTGACCGAGCGGGCGCCGATCAGCGCCGAGGTCACCCGCCGGTCGCGGAGCGTCCACGCGATCGCCATCTGCGCCAGCGTCTGACCGCGCCCTTCCGCGATCGCGTTCAGAGCGCGCACGTCCTTGAGCACCTGATCGGTCAGCAGATCGGGCGAGAACGAGCCCACGCCGCGGCCGGCCCTGGTCTCGGACGGAATGCCGTCGAGATAGCGACGGGTCAGCAGGCCCTGCGCGAGCGGCGAGAACGCGATGCAGCCGACGCCGAGTTCGTCGAGCGTCGACAGGAGTTCGTCCTCGATCCAGCGGTTGACCATGGAATAGGACGGCTGGTGGATCAGCAGCGGCGTTCCCATCGCGCGGAGAATGGCGTGCGCGCGCCGCGTCATCGCGGGCGAGTAGGACGAGATGCCGACGTAGAGCGCCTTGCCGGACCGCACGGCGTGATCGAGCGCGCCCATCGTTTCCTCGAGCGGCGTCGTGGTGTCGATCCGGTGCGAATAGAAGATGTCGACATGGTCGAGGCCCATGCGCTGGAGGCTCTCGTCGAGGCTGGTGAGGAGATATTTCCGCGACCCCCCATCGCCGTAGGGTCCTGGCCACATGTCCCACCCTGCCTTGCTCGAGATCACGAGCTCGCGCCGGTGCGCGGTGAGGTCGGCGCGGAGGATGCGGCCGAAATTCTCCTCGGCCGAGCCGTAGGGCGGCCCGTAGTTGTTCGCGAGATCGAAGTGGGTGACGCCGCGATCGAACGCGCGCCGGATCACCGCGCGGCCGGTCTCGAAGACGTCGGTGCCGCCGAAATTGTGCCAGAGGCCAAGCGAGATCGGCGGCAGGTCGAGGCCGCTTCGGCCGCAGCGCCGGAAGGGCGCCCGCTCGTAGCGCGCGGGATCAGGGGCGTAGGTCATGCGGTCTCCTCGATCGATCGGCGACATCCGCCGCGGGAGCTGAACGGGCGACGGGCGGAGACGTTCTCGCGCGGTGGCGACAAGCGGTTCGGCACGGCGAAACGGGCGCGCGGCGCGTGACAAGAGGTCTCGGACGATGCCGATACGATTGGCCCTTGTCGGTCTCGGTAAAATCGCGCGCGACCACCATCTTCCGGCGCTCGCGGGAAACGATGCGTTCTCGGTTGTCGCCGCGGCCAGTCATGCCGGCACGATCGAAGGCATCCCGGTGTTTCCGACCGTCGCGTCGCTCCTCGGTTCGGCGGTGGGCTTCGACGCCGTCGCCTTCTGCACGCCGGTCAGCGGGCGGCGAGCCGAGGTCGAGGCGGTGCTACGGGCCGGCAAGCACGTCCTCCTCGAAAAGCCGCCGGTGGAGGCGCTGACGGAGGCCGTGCGTCTCGCGGCGCTGGCGCGCGACGCGGGCGTCACGATCTTCGCCGCCTGGCATTCCCGCTTTGCGGCCGCCGTCGAGCCGGCCCGGGCGCTCCTCAGCACGGCCGCGATCCGCGCCGTCCGTATCGAGTGGCGGGAGGACGTCCGCGTGTGGCACCCGGGCCAGGACTGGATCTGGGATGCGGGCGGGTTCGGCGTATTCGATCCCGGGATCAACGCGCTCTCGATCGCGACCGCGGTCCTGCCGCGACCGTTCTTCCTGCGGGAGGCGACGCTCGACGTTCCGGCCGGACGTTCGATGCCGATCGCGGCGGCGCTTCGCTTCGACGACAGCGAAGGCGTGCCCATCGAGGCAGCGTTCGACTTCCGTCACGTGGAACCGAGGATCTGGAACGTCACGGCCGACACCGATCGAGGCCCTGTCGTCCTGTCCGACGGCGGCGCACGCCTCGTCCGCGATGGCACGGTCCTCGCCGCCGATCCGTCGATCGATCCGACGGGGATCTCGCCCGCGGAATATCCCGGCGTCTACCGGCGGTTCGCGACATTGATCGAACGGGCCGATAGCGACCTCGACACGCTGCCGCTGCTGCACGCGGCGGACGCGTTCACGATCGCGCGTCGGCGCGTCAAGGCTCCGTTCGACGGATGATGCGGCGGCCAGGCTTCGGGCGCGAGCGTCAGAACTTGCGTCGGAGCCGGGGCGGCACGACCGCAACGGGCGCCATCGATCGGGCGATCAGCGCGGCGGCCTCGGCGCTCGGCATGGGGCGGCCGAAGAGATAGCCCTGGAACAGGTAGCAACCCTCCGCCTCCAGCCGCTTCCGCTCCTCGATCCGTTCGACGCCTTCGGCCACCACGTCGAGGCCGAGCGCACGCGCCATGGCGATCGCGGCTCGGATGATCGCGAGCGTCCAGGGCGTCGCCTCGCCGGCGACATAGGCCCGATCAATCTTCAGCTTGTCGAACGGAAAGGCGTTCAACGCGCGCGGCGTCGCGTGCCCGGTGCCGAAATCGTCGACCGCGATCCGGATCCTGCGCTTCCGGAGCTGCCGGATGGTTTCCAGGCTTTCGGCGTCGTCCTGCAGCAGGATGCTTTCGGTGATCTCGAGTTCGAGCCGCTCAGGCGCAAGGCCGGACGATGCCAACGCGACTTCGACCGCCGTCATGAGGTCGCGATGCCGGATCTGGATGGCCGAAACGTTGACGGCGATCCTGACGTGCTCGGGCCAGGCGGCCGCAACGCGGCATGCCTCCTGCAGCACCCAGCGACCGATCGGCACGATGAGACCGGTGGTCTCGGCGAGCGGGATGAAGTCGAGCGGCGAGACAAGGCCGCGCGTCGGATGCCTCCAGCGGATGAGCGCCTCGAAGCAGTCGATCGCACCGTTCCGCGCGTCCACCACCGGCTGGAAATCGAGATCGAACTGGTTGCGCGGCACGGCGTCCCGGAGCTCGACCTTGAGCGCCTGGACAGCGCGCAGCGCATCGTCCATGCCGGGCTCAAACAGGCGCCACGTCCCGCCGCCTTCGCCTTTTGCCCGTTGCAGCGCCAAGTCGACGTTCCGCAGCAGGTCGTCGGCGCTGTCGCCGTCACGCGGCCGGAGCGTGATGCCGATGCTCGGGGATACGAGCACGGAATGGCCGTCGACGCGGATCGGCGGCCGGAAGGTCTGCACGATGCGGTCCGCGCAGCGCACCGCGACGCCCGGCTCCGCGGTGCTGTCGAGAAGCACGAAGAACTCGTCCGCGCCGGAACGCGCCACGATGTCGGTCTGCCGGACGGACGAACGCAGGCAGTCGGCGACACGCCGCAGGACGCTGTTTCCCGCCGGGTAGCCGAGCGTGTCGTTCACCGCCTTGAAGTCGTCAATGTCGACCGCGAACAGGGCGAAGCTGCCGCCGTCGGCGGCGTTCTCCCGCAACCGCCGCTCGATCTCGCCGACCAGGGCCGCCCGGTTGTGAAGACCGGTGAGCGCGTCCCGGAAGGCGAGATGCTCGAGCCGGGCGCGGGCGCGACGAAGCCTGGTCACGTTCTCGCTGATGCCGTGCCAGGCGACCACGTCGCCCGCCTCGTTGCGCAACGGGCTGGCGTAAAGCCGATACCAACCAAGGCCGCCGCGAGCGGTCCGGCACAGCACCTCGCGGTCGAAGACGGCGCCGCTCTCGCGCGCCGTTACCCAGGCGGCGAGCGTCGCCTCGCGCTGATCCGGATCGACGACGCGAGACAGGATTTGCTCGACGGTCAGGCCGATTGCCGGCCCGACAAGCCGCGTCAGGCGGCGGCTCAGGGCCACGATCGAGCCGGTGTCGTCGGCGATCCAGGGCCGGCTCGGGCTGAGCGTGAGGCTGCGCTGAAGGGCGCGCGCACGATCCTCGCTGCGCGACAGGCGCTCGGCACCGTCGAGAACCGATGCCGCCACCGCCGCCAGATCGCCGAGGACATCGAGCGCGGCCGACGTCGGCGCCATCGGCTGGTCGTGCCCGACGACAAGGACGCAGGAGGAGGCGAGATCCTCGTTCATAGGTTCGAGGGCGGACCGGCGGGCCGGGACGGCGGCGCAGGCACGGAGATTGCCGACCCCGTCCGGCATCGCGTCGGCCATCACAACCGAACGTCCTTCCCGGAAGGCGCTTTCGGCGCAGACGGCCGCGGCGCCATCCGGAACGATGCCGTGCCGGAACGCACCCAATCCTGCGATCACCTCCGAGATCCCCGGTCGCATCATCACCAGGAACGCGACCGACATGCCCGTGGCAGCAACCGCGGCACGGCAGAGCTGCTCCAGCGACGCTGCCGTTCCGCCATCGACCACCACACCGACCGCGGCTGGCCGGCGGAGCGATGCCGGTCTGAGCGCCGTCGGTGCCATCCGGCGCGCGATCCCGGCACGCTCGGTCAGGTCGGCGGAATGGCTGTCAGCGCCGGTCAATCGGGTAACATAGTAAGGCCGTTCCCCTTCGAGCCTGTCTAACATAGGCCCTTCCGGGTGCGGAGTGAAAACGATTATCGCACGGATTACGGCAGCGGGTCGCGACACCGTCCGGCCGCCGGTTCGCGCGCCCGAGCGGGATCACGCAGCCGGACCGTCAGCGAGGGTTTCCGAGCTGGCCGGATGCGGCGAGGATGGGACGGCACCGGCCGAAGCATCGCGAGGATCTCTTCTGTTGCGCCTCCTGAGTTGGAATCTGTTGCGGAACGACGGTGCCCGCGCGACGGACGTCGCGCGGCTGATCGAGCGGCATCGGCCGGACCTCGTCCTGATGCAGGAAGCGACCGACGCGGTGGACGCTCTCCCCTCGCTCGTCGGCGGCCACTACGTGCGACGGCCGATGGCGCGACGGAGGCACGGGCTTGCGGCATGGCGAGATGCGCCGTTCGAGGCCATCGAACTCGCCCTTCCGGTCGGCACGCGCTGGGATCTCCCGCCGGCCGTGCGTCGGTCGCTCGCGCCGCGTCACGCGCTGGTGGTCCGGCTTCCGGACGGTCCCACGGTGGCGGCGGTCCATCTCGATCATGGGCAGACCGCCAATCGTCGGCAGCTGCGCCACATTACGGCGACGGTACCGGAGCTCGCAGTCGTGATCGGCGATTTCAACGCCTTCGGCGCGACCGATCTTCCCGGGTTCGCCGATGGCGGGCCTCGCCGGGGAACGTACCGCGTCGCCGGGTTCGTCCCGTTCCGCCTCGACCGCTGCCTCGTCCGCGGCTTTCGCGTCGGGCACGCGGAGGCGCTGGAGTTCGGCCCGTCCGATCACCGGCCGATCGTGGTCGACCTCGAGCGAACCGGCTGAGATCGACGGCCGGACGGGTGGTCAGGCCGTCTGGGCGCCATCGGCGGCCGCGTCGGCCAGGAGTTCGGCCTCGCTCGCGTCGACTGCCGCCGGCGCCGACTTCTCGGCCTCGCGGATGATGGCGGTCAGGCGCTCCGTGGTGGCCTCGGGGCTCGCGTCGGTCAGGATCGCGAGCTCGCTCACCAGGCGCTCGAACGCGGCGACGAAGATCTGGCGCTCGCTGAAACTGCCCTTGTCGGACAGCGCGTGGTGGCGGAGGTCGCGGACGACCTCGGCGACGCGACGGATCTGACCGGAGCTGATCCGCGCCTGCAGCTCGACGGCGCGGCGGGCCCAGAGCCCTTTCGAGGTGCGCGGGCGGCCGGCGAGGATGGCGATCGCCTCGTCGGCGCGCTCGCGGGTCGCGAGACGGCGAAGTCCGGCGGCGCGCGCCTTGGCCTTGGGGATCCGGAGCGTCATGCGGTTGGCGGGAAACGAGACCTCGATGATCTCGACGGCGTGGCCGGCGATTTCCTGCACGCCGACCCGCTCGATCTTGCCGACACCGTGCGCCGCGTAGACCACGGCTTCGCCGGCCTGGAACGGACGCTCGTCGGAGTTCGGCTCGACTTCACGGGCCGTCCGCTGGATCGCCTCGTCGGCCATGGCGTCGGTGACGCGCTGGCGCGCGGTCGTCGCCTGGAAGGCGGTCATGGGGGCCTGGAAGGTCGTCATGGGCGGATCCGATCAGGTTGCTGCGTTCCGCGCGCGCGTCGCGTCACGCCGGTGTCCTTTGAAATCTCGGCCTTGGATCGCGGGTAGCACGCGAGGCGAGCCGACCCGTTACAATGTCTTAGATGATATTGCTGGCGCGGCAATACAAGAAACCGGACCGATGCCGGGGGATGCCGGCACCCGAAAGCGGAATGCGACCCTAACGCGCGGTTCTGGCGCCGGACGCGTGCGAGGAGCGCCAGCCCCGGACCGCCGTTTCCGCCGGGCCCTTGCGCGGCAGCAGCTCGACGAGGCGGACCGCCGTCTTCCGACCGTTCTCGAGCGATGAAAGGTCGAGCGGCATCGTTGCGATGTCGGCCGAGAGTTCCTCGATCGCGACGGGGCGCGGTCCGGTCGCCCAGGCCGAAGCCGTGTGCCACGGGTCCTTGCCGAGCCGCGCGAGCATGGAAAGTGCGGTGAGATCGGAGCCGGACGCGTCGCGACCGACTGCCGACAGCAGGAACGGTCCGAACCCGGTGTCACCGAGCGCGAACTGGTTCCGGAGATCGCGCCGCTTGCTTCCGTCGCCGATGGGGCGGAGCCTGACCTTGCGGAAGTTCCGCCAGTATTGCTGGAGGATGTTCACCCGGCCATCGCTCCCGCCTGCCCTCTGTTGATGATCCTGCAGCTCGCCGACGGTGGTCGCCGCGGACGTCCGGTCTGGGCCGCGGCGGCACGGCTCCGATCACAAGGTGGGGAGCGCGGGCGCGCTTACATCGCATCCGCGCCCGAAATCGACGGTGTCGGCCAGGGCGGCGGCCGCGTCGTTGTTCCGGCGGACGCACGATGTGGCGCTCGGCGGAGAACCGGCGCATGACAGCGGCGCGTCGAGGAGCCATCCATGCCTGTCGTCGGGACCGCGACGCGCGGAGGATACGTGGCGGGGTGTGGCGCTGGAGGTATCCCGCGCTTGAGGGTGTGCGTCGTGTCGGTCGGGTCGGCTGGACGGTGCGGTCCGTTCGCGGGGCTGCGCGATGTCGGCGATGGAGCGACCGCGCGGGCGGTCCCGACCGGCGTTCGCGGCGTGGCGGCGAGCGCGTCGGTGGGGATCGCGAGCGCAGGGCGTCCCCCGTCGTGACGAGAACGGGCGTTGCGGCATCGACGGGCGAGGCTGCTGCTGACGTCGATCGGAACCCTGGCGAGGCGGCCGATGTCGGGCTGTCGGCGGGGCGGCCCGACTTCTTCACGTCGACGATGTCGACGCGAAAGCGCTTCTGGCAGCGCCGACGGGTGGCGGCGTTGTCGGACGCGTTGTTCGACGCGCGGATCGCGGGTCGGGCGGCGCGTCTCCGGCGGGAGATGGCGCGGCATCCGGCGCGGCGCGTCCTGCTGGCGTCGGTCGAGGTTCCGGCCCGGGCGGCGGCGCTGCAGGAGGTGGTGGCGAGTTTCCGGCGGTCGCGTCACAGCGTGTCGGTGTGCACGATCGGCGTCGAGGATCGCGGCAAGTTCGAGAACATCAACGTCGCGCTGGCGCCGCAGGACCTCGGGTCCTTCGACTGGCTGATCGTGACGGACGACGACGTCCGGCTGCCGCCCGGTTTCCTCGACACGTTCCTGTTTGTCGCGGAAACGGCCGGGCTGAAGATCGCGCAGCCGGCGCATCGCTGCCGCTCGTACACGTCGTTCATGTTCAACTATCGGAAATGGAACTGTCTCGCGCGCGAGACGCGGTATGTCGAGGACGGGCCGGTGACGGCGTTCCATCGCGACGTGTTCCCCCTCGTGCTCCCCTTCCCCGCGCTCCGGTGGTCTTGGGCGACGGATCTGCTGTACTGCGAGATCGCGCGGCGGCGGCGGATCCCGATCGGCATCGTGGACTGCGTGCCGATCGAGCATCTCAGGCCGGTCGCGCACGACTACCGGAGCGATCTCGCGGCGGCGGAAGCGCGCGCGTTCCTCGACGCGCGCGGGATCGTGCCGGTGCGGGAAGAGATGTTCGTGGACGTGCGGGTGGTGCGGAGGCTCTGACGGGGCGCGGCGGTCAGGGATGGGCGACGTTGTGCTTCGACCAGAGGATGCCGACGAGCTGGTCGACGAGTTCGCCGAGCGCCTCGACCTCAAGGGTGGAGGCGAGCTGGACGAGAGCGCGGCTGGAGGCGGTGTTCTTCGGGCGTTCGGGAAGGCGGCTGGGGGTGCGGGTCTTGCCGGCGCGGGTTTTCGCGGAAGCGTTGAAGACGGCGAGGCTGTGGGCGGTCCGGATCTCTTCCGATCCTTTTCCGGCGGCGCGGAGGCGGCCGACGATGTCGAGGGCGGCGCCGGGCCACTGGTCGGCGAGGGCTTCCCACCAGTCCTGGGCGGTGGCGCCTTCGGCGACCGTCGGATCGTCGTGGAAGCCGCTCGGCGTGAAGGCCAGCACGGTCGGGACGTCGTAGATCCATCCGGCCCAGCGGATGCTTTCGTCAGAGTGTGCGGACACGCGACTGGGCTTCGACGCGGCGAAGGCGACGATCGTGGCGGTCATTCTGCTACCTTGACAGAACTCGTGAGAGGCCGAGTGGCCACAGGTTGACCTACTAACATCACGGTAACGTGAGGGTCCAGGTCCAAGTTTGAGACGGTTCCAAATGCGGCGCTTTCGGGGCTGGTGCGCCGGGGCGCGCCGGGACCGGGCGCGGGTCCTGACATTCGGAACTAACGATCGGGACCGGGCGCGCACATGGGCGACAGTGGCGG
>CAXUBA010000045.1:11401-17959 GCA_964249205.1 uncultured Acetobacteraceae bacterium | reverse complement strand
GATCGCGCCCTTCACCGACGCGCGCGCGCTCGCCGCCGTGGCCGACGTGCTGATCGACGTCAGCCACGCCGCCGCCGTTCCTGCGCACGCGGCGGCCGTGCGGAAGCACGGGACCGCCTGGGTGCTCGGCGTCACCGGGCTCGACGCGTCGGCCGAGGCCGCGATCGCCGAAGCCGCCCGCGACGTCCCGGTGCTCTCGAGCGCGAACTTCGCGCCCGGTGCGTCGCTCGTGATCGCGCTCGCGCGCCTGCTCGGGGCCGCGTGCGATCCGGCCACCTACGACGCCGAGATCGTCGAGATGCACCATCGCGCCAAGCGCGACGCGCCGTCGGGCACTGCGCTCGCGATCGGACGGGCGGTCGCGGCGGGGCGCGCCGTCGAGCTTGACGCGGTCGCCGTCCGCCGTCGCGACGGCGAGACCGGTCCGCGCGCCGAAGGCGCGATCGGCTTCGCGTCGCTGCGCGGCGGCCTCGTGGTCGGCGAACACGCGCTCGTGCTCACGGCGGACACCGAGCAGATCACGTTGGCGCATCGCGCCTTCGACCGACGCGTGTTCGCCGACGGCGCCCTCCGCGCGGCGCTCTGGCTCGCCGGTCGCGCACCGGGTCGCTACGGCATGGAGGACGTGCTCGGCCTCTCCTGACCCTCCCGCCTTGACCCTTCGCCCGCTTCTGACCTACACGGCCCGACCGCGCGACCATCCTCGTCCGTCGCAGGCCCGCTCATCAGCATCGCGACAAGAGGAGTGATCCATGCGCGACACGGGACACTTCCTGTTCACGTCGGAGTCCGTTTCGGACGGTCACCCCGACAAGGTCGCCGACCGTCTTTCGGACACCGTCCTCGACGCCTATCTCGCGGCCGAACCGGAAGCGCGGGTCGCCTGCGAAACGCTGGTCACCACCAACCGGATCGTGCTCGCCGGCGAGGTGCGCGGCCCGGCGGCGGTGCTGGACGGGCTTGAGGAGAAGGTCCGCAACGCCGTCCGCGACGTCGGCTACGACCAGGACGGCTTCACCTGGCGCGACCGGACGGTCTTCGAGTGTCATCTCCACGAGCAGTCGGCCGACATCGCCGTCGGCGTGGACGCGTCCGGCAACAAGGACGAGGGTGCCGGCGACCAGGGCATCATGTTCGGCTTCGCGACCAACGAGACGCCGTCGCTCATGCCGGCGCCGATCCACTACGCGCACCGCATCCTGGAACAGCTCCGTCTCATCCGCGAGGACGGCGGCTCGGGCCTTCAGCCCGATGCGAAGAGCCAGGTCACGCTCGAATACGTCGACGGCGTGCCGCGTCGCGCGACCAGCATCGTGATCTCGACGCAGCACGACGAGGGTGTGACGCAGGGCGCGATCCGCGACCGGCTCGACGGCGTCGTCCGCTCGGTCCTGCCGGAAGGCTGGATGTGCGGATCCGACCAGTTCTACGTGAACCCGACCGGTATCTTCGTGATCGGCGGTCCGGACGGCGATTGCGGCCTGACCGGTCGCAAGATCATCGTCGACACCTACGGTGGCGCAGCGCCGCACGGCGGCGGCGCGTTCTCGGGCAAGGACCCGACCAAGGTCGATCGCTCGGCCGCCTATGCGTGCCGCTACCTGGCGAAGAACGTCGTCGCCGCCGGCCTCGCCGACCGCTGCACGCTGCAGATCAGCTACGCGATCGGCGTCGCCCAGCCGCTCTCGGTCTACGTGGACCTGCAGGGCACCGGCAAGGACGTCGACGAGGCTCGCCTCGAGACCGTGCTCCGGCAGGTGCTCGACCTCACGCCGCGCGGGATCCGTCGGCACCTCCGTCTGAACCGGCCGATCTACAGCCGCACCTCCGCCTACGGGCATTTCGGCCGCGAGGCGGATGACGCACGCGACGACTTCACCTGGGAGCGCACCGACCTCGTGCCGGCGCTCCGCTCCGCCTTCGGCCGCTGACGAGGGAAGACCAGCCCGACCGCCTTTATGGCCGGCAGGGCGGGCACAGGCTGCGGGCCCGCCAGACCGCGCTGATCGAGCACACGCTGCCGCGTCTCCGCTTCCCGGAGGCGCTTGCCGGAACGCCCCGTGACGCGTTCGGGATCGCGCCCGCCGCCCTCCGGATCGAGATCGGCTTCGGCGGCGGCGAACACGCCGAGGCGGTGGCACGGTCCGCGCCAGACGAGGCGCTGATCGCCTGCGAGGTGTTCCGCAACGGCGTCGCGTCGCTGCTCGGCCGGCTCGTGCCGGTCGGCGGCGAGGAAACCGCGCCGGTGCCGGCCAATCTCCGCCTTTGGGACCGCGACGCGCGGACGCTGCTGCGGCTGTTGCCGACCGGTTCGGTCGACGGCGCGTTCCTGCTGTTCCCGGATCCCTGGCCGAAGGCGCGGCACGCAAAGCGCCGCTTCGTCCATCCCGCCAACGTCGCAGCACTCGCCCGCGTGCTCCGCCCGGGCGCCGAATGGCGCGTCGCGACCGACGACCCGACCTACCAGGCCTGGGTCGGGACCGTCATGGCCGCGCAGGACCTGTTCGAGACCGCGCCGCCGCGCGGCGATCGCCCGGACACGTGGCCGCCGACGCGCTACGAGCAGAAGGCGCTCCGCGCCGGCCGCCGGCCGCTCTACTGGCGGTTCGTCCGTAAAGCGGCAGGATCGAGCACCGCGGGACGCCCGTCTTCGCCGTCCCAGTAGTCCCGGACTGTCAACGTCCCGACCGCTTCGAGGCGGCGCACCCACACCTTGCCGCTGTCCGGATACGTCGCGACCTCGTCCGGGTGGTTCAGGCCGATCGCAAGGAACACGAGATCCTCCTCGAACGGGTTGCCGATCTGGTGCGCGATCCCGGCCCCGGCCGGGCACGAGATGCAGTCGTCGGGACCGATCTCGGTGAACGTTTCTCCGTAGCGGAGAACGCCGCGACCCGAGAGTACGAAGAAGATCTCGTCAGCGAGCGCGTGCGTGTGGAACGGACAACACGTCGTGCCCGGCGGTAGCCGCGACACGTTGGCGCCGAGACGCCCGAGCGAGGGTTCCAGCGCCGGCGTGATCCGGCGGTAGAGAACGCTCCAGAACGGCCGTCCGTCGCTCTCGTCGACTTCCGGCACGTCGCGGATGTTGACGACGTTCGCGGGTCGTTCGGGCCTCGTTCCGTCCGGCATGGGCGTCACCTTTCGAGGATCGCGGCCGACGTGGCCCGGCGTCGTTCCCAGCCGGAGCGCTCCAGCGCGGGCGCGTCGCTTTCCTCCTCGGGCACCCCGATGCAGAGGTAGGCGACCAGCCGCCACTCGGTGGGAACGTCGAGCGCGCGGGCCACCGCGGCGGGATCGAGGATCGACACCCAGCCGACCCCGAGCCCGTGCGCCCGCGCGGCGAGCCAGAGCGTGTGAACCGCGATCACCGCCGACCAGTCCGCCGTTTCCGGCATCGTGGCGCGCCCGAGACGATGGCCCTGTGCCGGATCGGCAACCGAGAACACCGCGAGCTGGCAGGGAGCGTCGTCGAGGCCGGCGAGCTTGAGCGACGCGTAGAGCGCCGCGCGCTCGTCCGCGTAACCGACACGCGCTGCCTCGTTGCAGCCCCGATGGGAAGCGCGCACCGCTTCCCGTCTCGCCGGATCGTCGACCGACACGAAGCGCCACGGTTCGCTCAGCCCGACCGACGGAGACAGCGACGCGAGCGACACGAGGCGCGGGAGCAGCCCATCCGGCAGGGCGTCGCGCCGGAAGCGCCGCACGTCGCGGCGCCAGCGGAGCAGGAGCTCGAACTCCTCCTGAAAGCGCCCTTCGAAGCATGGCGGCATCGCGCGGTCGGTCGGCATCACGAGGAGACATATGCCGGATCGCGCCGCATGCGGCGATCTTCACGTGTCTGTAACCCGGCCGGTCGAGGATCGTCGTGCCGGCGCAGCGACGCGCCCCGACGGAGACATCAGGGGTGGGTCACCAGTCTGCGACATGGCAGCCCCCACGTGAGCAGATCCGTCGCATCGCCATCGCGGGCCGACTGGACGAGGCAATTCGGGAAACCCGCGCTCTCCGCATCCGGAGCCGGCTCGCCGGAGACCGTGGTCTCGCGGCAGAACTCTCGGTCGATCTGTCCTGGTACGGCTTCCAGTCGGCGCTCGGACCGAGGGCCGTCACCGCAGCCGGCGTGGGCGCGACGCTGTTCCGGGCAATCGGCGACGATGCCTCCGAGGCGCGCGCGCTCGCGCTCCGTGCTTGGTGCCTGCTCGAAATCGGCCGCGCGCAGGAGGCGGCTGAACAGGCTTTCGACGCCCTGCGGCTCGCGGAGGCGACCGGCGACCGGCGATCCCTCAGCTGGGCCGCCAACGTCGTAGGCGTCATCTACTGGTATTGCGGCCAGCCTCGCCACGCGCTCGATCGTTTCCGGCGTGCCGTCTCGCTCGCCCGCGAACTCGAAGATCCGCTGCTCGTCGGCTGGTGGCTGATCAATCTCGCGGGCGCGCACGCGGCGATCGGCGAGGAATTGCGCGAGCGGAGCGAGTCCGCGGGCGCCGCGCCCGAGACCGCCACCGCCATCCGCCTGACCGAGGAGGCGCTCACCCTGTTCGAACGGTCGGGCGATCGCTGGAGCCGGATGCTCGCCATGCTGAACCTCGTCAGCTACGAGCTGGAACAAGGGGCGGGTGGACGCGCCGCCGCCCTGCTCGACCAGGCGGCTGCCATCGGCGAGGTCGCGAGCAATCGCATCCGGGTGCAGCGACTCGGGCTGGAAGGCGCGGTGCTGCTCGACCGCGGACACGTCGAGGACGCGATCGGCCGCTTCCGCGAGAGCCTCGTTCACGCCGAGCGGATGAAAAACGTCGAGGCGACCGTCGAGGCCCTGCACGGCCTCAGCGACGCCTACGAACGGCAGGGCGACTATCGAGAGGCGCTCGCGGCGTTGCGACGGAAGGAAACGGCGTCGGCGCTTCTCGTCGCCGAGCATGTGCAGCAGCGTGCACGGCTGCAGGAAATCCTGCTCGGCCTCCGGCGGCTCGAGAACGAGGTGGCAGCCGCGGCCATCGAGAAGGCCGATATCGCGCGCTCCTGTGAGACGCTCCGGCGGCGCGTGCGGGATCTCGCCGCCGATCGGCTGTCCGACGCGCTGACCGGGATCGGCAATCGCCGTAGGCTCGACGAGGCGCTCGCCGCACTGCCGCCCGACGGGGCGTTCGTCATCGCGATGATCGACATCGATCACTTCAAGTCGATCAACGACCGCTTCTCGCATGTCGCCGGCGACGAGGTGCTCCGCGCGGTCGCGACCGTGCTCGCCTCCGACGTCCGGACGGACGACGTCGCCGTCCGCTATGGCGGCGAGGAGTTCGCGATCCTGATGCCGGGCGCGCACCTGCCCCGCGCGGTCGCCGCCTGCCGGCGTCTCCGGCGGGCGATCGGCGCGATCGCTCCGATTTCCCGCACGCCCGAGGTCCGGATCACCGCGAGCTTCGGGGTTGCGTCCTCCTCAGAGGCGTCCGAGCCGTCCGAGGTGCTGGCGCTGGCCGACCGACGCCTCTACCGCGCGAAACGCACCGGCCGGAACCGCGTGGTGAGCCGCGGGGAGCCCCGACGTCCCGCATCGCCGGCGCCCCGTCTCGCCGCCGCCGACCGGACCGGACGGCAGCCCGACCTGCGACGATCCCGTCGATCGACGCCGGTTGTCGTCGATCTCCCCGGCCACGCCGCCCTCGCCATCCCCGCCGACACGGCGTCCATCAGCGAGCCATGAAGGCCTCGGCGAGCCCCACCGTGCCCGACGTGAAGTCCGTTCCGAACCGGCGCGCGAGGTCCGCGTCCCGATGCGTTCCGATCCAGGCCGTCAGCTGAAGGCGCCGAAGCACGACGAACACCGGGAGCAGCCGCTCGTCCGGGACCGGCGCGACGGTCCGGTAGCCGGCGCACCAGCTGTCCTGGAGCGCCGGCATGCAGCGCTCCGTTTCGAGGAAGCTCGCGGCCGCGGCGAAGTCGAAGCCGAGCCATCCGTTGCCGCAGTCGTCGAAGTCGATCACCGTGAGCCCGTCGTCGTCGGCGAGGATGTTGGCGAGACGGAGATCGGCATGGATCAGGCCGAACCGTCCGGGATCGGCCCCTGACGCGGTCAGCGTCGCCGTGCACCGCGCCGCGACCCGCTCCAGCACCTGGCGCGATCGCGCGTCGAGCCCCGGCGCGTCACGGAAATCGCCCCAGGGCGCGTTTGGCCCGATCGTCGCGTCGAGATCCCATCGCGGCCGCTCGAAGCCGGGCGGCGGCGTCCAGCGTCGCGCATGGGCATGCAGGGTGGCCGCGATCGCACCGAGCGCATGGAAGCGCGCCGGCAACGTCCGGTCCACCGCCGGCTCCGCCCCCGCCGCCCAGCGGAACGCGACGGCCTGCCGGCCGCCCGGGAACACCTGCAGCATCGTGCCGTCCTCCGCCGCGACCGGAGGCGCGGTCCGCACCACGCGTTCCACGTGTAGCGCGGCGATCCACGCGACTTCCGAACGGATCGCCGCGTCCGACCGGGCGCCCGGGCGGTAGAAGCGGAGCGCGAGGTGCCGGCGGTGCCCGGCCGCCCGCCGGTAGGTCGCGGTTTGCGAAACCGCG
>CAXUBA010000045.1:0-11391 GCA_964249205.1 uncultured Acetobacteraceae bacterium | reverse complement strand
GCGTCCTCGTGCGCGAGCACGCCCGCGTTGTCGTGCGCGAGCACGCCCGAGCCGCCCGGCGCACCGCCCGCATCTCCTCGCGCCGGCGTCGCGACGCGACCTCCGATCAGCCCGCGACCTCCGTGCCGTCCTGGCTCCAGCGGATGTGGAACGAGCCGGTCCGATCGGTGCGCCGGTAGGTGTGCGCGCCGAAATAGTCCCGCAGCCCCTGCAGGAGGTTCGCCGGTCCGTGCGCCCGCCGCAACCCGTCGAAATAGGCCAGCGAGGACGCAAAGGCCGGCACCGCGACGCCGGTCTCGGCCGCCAGCATCACCACGTCCCGCCAGGCCGGCTCGGCTTTCCGGACGGCGTCCGCGAAGTAGGACTGCAGCAGCAGGCTCGGTGCCTCGGCCTCGCGCTCGTAGCCTTCGCGGATCCGGTCGAGGAACGCCGCCCGGATGATGCACCCGCCCCGCCAGATCGTCGCGATCGTGCCGAGATGGAGGTTCCACCCGTAGGTCTCGGACGCGACCGCGAGCTGTTCGAAACCCTGCGCGTAGGCGACGATCTTCGACGCGTAGAGCGCGTCCCGAATCTTGTCGATTTCCGCGCGCCCGGCCGCGCGCGTGCCGCCCCGGATCCCGCCGAGCGCGTGTTCCGCCGCCTGGCGCTGCTTCGGCCGGCCCGACAGCGCGCGAGCGAACACCGCCTCGGTGATCGCGGTGATCGGCACGCCGAGCTCGAGCGCCGACTGCGCGGTCCAGCGCCCGGTGCCCTTCTGCTCGGCCTCGTCCACGATCTTGTCCACCAGCGCGCCGCCGCCCGACGGATCCTGCTTCCGGAGCACCGCCGCGGTGATCTCGATCAGGTAGCTGTCGAGATCGCCCGACTTCCAGTCGGCGAAGATGTCGCCGATCTCGGCGGCGCTCTTGCCGTAGACCGTACGGAGCAGGTCGTAGGCCTCCGCGATCAGCTGCATGTCGGCATACTCGATGCCGTTGTGGACCATCTTGACGTAGTGGCCGGCGCCGTCGGGTCCCATCAGCGCGCAGCAGGGCGTGCCGTCCACCGCGACCGCCATCTTCGTGAACATCGGCGCGACCCGTTCCCATGCCTCCGGCCGGCCGCCCGGCATCATCGACGGACCGAGCAGCGCGCCCTCCTCGCCGCCCGACACGCCCATGCCGACGAAGCGGAGCCCGGCCGCCGACACCTTCGCTTCCCGCCGGCGCGTGTCCTCGAACAGCGCGTTGCCGCCGTCGACCAGGATGTCGCCCGGCTCCATCAGCGGCAGGAGCTCGTCGATCACCGCGTCCGTCGGCTTGCCGGCCTTGACCATGATCAGCACCACGCGCGGCTTGCTGAGCTTCGACACGAAGTCGGCGGCATCGGTCGATCCGACGAAATGCCCTTCCGAACCGTGCTCGGCGAGAAGCTGGTCGGTGCGCGCCTGGGTCCGATTGTGCACCGCGACCCGAAACCCGTTGCGAGCGGCGTTGCGCGCAAGGTTGGCGCCCATGGTCGCAAGGCCTGTCACGCCGAGATCCGCCAGATCTGTCATGTCCGTTCCTCTCTCGACCCGTTTGATCGAGCCGCTCGTGGGGTTTGTAGGTCAGCCGGGAGGTCCCGCGAAAGCGCAACGCGCACGCGCGCGCTGCGTCCCGCCGGGAAGGCCGGGCCGCGCGCACTCAAACGCCTGACGTCTTCCCCTTGCACGGGGCTCGCCCCCGACGATGTCGACACTCTGATGAGTGCTTTCCTCAATCGGATCGGCCTCGCTGTTCCGGACCACGACGTTCACGACACCTTCCTCCGGTTCGGCTCGACGCTTCTCCGCGACGACCGCGACCGGGCGCTGTTCGCCCGCATGGCGGGACGGTCCGGTATCGCCCACCGGTTTTCCTCGCTCGCGCCGGCCGCCGATCCGGCGACCGGTCCGAGCGTCGACCGCGATGGCTTCTACACGCGCGGTCGGTTCCCCTCGTCGGGCGTCCGGATGCACGCCTACGAGGCCGCGGCACGTCCTCTCGCGACCCGTGCCGTCGCGGCGCTGGCGCTGTCGGCCAACGAGCGCGCCGGGATCACCCACCTGATCGTGACATCGTGCACCGGCTTCTACGCGCCGGGCCTCGACCTCGATCTCGCCCACGCGCTCCGCCTCCGCGGCGACGTCGAACGGACCACGGTCGGCTTCATGGGCTGCCAGGCGGCCTTCAACGCGCTCAAGCTCGCCCGCCATATCGTCCGGTCGGAACGCGACGCCCGCGTCCTGCTGGTCAACATCGAGCTTTGCACGCTGCACCTCCAGCAGAGCGACGCGCTCGAACAGGTCCTGTCCTTCCTCGTCTTCGCCGACGGCTGCGCGGCGTCGCTGGTGAGCGCGGATCCGCACGGTCTCTCGCTCGATCGGTTCCACGCCGCGGTCGTCGCGCCCGAGGAGGGGCTGATCACCTGGCGGATCGGCGACCAGGGTTTCGACATGTTCCTGTCCGGCCGCGTTCCGGGCGCGATCGCCGACGGGCTGCGACAGGAAAAGCGCGCGATCCTCGACGGCGTCGAGACCGGCGCGATCGATCTCTGGGCCGTCCATCCCGGCGGCCGCTCCGTGCTGGACGCGGTCGAGACGTCGCTCGCGCTCTCGGCCGATGCGCTCGACGCCTCGCGCGCCGTTCTCTCGGCCTTCGGAAACATGTCGTCCGCCACCATTATGTTCGTCCTGTCGCGGATCCTCGCCGACGGCGGCGCGCGCGACCGGTCCGGCTGCGCGCTCGGGTTCGGGCCCGGCCTGACCGCGGAGACGCTCCTGTTCCACACCGCATGAGCGCGGTCCCCGATCTCGCGCACCGGATCCTTGAGCCCGAGCTCATGGACACCGAGCCGGTCGACGCCGCGGACTTCGGCGCCTGCCTCCGCGATCTCGCGACCGTCAATGTCCTGACGCGGGCCTACGCCCCGACGCTCGGCTTCATGCGCGACGTGTGCCGACGTCGCGCCTCGACCGCGCCGCTCCGCGTGGTCGATATCGGCGGCGGCTCCGGCGACGGGCTTCGCGTGATCGAGCGATGGGCGCGGCGTCGCCGCCTCGCGCTCGACTTCGTGTCGCTCGACCTCAATCCGCACGCCCGCGCCGCCGGCGAACGCGCATCCGGGCCGGACAGCCGGATCCGCTTCGTCACCGCCGACCTGTTCGCGTGGGTGCCGGCCGAGCCGGTCGATCTCGTGATCAGCTCGCTTTTCGCGCACCATCTCGACGACGACGGCGTCGTGCGTTTCCTCCGCGTGATGGAGCGGACCGCCCGTCTCGGCTGGTTCGTCAACGATCTTCACCGGCACCCCGTCCCGTTCGCCGCGTTCCGGACCTGGTCGCGTTTCGCCGGCTGGCACCGCTTCGTCCGGCACGACGGGCCGGTGTCGGTCGGGCGCGCCTTCCGGCGCGCGGACTGGGTCGCGCTGATCGGCCGCGCCGGGATCCCGGACGGCGCCGCCGCCATCCGATGGCACGTGCCTTTCCGGCTCTGCGTATCGCGCGTCCGGTGATGCGGACGGCAGAGATCGCGGTCGCCGGCGGCGGACCGGCCGGTGCCGCCTTTGCCTCTCTCGCGGCGCGGGCCGGACGCGAAACGCTCGTGATCGAGCGCGCCGCGTCGCCGCACGACACGGTCTGCGGCGACTTCCTGTCGGCCGAGGCGACGCATTACCTCCGTGCGCTCGGCGTCGCGCCGGAACGAGCGGGCGCGAGACCGATCCGGCGAGTCCGCCTCGCGGCCGGACGCCGGCTCGCCGAAACGCCGCTGCCGTTCGAGGCCTGGAGCCTCCGCCGGCGGGTGCTCGACGAGCTGATCCTCCGGCAGGCCGAGGCGGACGGCGCGCGAGTCCTCCGCGGCCATCGGATTGAGACGCTCGCGCCCGGACCGGGCGGCGTCGGCTGGTCGCTCCGTCTCGCCGGCGCCGACCCCGTCTCGGCGCCGGCCGTGGCGCTCGCGCCCGGCAAGCACGACCTCCGCGGCTGGCATCGCGGACAGGGATGGCAGACCGACCTGATCGGGCTGAAGTGGTACGTGACGCTCGCGCCGGAGGCGCATCGAGCACTCGGCGACGCGATCGAGCTCCTGCTTTTCCGCGGCGGGTATGCCGGGCTGCAGGCGGTCGACGACGGAACCGTCAACTTTTGCCTCGTCGTCCGCCGCGGGCGCTTCGCCGAGTGCGGCCGCTCCGCCGAGCGTCTGGTCACGGCCGTCGCCGGGGAGAACGACCTGCTGGCCGCGCGCCTTGCCGGCGCCCGCTTCGGGTCAGGGCCGCCGCTCGCGGTCGCGTCGCTGCCCTACGGCTACGTCGCCGGCGGCGCGCTGCCGGACGGCCTCGTCCGGGTCGGCGATCAGGCCGCGGTCATTCCGTCTCTGGTCGGCGACGGGATCTCCCTCGCGCTGCACGGGGCCTTCCGAGCCGCCGGCGGCCTCGCCGCGCGGTTTCCGCGCGAGGTCCGGTGGCCGGTCGGGATCGCGACGGCGCTGTCGCTCCGTGCCGTCGAGCCAGGATGGCAGGAAGCCGCCGTCGCCCTGGCGCGTGTCTTCCCGCCGGTCCTTGCCGTCGCGGCCCGCCTGACGCGGCTTCCGCGCCGGGTGATGGTGCCCTAGAGGGCGGGGCGCTGCCCCGCGCCCCGTCAGGCGCCTGGACCCCTCACATGTTGTCGGCGCCGCTTCCAGAGCCGCTGATCCCGGCGCGGGACGGGGCGTCGCTGTTCGGGCGCACGGTGCCCGTGATGGCGTGGACCGCCTCGTCGCTGGTGTCCTCGTCGATCGCTTCCGTGGTCGCGTCCGGCGCCGCCGCGAGCTCGTTCGCGAGCCCTTCCGGGTCGGTGCGGAGCGCCTCGTCCTCTTCGCGCTCGGCTGTGGCCGGGCTGCCTTCGCGCCGGGCTTCCGCGGCACGGTCCGCGAGGTGTTCGGCCTGCTCCCGGCGGACCCCGTCCCGATCCGGCCTGTCGCTCACGTCCGCCATCGCGTCCTCCTCCTGATATCGCGTCAGCAACAGGGCGCGGTGCCGCGGGTTCCTACCGGGCGACCTCGAGCAGCACCTCCGGCCCGACCTCGTCGGCGTGTTCGAGGCCGAGCAGCGCGAGCCCGATATCGATCTCGCGCCTGAGCAGCCGGATGGCGTGCGCGACGCCCTCCTCGCCGGCGAGCACGGCGGCATACAGGAACGGACGCGCGATCAGCACGAGATCGGCGCCGAGCGCGAGCGCCTTCAGCACGTCCGTCCCGCGCCGGAAGCCGCTGTCCGCGATGATCGTCATGTCGCCGCTGGCCGCCTTCACCGCGGCGAGCACGTCGAGCGGGGAGGCCGACCCGTCGAGCTGCCGGCCGCCGTGGTTTGACACCACGATGCCGTCGCATCCGTGCTCGCGCGCGATCCGTGCGTCCTCGGGCGAGAGGATCCCCTTCAGGAGGAACCGGCCCGGCCACAGCGAACGGATCAGCTTCACCTCTTCCCACGACAGCGACGCATGGCCGCCGATGAAGCTAACGTCGCGGGTGAGGATCGTGGGGCCGCCGACCGGCTCGAGGTTGCTGATCACGGGGATGCCACGCTTGGCGATCGTCCGCGCCGCCGTTCCGAGCAGCCAGCCGGGATGGGAGATGCCGTCGAGCGCCAGCTTCGGAGTCGCGCGAAGCGGCATCGAGTAGCCGGCCCGCCGCTCGCCCTGCCGGTTCGAACCGACGGCCACGTCGACCGTGAGCACGTAGGTCTCGAAACCGGCCCGGCCCACGCGCTCGATCATGCGGCGGATCTTCTCGTGATCCGGCGACTGATAGGCGCCGAACCAAGCGTCCGGATTGGTCCGGTGCAGCTCCTCGAGCGGCGTGATCGAGTTGGCGCTGAGGATGAAGGGGATGTCCGCCTCGCGCGCCGCACGTGCCATACGGTTGTCGGCGTCGTAGCCGACGACCGCCGAGGCACCCATGGGCGCGATCGCGAACGGCGACGACCAGCGCCGGCCGAAGATCGTCCGCCCCTGATCGCGCGTCGAGACGTCGCGGAGAACGCGCGTGACGAACTTGCGCCCGGCGAACTGCGCGCGGTTCTCGCGAAGCGTCGCCATGTCCTCGGCGCCGTTCGACACATACGCGTACACCGCGCGCGGCAGCCGATCCTTTGCCAGACGCCCGAAATCCTCGAGTTCGAGCGCCTCCTTCAACACGCGGTTGCGGCGGCGTGCCGCGGGCCAGGCAGCGGCGGTCGAGAGGCCGGCGACGAACAGATCAGGCATGGTCAGCTCCGGACCGACGCTCTGCGGCGCGGGCCTGTTCTTCCAGGTGTGCACGGACGGTTTCCGCTTCCGGGTCGATCTCGGGATCGAGCACCGCGACGCCGGGCGGCACGCCGTCGCCGGGATCCCGCCGCCCGGCAGCCGAACCCTTCGCTTCTGCGAGCAGGTGGTGAAGCCGTTCGTTCTCGGCGCGGAGCAACGCGTTCTCGCGCTCGAGCTCGGCCTGTCTGGTATCGTCCACGCTGTCCTCCCGGCGTTCCCCCGACAGCAACGCCGGTCGGTGCCCTGGGATCAAACCGAGTCGAACAGCCCGTCGCCGAGCGCGCCGCCCGCCGGGATCCCGCCAGGCAGGGCGAAGATCGCGCTGCCCGTGTGGGTCGCGTACTGGTTCAACATGTCGAGCTTCGACATGCGCCCGAACATCGGGATGAAACCGCGTCGCGGGTCGTTGCCGTAACCCGCGAACAAGAGGCCCGCGTCGTATTCGAGCCCCTGGCGCCAGGGCGGCCAGCGTTCGGCCACCAGACCGAGCCCGTCGTTATAGGCGTACGAGCGCCGGAGGATGCGCGCACCGCCATTCGAGGCCGCCGAGCCGAGCCGGACATGGGCGCTGTCCGCGATCGTCGGGTTCCCGTCGGCATCCGTGCGGTCGAGGTCGAGCGGCGCGAACTCGTCGTCGTCGGACGCGGTGAGCGGCGCGCCGCTCCGCTTCCGCCGGCCGATCACCTCCTCCTGGAAGTCGATCGGCGTGCGATCCCAGTGCTCCACAGACAAGCGGATTCTGCGCATCACGAGATAAGTTCCGCCCTGCATCCAGGCGCCGTCCTCGTTGCCCGCGACCCAGACATGGTCGCCGAAGCCACCGTTCCCCAGCAGCTTGCCGCCGCTGATCTCCGCCGGGTGCGGCACGCCGGGGTTCTGCGTCCCGTCCTTGAAGCCGAGCAGGTTCCGCGGCGTTTCGCCGCCGACGGCACCCGGCAGGAAGCCGGACTGCGTCCAGCGGAGAACGGCGACCGGCGGAATGGCATCGCTCGGAGCCGTGGCGCCCGGGCGCTTTCCGCCATAGCCGCTTCCGGCATCGTTGCCGGCGGCAAGCCGGGCGAGCTGCCGGATCGCGTGAAAGGCCACCGCCTGGTCGTCGGCGCTCGCCTGCACCAGAAGATCGCCGCCCGAATACCGCGTCTCGATCTGATCGCCGTTGAACGTCGGCAGGTCGACCAGCGGCGCCGGGCGCCGACCGGCGAGGCCGAACCGGTCTTCGTTGTCGCGCCAGAACAGGGTCGGGCCGAAGCCGAAGGTGAGCGTGAGGCGCCGGGGCGGCAGGCCGGTCGTGTCCAGACTGTCGTCATCGATCGAGGCGCCACGCGTGAGGCGTGCGGCCGCCTCGGTCCACTGCGCGAGCAGCCGCCGAAGATCGTCCGCGCTGCTGGAAACGACATCGAAGCTCGCGAAGATCGTGCTCGTCTGTTGCGGCGTCTGGATCCCCGCCTGATGCGGGCCGAAAAACGCGACCTGATCCGGCGCGCCCGCCGTCGCCGGGGCGGCAGGCTCGGCCGGTCGGCCGGACGCGATCGCGGCCGACGCCGCGGCGATCGCCCCACCGGCGGTTCCGCCGACGAAGAGGCGACGCGAGGTCGCGAACGGACAACCCGCCATGCGCTAGGACGTCCTCGTCATCTAATGCGCCAACATCAACGTGTTCATGTCGTCCTCGACATAGTAGACGCCCCCGCCCGATTTCAGCGCGAGACCGAACAGGTCGCCGCTTCCCGGCGGGGATTGCGCCTTGTCGGTGTCGAACCATTGCGCACCGAGCTGGGTCCCGCTGGACGCGTCGATCTCGACCACCTGCCCGTTCAGCCCATTCGCCGTCAGGAGGTGCCGGTCCGGCGTCTCGACAAGCGCAAGCGGTCGATCGAGCAGGCCGTCCTTGGTGATCTCGCGGCCCGTGCCGGCGCTCTCCGTGCGGGTCAGCGCGTCGTCGATCGCGACGATCCGGTTGGCGAGCGCGTCCGACACGTAGAGGGTCCCCGACGGATCGAGTGCGAGCCCGGTCGGACCGATGATGAAGACGCCCTTGTCCGCCTGCTCGCCAAGACCGTTCGCGACGACGGTCGTCCCGATCACGCGGGGATGGGTGTCCGGACGGTAGGAAAGCGTGAAGCGAACGACCGTCGCCTTCGGCACGACCGGCGGCGTGCCGTCCGGCGCGCCGACGCCGTAACCCGTGTTGCTGACGAAGAGGGTGCCGCCGCCCGGATGTTCGGCCAGCGCCATGTTGCCCCACGGACCGTTCACCTCGGGTCCGGTGATGGTGGACGCGACCTTGCCGGACGGATCGAGCACGACGAGGCATCCGGCGCCCTTCGTCGCCGTGGTGCCGTCTCGGGATGGAAGGGATCCGACGATCACGTCGCCGTTTGAAAGCTGCGCCATGGCGGTCGTGAGACCGATCCCCCCGGGGCAGGACGGGGTGCCCGCGGGCAGAAGGTGTGGCAGGGCGGCAAAGGTCGAGAGCGCACCGGTCGACGGCCGGTAATCGACGATCGTCGTGCCGAGACCCTGCAGGTTGGTGCGATCGTTGAAGTTGCTGACAAGGACGTCTCCGGCCTCGACACGTCCCTTCGTCACCGCGGCGACGACGATCGCATACGGGTTCTGGTCGCCGTTCGCCGGAACCGTCGTGGTCTGCAGCGTGTGATGCCGGAAGCCGGACAGCACGGTCGCCCCGGCGTCCACGGCTTCCGCGCGCGACGACGCGAGCAGGCCGACGCAGGCGGCAAGGACGGCGGGCATGGCTTGGACGACGATCCGCATGGAAGCTTGTCGATCTCTTCCGGTGTGATTAAGAGTTATTCGCATCTAGGCGTCTCGGTCGTCGGATGCAACCGTGTTGTGCCGTGCGGCGGTCAGAAGGTGATGTTCGTCCGGACCCCGAGGATCAACTCGTTCGAGAGGCGCGGCGTCGAGGCGCCGTCGGCGTTGTTCGGGTTCGGGATGCCGCCACCCGGGGCGAAGATGTACTGGGCGTCGGGCTGGACCTGCCACCAGGGCGCGATCTGCGCCTGGTAGGTGATCTCGACGAAGCTTTCGCTCGAGCGGATCGGGTAGGCGGCGTCACCGGCGAAGGACGCCGTGTCCTGGTCGAGCTCGCTCGCGTCGCCGCTCACCCGCGCGAGCCCGTAGCCGATCCCGACCGTGTCCTGCGGCCGCGCCAGGAACGGCGCCTTCAGCGAGATGCCGGTGTTGAGGCCGAACGAGATTAGGTTCCGGTCAGGCGGCGCACCCTCCATCCGGAGGAAAACGCCGACCGAGCGGATCTCCGCCTTGTCGTGCCAGATCATCTGATCGGCGCTGAGATAGGCGGTGTAGTCGTGTCGCAGCAGCCTCGGGTCGCCCGAGCTGGCGGGATCCGCGAGCGACACGCCGTTCGCGTCGTATCGCTGGCTCGGGAAGTTGCCGCTGTCGTACCAGGCGCCGGTCCGATAGGTGCCGGGCAGGCCTGCCGGCTTCGCGTTCGGCGACACGTTCTGGCCGGCGGACGGCTGGTTCACCGCCCATTGCAGCTCGCCGATCACCAGCGCGCCGGTGTTGAGGTTGAAGGCCGTTCCGGTGCGTTCCGCTCCGCGGAGTTGATCGTCGTCGTCGAACGGGCCGCCTGACGGATTGTCGTCGTACACGCCGAGAAGGGCGGTGAACGGACCCGCCGACGCGCGGAGCCGGACACCGAGCGACGAGAGCGGGTAGGCCGGGCCGCCGGCATACATGTCGTAGGACGGCACGACGGGCCAGCCCATCATCGTGTTAATGAACAGCGACGTATACGTGCTCGTCAGGAATTCCTGATCGAGCGACTGCTGGCCGATTTTGATGTCGGCGTTTCCGTCCGCCGACGCCTGGTCGTACCACAACTCCCAAAGGCGGAACGCGCGCTCGGCCTCGATGCCGCTCGGCGTGTTGAGATTGTCGAGGTCGTCGGTCGCGAGATCGCGGCCGTGGATCCAGAGCGCGCTCACGTTGAACGTCCCGCCTTTCCAGCCGAACGCCTTTTCGGTGTCGAGGCCGGCGCTGAGGGTCGTCAGGCCTTCGTAGTCGGCGCCTTGCCGGGTGCCCCCGACCGGGTTGCCGAGGACCTCGCTCGTCTCATTGATCCCGTAGGTGACGCCGCGCGCGGCGAGCCACGAGCGGGCGCCTCCCATGTCGCCCAACAGGTTGCTCCGCGTGAGAAGAGAATCGAGGAAGGGCGAACCGGTCGCGGGCGTGCCTTCCGGGTTTGGGTTGAACGGCCCCCCGGGCGACGCGCTTTGTCCTGGTGCGGACACGCCGGGCGCCTGCGCGTGTGCGCCCTTGGCGCCGAACGCGATCACGGCTGCCGCGCAAGCCCAGTGCCGTGGAACCCGCATTGATCGTTTCTCCTCGTCCGTGATGCGACGTCCATAATGCAAGTGATAATCGTTCGCAATTCGCGGCGGCGACGGCGTGCAACGAATGGCCGGGGTTTGCCTTGCACGAGGGGAGCGGATCGATGGCGGGAGGGTGCGACGGTGGCGAAGACGGGGAAGACGGCTAAGAAGACGGATCCCACGCTTTGGGAGCACGTGAAAGAGGAGGTGACCGAGGGCGACAAGGGCGGCCGACCGGGTCAGTGGTCGGCGCGCAAGGCACAGCTCGCGACGAGCGAATACAAGCGGGAAGGCGGCGGCTACGAAGGACCGAAATCGCCGGACAACCATCTGCAGGAATGGACCGACGAACACTGGGGCACGAAGTCCGGCGAGGCCTCGGGCAAGACCGGTGAACGCTATCTGCCGGCGCACGCGCGGGACGCCCTGACGGACGAGGAGTATCGTCGGACCACTGCCAAGAAGCGGGCCGACACGCGGCGCGGCAAGCAGCATTCGGCGCAGCCGACCGACATTGCCCGGAAGACTGCCGAGGCGCGGACCGGCGCGGGCACCCTCGAGACGATGGGAAAGTCCGAACTGATGACGCTTGCAAAGGAGCGGGGGATCAGGGGTCGATCGCGGATGCGAAGGGAGGAATTGGTCGCGGCGCTTCGTTGAGTACGCGATTGCGCGAAAAAGTAGCGTCGCCCTGTTGACCGGGTGTGGTGTGTCGCCTAAATGACCGCCTCGCCGCGTTGGTGC
>CAXUBA010000044.1:6514-17969 GCA_964249205.1 uncultured Acetobacteraceae bacterium | reverse complement strand
CCGAGGCTCAGCACGTAGTGGAAATGCGCCACCACGTAGTAGGTGTTGTGCAGGATCTCGTCCACGCTGGCGTTGGCGAGCACGATGCCGGTGACGCCACCGACAGTGAACAGGAAGATGAACCCGATCGCGAACAGCATCGGTGTCTTCAGCTCGATGCTGCCGCCCCACATGGTCGCGATCCAGGAGAAGATCTTGATGCCCGTCGGCACGGCGATGATCATGGTCGCCGCCATGAAGTAGGCGCGGGTGTCAACCGAGATGCCGGAGACGAACATGTGGTGCGCCCACACCACGAAGCCGACCACGCCGATCGCGATCATCGCGTAGACCATGCCGAGATAGCCGAAGATCGGCTTCTTCGAGAAGGTCGAGACGATGTGGCTGATGATGCCGAAGCCCGGCAGGATCAGGATGTACACCTCCGGGTGGCCGAAGAACCAGAACAAATGCTGCCAAAGCACCGGGTCGCCGCCGCCCTGCGGGTCGAAGAAGCTGGTGCCGAAGTTGCGGTCGCAGATCAGCATGGTGATCGCGCCCGCCAGCACCGGGATCGCCAGCAGCAGCAGGAACGCGGTGACCAGCTGCGCCCACACGAACAGCGGCATCTTGAACAGCCCCATCCCGGGCGCCCGCATGTTCAGGATCGTCACGATGAAGTTCATCGCGCCGAACAGCGACGAGAAGCCGGTCAGATGGAGCGCGAACAGGGTGAAGTCGGTCGAGATCCCGCTCTGGTAGGTCGAGTTCGACAGCGGCGGGTAAAGCGTCCAGCCGACGCCCGACCCCTTCTCGAGGAACAGTCCGAGGGACGCGAAGGTGATCCCCGCGACCGCGAGCCAGAAGCTCATGTTGTTGAGGCGCGGGAACGCCATGTCGGGCGCGCCGATCATCAGCGGGATGAACCAGTTCCCGAACCCGCCGATCAGCGCCGGCATGACCGTGAAGAAGATCATGATCAGCCCGTGCGACGTGACGATCGCGTTCCAGGCCTGGCCGCTCGAGACGATCGTGCCGCCCGGATGCAGCAGCTGTGCCCGCATGATCATCGACAGCACGCCGGCGTAGAAGCCGTTGAACATCGCGAACGCGAGATAGAGCGTCCCGATGTCCTTGTGGTTGGTTGCGCAGCACCAGCGACGGAAGAAGTTCCGCGGCGGCCCGTGGTCATGGGCGTCGTGCCCATGGACATCATGGCCCGCGTCCTGACCGTGGAGGTCGCGCGTGCTTCGCTCGTGGTGCGTCGTCACGGACATGCGGTCAGTCCCTCGGCCCGGTCGGTTCGAGCATGGCGAAACGCGTCGGCACGCGCGGCGTGACGGCGCTGAACTTGTCGCGGGCCGTCTTCAGCCAGCTCGCGAAATCGGCAGCAGACAGCGCCTCGACCTCGATCGGCATCGAATCGTGGTTCATGCCGCAGATCTGGTTGCACTCGCCGTAGTAGTCACCCGGCTTGTCGACGCGGAACCACGTCTCGATCACCCGGCCGGGAATCGCGTAGCGCTGGACCCCGAGCGAAGGCACGAACCAGGCGTGCAGCACGTCGCCGCTCGAAAGCAGGACCCGGACATTCACGCCGGCCGGCACCACGAGCGGGTTGTCCACCGCCAGCTGTCGCATGTCCGCGCGTCCGGGTGGCAGCTTGTTGCCGGGTATCATGTAGCTGGTGAAGTCGAGGCCGCCGCGGCCAGGATAGGCGTATTCCCAGTACCATTGGTGGCCGGTGACCTTGATCGTGAGCCCCGGCGTCTCCGTCTTGTCCTCGAAGTACACGAGCTTCAGCGAAGGAATGGTGATCGCGATCAGGATCACTACCGGGATCACGGTCCACGCGATCTCGACGGTCGTGTTGTGCGTGGTCCGGCTCGGCACCGGGTTCGCCCGCGCGTTGAACCGGACGATCACGTAGAGCAGCAGCGCGGCGACGAAGACGACGATCCCGATGATGACATAGAGGATGAAGGTGTTGAGCCACACCACATCCTGCATGACCGGGCTGTGCGGCGCCTGCAGCCCCATCTGCCAAGGAAGCGGGACCTGCGCCTCCGCCGTTCCGTCGCCGGCGAGGAGCAGAGCCGGGAACGCGAGCGCGGCCGACAGACCGTTCCAGCGTCGCCGCGAAGCCCTGTCCACGATTGGCGGTCCGTCCATCATTGAGACAGATCGGAGTATCCGACCGCCCCTTCCCGATCAAGCGGGCCACAGCTGAACTCGACCGGTGCAGCCGCCGCCGTTGCGCGCCCGGGCGGCGCGACGACATTCGGAAGACTGACCAGCGTGAAAAGGCCCGCGGGCGGCACCGGCCACCGCTTGGCGACCGCGAGCTCCGCCGGACCGAGCAGGGCCGCGAACTCGAAATCGGGGTGCCAGCCGAGCGTCCGCGACAGCGGCCCGAGCGCGCGCTCGATCCGGGCGCGAGGGCCGCTGTCGGCCGCGAAATGGTTGACGAACAGGATCCGGCCGTCCGGCCGCACGACCCGCTTCATCTCGGCCATCAGCCGAGCCGGATGCGGCACGACGGAGGCGACGAACATGGCGACCGCCACGTCGAAACTGCCGTCGGCGAACGGCGTCGCCTCGGCGTCCGCGATCTCCAGCCGCTCGACATGGGAAAGCCCGTCCCGCGCCACGCGGGCGCGGGCCCGTTCCAGCATGTCGGGCGACAGATCGATCCCGGTGACGCGCTTGCCCGGTCGGTAGTGCGGCAGCGCGAGCCCGGTCCCCACGCCGACCTCCAGCACGCGGTCGCCGTCCGCCTGGTTCGCCGCCGCGACCGCCATGCGCCGGCCGGCTGCCGACACCGTGCCGAACACCCCGTCATAGACGCGCGCCCAGCGACGATAAGCGTCGCGCACCGCGTCCGCGTCGAGCGCGCTCTTCTTGATTGGCTGGTCTTGCAAGGACGGCTCCCGTCGATCGATCCGCCGCGACGTCATGGCGAAGCCCGGTCCTTCTATCAAGGTCCACGCGACAGGCCGGCGTGCTATCAGCACCCGGTGTTGATCGTCATCCTCGCGGTCGCGGCCGGGCTTCTCTGGACGCTGACCTTCGCCATCCCATTCCGCAGCCAGATCGGGCAGTGGCTCGACCGCAGGCTCGGTCGCTGAGCGATGACGGTCGCCCTGGTCACTCATCCCGCCTGCATCGACCACGATCCCGGTCCGACCCACGCCGAGCGGCCGGCGAGACTTCGTGCGGTGCTCGCCGCCCTCGACGCGCCCCGCTTCGCGTCGCTCTATCGGGTCGCGGCGCGGGAGGCGACCGCGGACGAGCTCCGGCTGGTGCATTCCGCGTCACATCTCCGGCGGATCGAGCAAGCCGCCGCGGACACGGCGGGCGGTGCGCGCGCCGTGCTCGACCCGGATACCGCCATGTCGGAAGGATCCCTCCGCGCCGCGCGTCTCGCCGCCGGCGGCGCCTGCCGGGCGGTCGAGCTCGTGATGGAAGGCAAGGCGCGGGCCGCCTTTGCCGCCGTCCGGCCGCCCGGCCACCACGCTGAACCCGAGCGCGCCATGGGCTTCTGCCTGTTCTCGAACGTCGCCGTCGCGGCGCTGCATGCGAGACGCCGCTACGGCGTCCGCCGCGTCGCCGTGCTGGACTTCGACGTCCACCACGGCAACGGCACGCAAGCGGCGGCCGAACACGACCCCGACTTCTTCTTCGGAAGTTCGCACCAGATGCCGCTCTACCCGGGAACCGGCGACCCCGCAGAACACGGGATCAGCGGCAACGTCGTGAACGCGGGGCTGCCCGAAGGGGCCGACGGCGCCGCCTTCCTCGCCGCCTGGCGGGTGACGATCCTGCCGGCGCTCGCTCGGTTCGGGCCGGAACTCGTCCTCGTATCGGCTGGCTTCGACGCCCACCGGGCGGACCCGCTCGCCGGGCTCCGCGTCCGCGAAGGCGATTTCGCCCGCGTCACCCGGCTGATCCTCGAAGCGGCCGGCGGCCGGCTCGTCTCGGTCCTCGAAGGCGGCTACGACCTCGAGGCGCTCGCCGTCTCGGCCGCGGCGCACGTGGACGCGCTTCTCGCCGACTGACCGGTCCGGACCACGCCGTCTCGGTGGCCGCGAGGATGACCGATCCGGGCTAGGACGCCTGCCGCCGCGCCTCGATCGCGTCCCAGACGAGCGACGCCGTCTCGATCCCGTCGAAACGGTCGATCTCCTGCAGCCCGGTCGGGCTGGTGACGTTGATTTCGGTGAGCCAGTCCCCGATGACGTCGATGCCGACGAAGACGAGGCCGCGTTCGCGGAGCGTCCGCCCGATCGCGCCCACGATCTCGCGGTCGCGCGCGGTGAGCGCGACGCGCTCCGCCCGGCCACCGACATGCATGTTCGAACGCGCCTCGCCTTTCGCCGGTATCCGGTTGATCGCGCCGACCGCCTCGCCTTCCACCAGGATGATCCGCTTGTCGCCGAGGCGCACCGACGCCTCGTAGCGCTGGATCATCAGCGGTTCGCGCGAGTGCGCCCAATGGAGCTCGAGCAGCGCCGCCAGATTCTCGTCGTCCTCCCGGATCCGGAACACGCCGGATCCGCCGTTGCCGAACAGGGGCTTGACGATGATGTCACGGTGCGTGTCCCGGAACGCCCGGATCGCCTCCCGATCCCATGTGACCAGCGTCGGCGGCATCAGGTCCGGGAAGTGGGTGACGAGGATCTTCTCGGGCGCTTCCCGCACCGCGCGGGGATCGTTCACGACGAGCGTCTCCGGCTGGACGTGTTCGAGCATGTGCGTCGCCGTGATGTAGGCCATGTCGAACGGCGGATCCTGCCGCATCAGGATCACGTCGACGTCCCGCGCGAGGTCGAGCCGCGTCGCGTCGCCCCACTGCCAGTGCGCGCCGCGCTCGCGCCGGACGCGCACCGGACGCGCCGACATGGCGAACAGCCGCTCGGTCCGACGCGCGCCGGGCGCGCCCACCCCTTCGCGGAGAGCGAGCGCGCGGACGTCGTAGTGAAACAGCGCATGACCACGTCGCTCGGCCTCGAGCATAAGCGCGAACGTGCTGTCCTTGTCGGTGTCGACCGCTTCCAGCGGGTCCATCTGGACCGCGACGCGCAGCGCGGACGAGCGCGCGCTCACGAGAGCTTCGTCCGGATCGAGGAGATGCGCGCGCGTGCCTGCCGGCTGTCCTCGCCGTCCGGCACCAGGGCCACAAAGCGCTCGAAACACTCGATCGCGGCGCGGAAGCGCGACAGCGTCGCGTTCAGTCCGCCGGCCTCACGCCACAGCGACGCATGGTCGGGCGCGATCGAGAGCATCGTCTCGAGCGACACGAGCGCCGCCTCGTTCTCGCCCACCCGGCGCTGGCGCTCCGAGGTGTTCCTTTGCAGGCGGAGCAGGACGTCGCGGTTCGACATCGGCCGCAGCATGCCCGGCTGGAGCTCCGTTTCCGGACCGAGATGGCGACGCATCAGCATCACGAGGTCTCCCATGCCGACCGTCTCGCCGGCCGCGAAGACGTCGATCAGCGCCTGCTGCTCGCGCCTGCCACCGCGCTTCGCGCCGCCCGAAGGACTGCGCGACGGAACGCTCGGGATCGTCGCATCCATCTGGATCAGGAAATGCCCGGGAAAGTCGATGCCCCGCCCCTGCCAGCCGGCGGCGCGTATGCAGTGGATCCAGATGATCCCGAGCGAGACCGGCAGGCCCAATCGTCGTTCGTGCACGGTCAGCAGATTGGCGTTGGCGAGGTCGTCGTAGGTGTCGCGGTCGCCACGGTAGCGGTGACGGGCGTGGATCAGGGCGGCGAGCGCGCCCACCCTGGCTTCGATCGGCCGACCCGCCATGACCTCGCCGATTGCGGCCGACTCGCGGGCGAGCTCGGACAGATGGTTCGCGGCCGGCAATGCGTCGAGCGACGGCCGAAGCGCGCGCCCGAGTTGCAGCGCCGCGACAGCGAGGTCGATCTCGCCGTCCGCGAGCTGACCGATCGCGGCGAGCGCGCGCGCCGCCTCAATCATCGACCAAGACCCCGAAGCTCATGAGACACCGCCATCCGACCCGCCCGGCTGTCCTGACCCTGCGGTCGGAACATAGAGCGAGAGGCCGCCGTCGCGAAATTCGACGCTCTTCGCCGCCAAGCCCTCAAGGCGCGCGGCCTCGTCGCGGAGGTCCTGGGTGATGCGCATGGAGCAGAACTTCGGCCCGCACATGGAGCAGAAGTGCGCCGTCTTGTGGGCGTCCCGCGGCAGCGTCTCGTCGTGGTAGCGACGCGCCGTGGTCGGGTCGAGCGACAGGTTGAACTGGTCTTCCCAGCGGAAAGAAAAGCGCGCGCGGCTGAGCGCGTCGTCTCGGACACGGGCGGCCGGGTGCCCCTTAGCAAGGTCAGCGGCATGCGCCGCGATCCGGTACGTGATCACGCCAGTCTTCACGTCGTCCCGGTCCGGTAAGCCGAGATGCTCCTTCGGCGTGACGTAGCAGAGCATCGCCGTGCCGAACCACCCGATCATCGCGGCGCCGATCCCGGACGTTATGTGGTCGTAGCCGGGCGCGATGTCGGTGGTGAGCGGGCCGAGCGTGTAGAACGGCGCTTCGCCGCAATGGGCGAGCTGCTTAGCCATGTTGGCCTTGATCTTGTGCATCGGCACGTGGCCCGGCCCTTCGATCATCACCTGGCATCCGCGTGCCCAGGCCACCTTCGTCAGTTCGCCGAGGGTCTCGAGCTCGGCGAACTGCGCCGCGTCGTTCGCGTCCGCGATCGAGCCGGGCCGCAGCCCGTCGCCGAGCGAGAACGACACGTCGTAGGCACGCATGATGTCGCAGATCTCGTCGAACCGCTCGTAGAGGAAGCTTTCCCGGTGATGCGCGAGACACCAGCGCGCCATGATCGAGCCGCCGCGCGACACGATGCCGGTCACCCGTCGGGCGGTCAGCGGCACGTGCGCGAGCCGGACCCCGGCATGGATCGTGAAGTAGTCGACGCCCTGCTCGGCCTGCTCGATCAGCGTGTCGCAGAAAATCTCGAAGGTTAGGCGCTCTGGCTCCCCGCCGACCTTCTCGAGGGCCTGGTAGATCGGCACCGTCCCGATCGGGACCGGCGAGTTCCGGATGATCCAGTCGCGGATATTGTGGATGTTCCGTCCGGTCGAGAGGTCCATGACCGTGTCGGCGCCCCAGCGGATCGACCAGACGAGCTTCTCGACCTCGTCGGCAGCGGACGACGTCACGGCGGAGTTGCCGATGTTGGCGTTCACCTTGACCAGGAAGTTGCGGCCGATGACCGTCGGCTCGAGTTCCGGGTGGTTGATGTTGGCCGGGATGATGGCGCGGCCGCGCGCGACCTCGTCGCGGACGAATTCGGGTGTGACGAACGCCGGGATGGCGGCGCCGAAATCCTCGCCATCGGCGCGACGGGCGTCGGCGCCGTCGAGCGCGGCGGCGCGACCGAGGTTCTCGCGATGCGCGACGAAGCGCATCTCCTCGGTGATGATCCCGGCGCGTGCGAACTCGAACTGCGTCACCGGCAGGTCGCGCGCGCCGACGCGGATCGTGCGGGCCGCCGGACAGGGCGGCACCAGCCGGTCGCCCGATGCGAAGCCGTTGTCTTCCGGCTTCGTTTCGCGTCGCGTCGTCGCCCGAAGCCCGTCGCGTCGCGCGATCCAGCTTTCGCGGAGCGGCCCGAGCCCGGCGGCGAGATCGATCGTGACCGCGGGATCGGTAAAGGGTCCCGACGTGTCGTACACGCGGACGGGCGGCTCGGCTGCGGACGGATCGAGCGCGATTTCGCGGAACGGGACGCGGATCGCGTCGAAGCCTTCGGGGGTCGAATGCACCTTGATCGATCCCTCGATCGGTCCGGTCGTGACGCCTTCCGGCCGGAGCGCCTGGGTGTCGGGCTGATCGTTCACGACGTCGTCTCCTTCGCGGTCCGGAAGGGTCGGAGCAGCGGCGGGACGATGCTGGTTCTGTTTTCGGAACCGTGCACATCCACCCGTCCCTACGCCGGCATGACCCGGATCAGGTTCTAGGGTCGCCGCGCCGCCCGTGCCCGGGCCCAGCGGTGTCTCAGCTCCTTCGGCGGAGCCCCCCTCGGTGGATCGAAGTGTCGATCGCGCCTTCCGACGCTGTCAAACCCTATCGGCGTACGCGATCGCGAGAACCTCGATGACCTCCGAACCGCCCGGACGCTGTAGGCGCACCTCGTCGCCGACCGCGGTGCCGAGCAGGGCGCGCCCGATCGGAGACGCGAGGCTGACCTCGCCGCGTCCGAGATCCGCCTCGTCCACGCCGAGCACCGTCACGGTCCGCACGTCGTCCTCGTCGGCGCTGGCAAAGGTGACCGTCGCGCCGAACCGGACGCGGAGCCGGCCGGGACCATCGCACGGACCTTCCGTGGACACGGGGATCGCGGTGCGGATCCGCCGCTCGAGGAAGCGCAGCCGCCGATCGATCTCGCGCAGGCGTCGCTTGCCATACTGGTAGTCGCCGTTCTCCGACCGATCGCCGTTTCCCGCCGCCCACGACACGATCTCGACGACGCGCGGCCGCTCGTCGCGCCGGAGAGCATCCCGCTCCGCCTCGAAGCGCGCGAGGCCTCGCGGCGAGATGTAACGGCCGAGGTCGGGCGGCACGGCCGCGCCCGCCGGCTCCTCGCCGTCCTCGTCGCGGTCGGCTCCCGGGTCGGCCAGCGGGCCCGCCGCTCAGGGCCGCGCGGGGCGGACGAACATCACCGTCGCGGCGTGAAGGACCTCGGTCTGGTAGAGCTGGTTCAGGGTCTTCGTGTGCGAATGGTAGTCGCCGACCGCGCGCAGAAGATCGCCGCCGGTTTCGTTGAGATAGGTCCGGAGGATCGCGCCGGCCGCCGCGATGTTGTAGCAGGGCTCGTCGGTCAGGCGGCGACGGACGGTCGCAGCACTCGTTCGCGTGTAGCGTTCGAGCGCCGGGATCCAGAGCGTGTTGACCTGCATGACGCCGAGATCGGCCGAGCCGTCCCGGTTCCGGTGCACGGCGCCGGGCGCGCCGCCCTCGACGCCGTGGATCGCCGGCAGCACCCGCGGCGGCAGGCTCCAGAGATGCGCGACCAGCGACATGCAGGCGAGATACGGGAGCGGCATGCGTTCCATCCTGCCATCCCGTCATGACCCGGAACACGAACATTCGCCCCCGCGTGCTTGCCGGGACCAAGACGCGCTTGGTATGCGGCCTTCATGCCACGCCTATTCGCGCGCCCGTTCTCGGAACACGCACCCCGTCCGGCTCCGGACGGGGAGCGCGAGCTCGGCTTTACTCTGCTCGAGATCCTGGTCGTGATCGCGATCCTCGGCCTCCTGATCGGGCTCGTCGCGCCGGCCGCGCTGCGGCAGCTCGGCGGCGCGCGCGTGTCGATCGCGAAGCAGTCGATCGAGCGGCTCGGCTCCGTGCTCGACATGTACAAGCTCGACGTCGGGTCCTATCCGACCAGCGAGGACGGGCTCCACGCACTGGTCGAGAAGCCGCAGGAGGCCGACAATTGGAACGGACCCTATGTCAAAGGTGCCGATCCGGCCGATCCTTGGCACCACGCATATCTCTACCGTCAGCCGAGCACGCGCCCGGACCACGACTACGACCTCTGCTCGCGCGGACCGCAGGACACGTCAGGCGACGACGCGAGCGCCGGGATGATCTGCAACCCGTAGCGTCCAGCCTCCGACTTCAACATCGTCGGCGCGAAACGCCGTGCGCTCAGTCGGGCTCGGGCGCGCGCCAGACCAGGACCCGCCAGGGCGTCGCATCCGACGCCGTCTGCAGCTGGATCACCGCGTCGCGGACGAAACGGGCGCCCCCCGCGTGCTCGTCCACCCTGATGTCGTAGACATCCCCGCCGTTGCTTCCCGCCTGGTCGTTCGTGCCTGGCGTTTCGCCGATCAAGGCCGCCGCACGCAGCACCACGGGATCGGCCATGCTCAGGTCGGGATCGCCCGAACCGAACACCGTCAGGTGCGGTGCGAGACGGTCGAACAGGGACGGCGTGACGCCGAGCACGAGACGAAGTTCGTCGACACTCTGGAACGGGGTCGCAGGAGGCCCGAACCGACGCCCGGCGGCACGATACGGAACCTCGAGCGCCGGCAGCTGTGACGCGGGCACGTTGGTGTGCCAGGCCGCGATCGCCTGGACGAGCGTCGCCGCCTCGGCCGGACTGTCGCCGACGGCCGCGAGCAGCGCGCCCATGATGGGCGCGGATGCGTTGTTGAGGTCGACCTTGCCGTCCTCGCTCCGGATCGTGACGTCGGCGGAGCCGTGCGGCGTGTTCAGCGTAAGATGACGCGCCGCGCCGGATTTCGTCGCGAGACGGAAGGCGGCCTCCGCGAACGCCCCGTCGGCCTCCGCCTCCGCGACGGCGGCACGCCTGAGATTAATCCCGAGCCGCGCCTCCGCGCTACCCGCCTCAGTCAGCCGCAGGATCAGCAGCGACACGAGGACGAGCGTCCATAACACGACGAGCAGCGCGAAGCCGCGGTCGGGCGCCTTCCTCAAGCCGTCATCCTCAATGCTGCAGGCCGAGGCTTCTCAGCACGCCGCCGTTCGGGTCGGACAGGCCCTCCTCAGGGAGCCTCTGCAGGGCCGCGGGGACGCCGGCGGCGAACGGCATCTGACTTTCCATGTCCTCGGTCAGGGCGCGCGCGTCGTGCGCGTCGCGCTCGACATGCGGCGTGATCATCACGAGCAGCTCTTCCCGGGTCCGGGTGTTGGCCTGCTGGCCGAACAGCGCGCCGATCACCGGGATGTTGCGGACGAACGGGACGCCCTGGTTGAGCCGCTGGTCGTTGTCCGAGATGAGCCCGGCCAGACCGATCGTCTGGCCGTCCTGCACCACGACGCGGGACTGGACGTTGCGGTCGGAGAACGTCGGCGAATTGGGACCGGCACTCCCCGAAGTCGTGGTGATCCCGAGGCTGGAACTCACCTCCTCGGCGATGTCGAGCGTCACCTGCCCGTCGTTGTTCACGCGCGGCGTGATCTGAAGCATGATCCCGGTCGGGACGTAGGATACCGAGTTCACGAGGCTCGAGTTCGCGACCAGCGTCGACTGCTGCTGCGAGCTCAGCACGGGCACGTCCTCGCCGACCTGGAGGCGTGCAGGCTGGTTGTCGAGCACGACGAGCTCGGGCGAGGACAGGACGCGCACCTTGCTCACCGATTGAAGAAGGTCGAGCGCCGCCTGCTGCGAGTTCCCGCCCGCCAGTAGGAAGCCCTCGAAGCCGCCTCCGGTTAGCCCGGTCGCGCTCGCGGTGAAGGCCTGGGTCAGGATGCCACCCGCGGTGCTCGACGTGCCGCCCGCGGTGCTGCCGGTCGTCGCCGACGTCGACGTGATCAGGTTGTTGTTGTTGGTCGACGTCGCGCCGGCCGACTTGAAGAAGAACTGGGTCCCGTATTCGAGATTGTTGTTGAGATCGACCTCCGCGATCGTCGCGTCGATCCGCACCTGCAGCGGCACGACGTCGATCTTGCGGAGCGTGTTCTCGAC
>CAXUBA010000044.1:0-6504 GCA_964249205.1 uncultured Acetobacteraceae bacterium | reverse complement strand
CTCCTGCGGCGTTCCGTAGATCAGCAGCGCGTTGTCCTGGTCGGCGGGAACGATCCGCATCTCGTCCTTGTTCGCGCCGGCGCCCTCGCCGGCGCCGCCCTGCTCCAGGCCGCCGAGCAGCGGATTGGCCGACGCGCCGGCGGTCGCCTGGGTGCCCCCCTGCCCGGTCGCACCCGTCGCGCCGGTGGTCGTGCCGAACGAGCCTGTGCCGGAGCCCGAGATGCCGCCGCCGATGCCACCCGTCCCGCCGATCCCGCCGGACGAGGAGCCGCTCGCGCCGAGCGCGTTCTGGGTCTGGCCGAGCTGCTGCAGCTGGTTCTGCTGGGTCGGGTGGGCGGTCACATGGTCCGGCGTGAAGGCCTGCTGCAGGACGTAGGCGACATCGTTCGAGCGGCCGTTCTGCAGATAGTAGACGTGCCACGACCGGACCGTCTCGCGCCGTTGCCGCAGGACCATCCCGTAGATCCGCCGGACGTCGTTCATCATCTGGTCGGTCGGCACCACCACGAGCACCGCGTCGATCCGACTCATGGGGACCACGCGGATCACGTTGGCGAGCGACTTGCCCTGGTCGGCGCTGAGCGCCTGCGCCAGCGCCGTCGAGAAGTCCTTGGCGTCGCCGCTGTCGACCGGAAGCAGCGCGAACGACTTGTCGGCCAGCGTGTCGACGTCGAACGCGTGCACCATCTGGACGATCGCCTCGCGCTCGGTCGGCGGGGCGTTGATGATGATCGCGTTCGCCGCGGGATCGGCCGCGATGTGCGCTCCGGCGCCGGCATAGGGCGCGAGCACGCGGGCGAGCGCGTCGGCGCTCGTGGAATGGAGCGGCACGACGACCGCGCCGGCGTTGGCACCGCTGCCCAACCCGCCGAGCGATGCCGGCGCACCTGGCGTCGCGCCGGCGGCGGCCGAGATCCGGTAGAGCCCGCCGACCTGTGAAAGCGACGCGCCCACCTCCGACAGCAGCACCTGCAACGTCGACAGCAGCTGCTCGCGCGTCAGTGGCTGCGCCGTGTGCAGCGTCACCGTCCCGTGCACGCCGGGATCGATCGTGTAGTTGCTATGCAGGATGTCGCCGAGGATCTGCTGCGCGACCGCACGGATGTCGGTGTCCGCGAAATCGAGCGAGATGTCGCCGCCGCTCCCGACGGAATACTGCGCACCCGGCGCCTGCACGCCGGAACCGCGCCCGTAGCTGACCTGCGCGCGCGGCACCCCGCGCAAGGACCCGACGGCGCCGTCCACCTGCGGCACCGCGACGGGGGTGCCGGGTGCCAGCGGCGGCAGCGGCGTGGGCGCGTCCGGCTTCTCGACAGGCTGACACCCCGCGAGCAGGCCGATCGCCGCGACCGTTCCGACGAGGCGGGAGCGGAACGCGACCGTGCTCGCGCGGCGATGACGAGTGAAGGTCAAGGATTGTCTCCACTGTTGCCGGCTCCGCCGGCACTGGACGTGTCGCCGGTGGCGGCGTCGGTGTCGCCCTGGCCGGACCGGAAGGCGATGACGGTCATGCTCGCGTCGAGCGAGGGCGAGATGTCGTGCGAAGCGGCGATCAGGATCGGCGAGGTGTGAAGCTGAAGGTCGTCCACCAGCATCCGAGGCGAGCCGCTCTCGATCGATCGGATCAGGTGGACCAGCACGGGAAGCGTGGCGCTCAGCGAAACCCGGAGCGCGATCCGCCGGTACTGACCTTGTTGCTTCGCCGTCAGGGCCTCGGTGGAAGACAGGTTCGTGCCCGTGGCGGCGGCGAGATCCTGCACCTTGCCCTGGAGCGCGGCCGCGGCGACGGCGTCGGTCGCTCCGTCCAGCAAGGAAGCCGACGCCGGACCCGAGCCCTTGACGCGGCGCGCCTCGGCACGAAGCGCCGGCAGGTTCAGGACGAGCGCTTCGGCGTGCGAGACCCGATTCTGCAAGGCGGCGAGGTCGTCCGCGCGATCCTCGTAGAATCCGAGCAGCGGCGAGATCAGGATCTCCCAGGCGAGCAGGAGTACGGCGAGCGTGAACGCGACCGCGAGGGCCTGGCCGGCTCTTCCGGTCGGCAGCCGCTGCACGAGGGTCACCGTGCGGCTTTCCCGTCCGCTGCCGGCACCGGCAGCGCCACCGGCGGGACGACCTCGGCGCGGATGGAGAAGAGGTCCGTGTGCGTCGCCTCGAGACGCGTCACGGGAGCGGAAAAGGCCGGATTGCCGATCGTCGGATCGGCGGCGAGAAGGCCGATCAGCTTGGCGGCCGAGGCGGACTGGCCGTTCAGCGTCACGTTCCGGCCGTTGAGCGACAGATCGGTCAGGTAGGTGTCGTCCGGCAGGCTGCGCGTCACGGCGGCGAGCACCGCGAGCGGGTCGGCGGTCCGTCCGGCGGCGTCCGCGAAGACGCCGGAGCCCGCCGCCGCGGCGAGGATGGTCGCGCGGAGGACCTCCGCCTGTCGGAGCGGCGGGCGGAGCGCGGCGAGGCGGCTCTCGGCGGTTGCGGTCAGCGCCGATAGCCGGGCGAACGGTGCCACGAGCATGATGGCCAGCAACCCGGCCGCGACCACCCAGGCGGCGTGGCGCACCGCGTTCCGACGCCGCTGTGCGCCATGCGCGCCGAGCGGGATCCGCCGGACCTGTCCGAACCCGTCCACGCCTTCGAGCGCGTGGGGACCGACACCGGCAAGACCCAGCGTCTCGAGCGCGGGCGACACACGTGCGAGCGGCACGAGCGAGAGACGCACGGCGAGCTTGCCGGCGGCGCGGTCGCGGGATCGGACGTCGTGCGCATGGAGGATCTCGCGCGCGCTGAACGGTGTCAGCCGGTCCATCTCGTACTGGAGAACGCGGTCGAGCTCGGCTTCGGCGGCGGCGGGAAGAGACACCTCCCGCGTGAGCACGAGGCCGGCGGGCAGTTCCAGCACCGTCGTCGGCGGTGCCCGTCGTCCGGCCAGCAGGGTTGCGAGCCTTCGATCGGCGCCGGACGAGACGGCAAGCGAACCGAGCGCCATCTCCGCCGCGCCGCGGCCGCGGAACCGCACCGAGAGTGCGGTCGGCTTGTCAAGCCGGTCAGGTCGAAGCAGCAGGGACGGAGCGTTCGCGGAAGTCGCGGCGAGGAGCCGCTCGGGAAGGATCTCGCGCCATCGGGCGGACCACCAGGCCAGGAACTCGTCCAGCATCCGCCTGCACCCAAGCCCGACCTGCGCCCCAGCCCGTCCGCGCCCGAGCGCATCCGTGCTGGAGCTTCGGTGTTCCGGACCATGATGCGGGTCCCGGAAACGCCAGAGCGGTCGCCCACCCCGGGGAGGTGCCTATCGGCGTCGATCAGACCTGTCCAGGAGTTTCCTTGTCACAGATCAATTCAACGAGAGCGCTCCACGACGTTGTAGTCCACGCGACCGCTCAGCGTTTCCCCGGGTCTGAGGACGCGGAGCCCGTTGTCGGGCTGATCGAGCCGGTTGATCGCGTTCGTCATGTTGGACGCGGGCTCGAAGGCGAGAAATGCCTTGCCGTCCGGCGTGTACACCACGAGGTGCTCGAACGGGGGCGTCGCGCAGACTTCGAGACCGAGCGTCCGGTTCGGCCACGCGATCGCGGCGCACCCGAACCAGCCATTATAGCAATTGTCGATCGGCGGACCGGCGACGGGGCGCGCGGGATCGAAGCGCCAGTCGCCCTCGACCGGCAGCCGCGCGTCCGGCAACTCGTCCGGATCGGTCCGCCAGACCGTCCGGGCGAGAAAGCAGAGTTCGGTCGCAGCGTCGCGTGGGAAATACGGATGGAAGCCGAAGCCGACCGGCTGCGGCCGACTGTCGGTGTTGGTGACCGTCATCGTAACGTCGAGACCGTCCGGCCGGAGCGCGTAGTCGATCTCGGTCTCGTAACGGAATGGCCACTCGCGCGGGTCGCCGGATCCGGGCGGATTATGGCCGAAGGCCAGGCGCGCCCGTGCTTCCGTTCGGTCGAGTACGCGCCAGGCATGCATCCACGCGTTCCCGTGGATCGTGTGGGGACCGTCGCCGAAGTTGCGCGCAAGTTCGAACGCTTCGCCGCCGAAGCTGAATTTGCCCCACGCGACCCGGTTCGAGAACGGCACGAGCGGGTAGGCCGCGATCGCCTCGCCCTTCTGCGCGGCGAGCTTCGGGTCCACGACCGGGTGAAAGAGCGGCACGCCCGCCTCTTCGTAGGACAGGACGGATCCGCCGAGCTCGGGAGCGATCCGCAACACCGAACGCCCTGCGGTGAGCTCGATCATGACCGTGTCCTCCCCCCACCACGCGCGCCCCGTCGTTTGGCAGGGTCGTAACCCCCGCCACCCGGGCCGAGCGGGCGCGGCGTGCGCTCGGACTTCGCCGACGGGGGACGGGATGGCGCCGGCGGCGGCGCGACCCCGAGATCGACTGCCTCCAGGCGCCTGATCTCGTCGCGGAGGCGCCCGGCTTCCTCGAACTCCAGATCGGCGGCGGCGGCCCGCATGCGTCGCTCGAGTTCGGCGATGCTCGCGCGGAGGTCGCGTCCGACGAGTTCCGTCGGGCCCTGGTTGCCGCCGACCGGCGCGACGGTGACGTAGTCCTGCTCGAAGACCGAGTTGATGGCCTCCGCGATGTGGCTCCGCACCGATTGCGGCGTGATCCCGTGCGCCGCGTTCCAGGCCGACTGCTTCTCGCGGCGCCGCCCGGTCTCCTCGATCGCGAACGAGAGGCTCGCGGTCATCACGTCGGCGTAGAGCAGGACGCGACCGTCCACGTTCCGCGCGGCGCGCCCGATCGTCTGAATCAGCGACGTTTTCGAACGCAGGAAACCCTCCTTGTCCGCATCGAGGATCGCGACCAGCGAGCATTCCGGGATATCGAGACCCTCGCGGAGCAGGTTGATCCCGACCAGCACGTCGAACACGCCGAGCCGGAGATCACGGATGATCTCGATCCGCTCCAGCGTGTCGACGTCGGAATGAAGATAGCGGACACGGACGCCGTGTTCGGTGAAGTATTCGGTGAGATCCTCGGCCATCCGCTTGGTCAGCGTCGTGACCAGCGTGCGACCGCCGCGTCCGGCGACGTCGCGAACCTCCGCGAGCAGGTCGTCGACCTGCCGCTCGACCGGACGGATCTCGGTGATCGGATCGATCAGGCCGGTCGGGCGGATCACCTGCTCGGCGAACACGCCCGCGGTCCGTTCCAGTTCCCACGGCCCCGGCGTCGCGCTGACGAACACTGTCTGCGGCCGGAACAGCTCCCACTCCTCGAAGCGGAGCGGACGATTGTCGAGGCAAGACGGCAGGCGGAAGCCGAACTCGGACAGGATCGACTTCCGCGCATAGTCGCCGCGCGCCATGCCGCCGATCTGCGGCACCGTGACATGGCTCTCGTCGACGATCAGCAACGCGTCCTCGGGAAGATACTCGAACAGCGTCGGCGGCGGTTCGCCGGGACGGCGCCCCGAGAGATAGCGCGAGTAGTTCTCGATCCCCTTGCAGGATCCGGTCGTCTCCATCATTTCGAGATCGAATTGGGTCCGCTGCCCGAGTCGCTCGGCCTCGAGCAGGCGCCCGTTCGCGGTCAGCTCGGCGAGACGCGTCTTCAACTCCGCCTTGATCTCGACGACCGCCTGATTGAGCGTTGGACGCGGCGTCACGTAGTGGCTGTTGGCGTAGATCGAGACCTGGTCGAGCGACGCCGTCTTGTCGCCGGTGAGCGGGTCGAACTCGTTGATCTCGTCGACCTCGTCGCCGAACAGCGTGATCCGCCAGGCGCGGTCCTCGTGCGAGGACGGAAACACGTCGATCGTTTCCCCGCGCACCCGGAACGTCCCGCGCGAGAAGGCGGCGTCGTTGCGGCGATATTGCTGCTCGACGAGCGCGCGGAGCAACGTTTCGCGCGCGATCGAGCCGCCTCGCTCGAGGCGTATCACCATGTTCGAATAGGTTTCCACCGAGCCGATGCCGTAGATGCAGGAAACCGACGCGACGATGATCACGTCATTCCGCTCGAGCAACGCCTGCGTCGCGGCGTGCCGCATCCGGTCGATCTGCTCGTTGATCTGCGCGTCCTTCTCGATATAGGTATCGGAGCGCGGCACGTAGGCTTCCGGCTGGTAGTAGTCGTAGTAGCTCACGAAGTACTCGACGGCGTTGTCGGGGAAGAACCCCTTCATCTCGTTATACAGCTGCGCCGCGAGGGTCTTGTTCGGCGCCAGCACCAGCGCCGGCTTCTGGGTCGCCTCGATCACCTTGGCCATCGTGAAGGTCTTGCCCGAACCGGTGACCCCGAGCAGCACTTGATCGCGCTCGCCGGTCTCGATACCGCCGAGAAGCTCGCGGATCGCGCCGGGCTGATCGCCGGCCGGCTCGTAGTCGGACCGGAGCGCGAGAGCCCGGGTGCGCGGCTTCGCCTTCTGACGGACCGGAGCGAACGCCACGCCGGATCGTTGCGTCGGCCGCGCCGCGACATCGCGCGAGGACCTGTCGCCGGAAGCGGGAAGAGTGTCCATCGCTCCGGAGTTAGGCTCCGGCGGAGGCCGCGGCAAGCGCGGCGGGCTC
>CAXUBA010000043.1:6858-18135 GCA_964249205.1 uncultured Acetobacteraceae bacterium | reverse complement strand
ATGTCGCCCTGCACCGTCGGCCACAGCCGGCGCAGCGTCGCCTCGGCGCGCGCGCTCTGGTCGCGGCTCGAGGCGACGCTCGAGGACGCCACGTCGCCCGCCCGCCTGCTCGACGCGACGGACGGGGCGCTCCGCGCCGCCGGCCTGTCCCGCCAGAAGACCCGCTACGCCAGAAGCCTTGCCGCGCTGGTGCACGCCGGCGCCCTCGACCTCGCGCGCCTTCCCCTGGCCGACGAGGACGCCATCGAGGCCCTGGTCCGCGTCGACGGAATCGGGCGCTGGTCGGCGGAGATCTACCTCCTGTTCGCCGAAGGCCGCCCGGACATCTGGCCGGCCGGCGATCTCGCGATCCGGATCGCCGCCGCCGAGATCCTCGGCCTTGAGCCCCGACCCGCCGAGCGGATCGTCCGCGCCGCCGCCGAGGCCTGGCGGCCGCACCGGAGCGCCGCCGCGATCTTCCTTTGGCACCATTACAACGCGCGCGCGAAGCCTGCGGGCGGAGCCGTGCCGCTCTGAGCGGACGGGCACACGGTCAGCCGTCGGCACGCCGGCCTGATTTCGGATCGTCGGATCCCCGGCGGGCCGTCGACAGCCAGCCCGGACGCGGCATGATCGAGCGGTGATTCGAAGGCCGGGGACGCCACCGCCTTCGCCGGCGAAGCCGTGCGGCTCTGGCTCGACCGCGGCGGCGTCTATGCCATCGCCGGGACGCGCGGCGGCGCCGAGTTCGGCGAACGGTGGCACACCGACGGCGCGCTGACCCACAAGGATAACGTGTTCGACGACTTCCTCGCAGCGGCCCGCACGCTCGTCGCCGAGCGCGACACGTCGCCCAACCGCCTCGCAACCCGCGGCGGCAGCAACGTCGGCCTCCTGATGGGGCGGGGCTCACGCAGGCGCCGCGACTCATTCGCGACCTCGTCCCGCGCACCGGCAGCGCCGGGACCCGCACACCCGACGCGACCGCGTGGTCCGCGGCTGATCCGTTGACGGAACGCCCGGTCGCGCGCGACATTCGCGGCAACGGCCCGAACGGGCCGAGCGGGGGAAACCATTGCTGCGTCAGAACGCCATGGGCGCGGGCTGGGGCGCGCGCCTGACGCCGTACGCGTTCGTGGCGCCAGCGTCCGCGATGTTTGCCGTCTGGGTGATCTACCCGATCATCGACAGCGTTGCCGTCAGCTTCACGCATTGGAGCGGCCTCGGCGCGCCGCACTTCGTCGGCCTGCGGAACTACCGCGAGCTGTTCGGCTCCGGCGCGTTCCGTCGTTCGATCGAGAACAACGCGATCTGGCTCGCTCTGATGATGCTGGCACCGCCCGCCGGCCTCGCCGCAGCGCTGTTCCTGAACCAGAAGATCCTCGGCATGCGTCTCGCCAAGACGCTGTTCTTCTTCCCTTTCGTGTTGTCGCAGGTGGTGATCGGCGTCGTCTTCTCGTGGTTCTACCAGCCGGACGGCGGCCTGCTGGACAGCGCGATACGCGCCCTCGGCGGCCACGGGCTCGCCATCCTGTCCGATCCGTCGCTTGTGACGTTCGGCATCATCGTGGCCGGCCTCTGGCCGCAGACCGCCTATTGCATGGTCCTCTACCTCACCGGGCTGAACAACCTGAATCCGGAGCTGATCGAGGCCGGCCGCCTCGACGGCGCCCGCGGCCTTTCGCTGCTGCGCCATGTCGTGTTGCCGCAGCTCAAGGCGGCGAACTTCATCGCGTTCGTCGTCACCGTGATCGGCGCGCTGCGCTCCTTCGACCTCGTCGCGATCATGACGCAGGGCGGTCCGTTCGGCTCGTCGAGCGTGCTGGCCTGGATGATGTATCAGGAGGCCATCACCAACTATCGCTACGGCTACGGCGCCGCGATCGGCGTCGTCCTGTTCCTGATCATGTCCGTCTTCATCGGCGCCTTTCTCTGGCGCATCCTCCGGGCGGATCGACGCTGATGCCGCGAAGGACGGCGAGTTTTCCCCTGGTGAGCGGTCGGATGTCGTTCACGAACGATGCCGGGTCCGGGCGCGGCGCGCCCAGCGGGGTTCGGGGCAGCGCGCCGAACCTTGACCCCTGATGTATCCCCGTCCGATCCCGGAACGACACCGCACGACGCGCGCCCTCTACGCGCTCCTCGTCGCGTTCGTCGTTGCGCTGTGGCTGCTGCCGCTCTTCGCCGTCCTGCTGACCTCGCTCCGCACGCTCTCCGAGATCAGCGCCGGCCGCCTCTGGACCATTCCGCGCCATCTCGCCTTTGACAACTACGCCGCGGTGTTCCGCCAGACCGACATGGCGCGGTTCATGCTGAACAGCCTGATCATCACCGTGCCCGCGGTGATCGGCGCGATCGCGCTCGCGACCTTCGCCGGCTTCGCGCTGGCGAAATACCATTTCCGCGGCAGCACATTCCTGTTCGCAATGTTCATCGGCGGCAACTTCGTGCCCTACCAGATCCTGATGGTACCGGTGCGGGACTTCTCTCTCCGCCTCGGCCTTTATGACAGTTTCGCGGCCCTGATCCTGTTCCACATCGCCTTCCAGTCCGGTTTCGCCGTGTTCTTCACGCGAAACTTCATCGCCGAGCTTCCCGACGAGCTGCTCGAGGCCGCCCGTCTCGACGGCGTGGGCGAGTGGGCGATCTTCCGCCACATCGTGCTGCCGCTGACCCGCCCCGCGATCGCCGCCCTTGCCGTCCTGCTCTTCACCTTCGTCTGGAACGATTATTTCTGGGCCCTCGTGCTCGTTCAGAGCAACGGGATCCGCCCCGTCACCACCGCGCTGCAGGCGTTGCTCGGCCAGTTCGTCGCCGCCTGGCAGCTCGTCTCGGCCGCCGCGATCATCGCCGCTCTTCCGCCCATGGTCATGTTCTTCGCCATGCAGCGCCACTTCATCGCCGGCCTGACCCTCGGAGCGACCAAGGGATGACCGAGTTCTTTCGCCTCGACGGCGCCACGACGACGCTGCTGATCGCGGTGCCTGACGGCGAGCCGCGCGTCGTCCACTGGGGCCGACGCCTGCCCGCCGACGAGAACCAAGCCGAAATCGCGCGCGCGACCGAACGCCCGCTCGCCCGTGCCGCCCTCGACCGCGACCCCGGCGTCCCGCTCTTTCCGGACGCCGGGCGCGGCTACGCCGGCCGGCCGGCCCTCGCCGTTCATCGCGGCGGCTTCGACTGGAACACGCGCCTCGCACTCGCGTCGCACGAGGCGGAAGACGGCGCGCTCACCCTCGTGCTCGCCGACCCGTCGAGCGGCGTCGAGGCGACGGTCCGCCTCGCGCTCGATCAGGCGACCGACATGCTCACCGGATCGGTCTCGATCCGGAACACCGGCGCCGCGACGCTCGACGTCGTCGACTGCGCCTCGCTCGTGCTGCCCGCGCCGTCGCGTTTCGCGACCGTGATCGCGTCCGGCGGCCGTTGGTGCCGGGAAACCGTGCTCGAGCGCGCGCCCCTGCCGCCGCGCGCCACCCTCGCCGAGCAGCGCACCGGCCGCACCTCGCACGCCAACGCGCCCGTGCTCCTGCTCTGCGAGAACGGCACCGACGACGACCGCGGCGACGCCATCGCGGTGGCACTCGCCTGGAGCGGCAACCACCGCCTGCTCGTCGATCGGCTGCCCGACGGCAGGCGCGTGCTGCTCGTCGGCGCGCTGGCGCTTCCCGGCGAGATCCGCCTTGCGCCCGGCGAACGCTGGGACGCACCCGAGGCGCACGCCGCGACGACGACGGACGGGCTGAACGGCCTCCGTTGCCTCTACCACGACTTCGTTCGCCGCCGCGTTCTCCGCCCGCTCCGGGGTCCACGCCGCGTCCACGTCAACACCTGGGAGGCGCTCTACTTCGATCACGATCCCGAACGCCTCCGGGCGCTTGCCGACGCCGCCGCGGCGATCGGGGTCGAGCGCTACGTGCTCGACGACGGCTGGTTCCTCGGTCGGAGCGACGACCGCCGCGCGCTCGGCGACTGGACGCCGGATCCCGCGAAATACCCGCATGGCCTCGCGCCGCTGATCGACCATGTCCGCGGGCTCGGCATGGATTTCGGCCTCTGGGTCGAGCCCGAGATGGTGAACCCCAACTCCGAGCTGTTCCGCGCCCATTCCGATTGGATCCTATCGGTTCCGAATCAGGACCTGCTCACCGGCCGCCACCAGCTCGTGCTCGATCTCGGCCGCGACGAGGTCCGCGACCACCTGTTCGCGGCGCTCGATACGCTTCTTCGGGACCACGCGATCTCCTACCTGAAATGGGACATGAACCGCGACCTGACCGCGCCCGGCTCCGCCGGCCGCCCGTCGGTCGACCGGCAGACACGCGCGCTCTACGCACTTCTCGACGCGCTCCGCGCGCGTCACCCGGCCGTCGAGATCGAGAGCTGCGCGTCGGGCGGCGGCCGCGCCGACCTCGCGATCCTTCGCCGCACCGACCGTGTTTGGACGTCGGACACCAACGACGCGATCGAGCGCCTCGCCATCACCCGCGGCTTCAGCCTGGTCTTCCCGCCCGAAATTACCGGCGCCCATGTCGGCCCCGTCCGCGCGCACACGACCGGGCGCCATCTCGCGCTCGCCTTCCAGGCCGCCGTCTCCATGTTCGGCCATCTCGGCCTCGAGCTCGACGTGACCGCATTGGACGACGCGGACCGCGACACGCTCCGACGCTGGATCGCGCGCTACAAGACGCACCGTACGCTACTGCACGACGGCTGGACCCGGATGCTTCCCGCCGACGATCCCGCCATCGAAGGCCGAGCCGTTCTCGCGCGCGACGGCGCGGAGGCGCTCGTGCTGGCCGCCCGCGTCACGACCTCGTCGGCGACCGTCCCGCCGCCGCTCCGCGTCACCGGTCTCCCGCCCGATGCCTTCTTCGCCGTACGCCTCGTCGAGACCGTCGGCAGCACCGACGCGACGCGCGGCTCGACCGCGTTCCTTGACGGCGAGGAGGCGACCCTGAGCGGGGCCTTCCTGGCCGCGGACGGCATCCAGATCCCCGGCCTGTCGCCCGGGAGCGCCGCGCTCTACCACCTCCGCCGCACCGGAGATCCCGCATGAGGCTTGGCGTCTGCTACTACCCGGAGCACTGGCCCGCGCGGATGTGGCCCGAGGATGCGCGGCGCATGGCCGCGATCGGCCTGTCCTACGTCCGGATCGGCGAGTTCGCGTGGAGCCGCATCGAGCCCGCGCGCGACCGCTTCGCGTGGGACTGGCTCGACCGGGCCGTCGACACGCTCGCGGGCGCCGGTCTCACCGTGATGATGGGCACGCCGACGGCGACCCCGCCGCGCTGGCTGCTCGACGAACATCCCGACATCATCGCCGTCGACCGCGACGGCAGGCCCCGCCGCTTCGGCTCGCGCCGCCACTACTGTTTCTCGAGCGACCGCTACCGCGCCGAAGCCGCCCGCATCGCCGGCTTGGTCGCCGAACGCTACGGCCGCCACGAGGCCGTCCGCGAATGGCAGATCGACAACGAATACGGCTGCCACCACACCGTCGTGAGCTACTCGGCGAACGCGGCGCGCGCGTTCCGTGCCTGGTGCCGCGACCGCTACGGCGAGGTCGGGACGCTCAACGAGGCCTGGGGCAACGTCTTCTGGAGCATGGACTATGCGGACTTCGCCGAGATCGATCCTCCGAACCTCACCGTCACGGAGCCCAACCCCTCGCACGTGCTCGACTACCGTCGCTTCTCGTCCGACCAGGTGATGCGCTTCCACCGCGCGCAGGCCGACGCCGTCCGGGCCCACGCGCCGGACGCGACCATCCTGCACAACACGATGGGGTTCTTTCACGACTACGACCATCGCGCGCTCGTCCGCGACCTCGACGCGATCGGCTGGGACAGCTACCCGCTCGGCTTCCTCGACACCTTCCCGTTCCCCGAGCACGAGAAGCGGCAATGGTGCCGCACCAGCCATCCCGACGTCGCCGCCTTCCATCACGACTTCCTCCGCGGCCTCGGCCCGGTGCCGTTCGGCGTGCTGGAGCAGCAGCCCGGGCCGGTGAACTGGGCGGCGCACAATCCCGCGCCGCTCCCCGGCATGGTGCGTCTCTGGACACTCGAGGCCTTCGCGCACGGCGCGGCCTTCGTCTCCTATTTCCGCTGGCGGCAATGCCCGTTCGCGCAGGAGCAGATGCACGCCGGACTCCGTCGCCCGGACGACACGCCCGACCGCGGCCACGACGAGGCGGCCGAGGTCGCGCGCGAACTCGCGACGCTCCCGGACGCCGAGACCGCGCGGGCGCCGGTCGCCCTCGTCTTCGACGACGAGAGCCAATGGCTGTTCGAGACCCAGCCCCAGGGCGCCGGCTTCGACGGCACTCGCCTCGCCTTCCGCTTCTACACGGCGCTCCGCGCGCTCGGCCTCGACGTCGACATCGTCGGCCCCGACGACGCGCTCGCGGGCTACAAGCTCGTCGTCGTTCCCTCGCTCCCGATCGGCACCGACACGCGCGCCGCGACGTTGCTCGAGAGCGGCGCCCGTCTCCTTCTCGGCCCGCGAAGCTTCTCAAAGACGCCCGCGCTCGCGATCCCGCCGGCGCTCCCGCCCGGCCCGCTCGCGTCTCTGCTCGGCCTCCGCGTCGTCCGCGTCTCCTCGCTCCGGGCCGGCGTCACGTCCCCCGTCGCCGGCACCGGCCGTGCGACCGGCCGGATCGCGGGCGCCTTGGAGATCTGGACCGAGGAGGTCGAGACCAGCTCCGCCGCCGCGATCCTCGCGCGCGACGAAGACGGTACGCCCATCCTCTTCGAGTCGGACGGCGGCCATCTCACCCTCACCGCCTGGCCCGACGACGCGCTGCTCGCCTCCGTCGTCGCCTTTGCTGCGACCGAAGCCGGCCTTTCCACGATGGCGCTCCCCGAAGGCCTCCGCCTCCGCAGACGCGGCAACCTCGTCTTCGCCTTCCATTACGGCCCCGGCGAGATCGACCTCCCCGTCGATCCCGCAACGTCCCTGCTGATCGGAACCCACCGTCTCAGGCCGGCCGAACTGGCCGTCTGGCAACAATAAGGAAACGATCCATGCGTCGAAACGTCCTCGCCGCGATCCTCGCGGCCTCCACGGCGATCGGCCTCGCGCCGCACGCGAACGCCGGCAACCTCGTGATCAACACCGGCCTCAGCACGCCGACCGACAAGGCGGCGTTCCAGGGCTTCGTCGATACCTTCACCGCCGCCCATCCCGACATCCACGTGCAGGTCAACGTCTTCGGCCACGAGGAAGAGAAGACCGCGATCCGCAACTGGCTCGCGACCGATCCGCCGGACCTCGTCTACTGGTATCCCGGCGTCCGCATGCTGACCTTCGTCAAGCCCGGCCTGTTCGCACCCGTGAGCGACGTCTGGCAGAAGACCGATCTTGCCGCCAAGGTCGCGCCCGGCGTCACCGAGCAGCTGACCTACGACGGCAAGCAATGGGGCATGCCGTACGGCTACTACATGTGGGGCATGTACTACCGGAAGGACATCTTCGCGAAGAACAACATCGCGATCCCGAAGACCTGGGCCGAGTTCCAGGCCGCCTGCGACAAGCTGAAGGCCGCCGGCATCACCCCCGTGGCGCTCGGCGACAAGGAGCTCTGGCCCGCCGCCGGATGGTTCGACTACCTCGACATGCGGATCAACGGCTTCGCCGCCCACGAGGCCCTGCTGCACGGCAAGGTCGCCTACTCGTCGCCGGGCGTGCGCAAGGTGCTCGACACCTGGGCCGATCTCGTCCGCAACAAGGATTTCACCGACAACGCGACCTCCTACCTTTGGCAGGACGCCGAGCGCTTCCTGTTCTCGGGAAAGGCGGCGATGATGCTGATCGGCTCGTTCATCCTGCCGACCGTCCCCGCCGACGTCGCGCCCAATATCGGCTTCTTTGACTTCCCCGTGATCAACCCGTCCGCCGGTGCGGCCGAGGACGCGCCGATCGACATGATCTCGATGACCGGCGGCGCGAAGGACAAAGCGGAGTCCGCGACCTTCCTCGCCGCGATGACCGATCCCGCCGCGCAGGCGAAGCTTGCCGCCGGGCTCGGCGAACTCCCCGTGCTCGCCGGCGCCCCCGCGTCCTCGCCGATGATGGCGGCGCAGGCGAAACTGCTGTCCACCATTCCGCACTTCGCCCAGTTCTTCGACCGCGACACGACCCCCGAAATGGCCACCGTCGGCATGCAGCAGTTCCAGCGCCTCCTCTACGACCCGTCCCAGGTCCCCGCCATCGTCGAGGCGCTCGACGCGCAGCAGAAGGAGGAAGCGGCGGGGGATTAGGACCTCGGGGCGCTGCCCCGAACCCCGCCAGGCGCTGGGCGCCTGGACCCCGTTCGGTCGGGTTCAGGCGGTTCGGGTCGATGGTACGCGATGGCCATCGACTTACGTGTCGCCCGCGCGCGACCTTTGCTCACGTATGTGAGCGATCCACCAATCCATCTGCCACTCCTCGTAGCCGAAGAGCATTCCTTGGAGACGCTCGAAGTCATCGTTCCAGCACGACTTACCGAGCGCGGCCTTCAACGGTCGCCACGTCCGAATACGCCGCGCTCCTGCAGCTTACAGCGTAGCAAACCTCCGATCTCCATCGGAAAAAGTCCCATCACGCAAGTTGATGGGCTTCGCGAATGGCGTGGTAAAAACCTTCTTGTTCGTAACGGGTGTGAACGAGATACGATCTTTTCGCGGTGAGTCGCCTCGACTTAGTCGAACCGCTCGATCACCAGGATCGAAGGCTACGCCGAAGTGTTGTGTAATCTGTTTTCAACTCGCCGGCTTCGAGAGCGTAGATACCTCGTAGTTCGACATCTCCGTCTGATTTCGGCATCAAGATCGACCTGATGTCAGCGAAGTCGATGACGTCAAACTTGGAGTCAAAGATGTTACATCCGTGGCTCGAATCGAGGGCTTCGAGAAAGAATCTGGCCGATCGGGTCGTCGATTACGCCGCAAATGCTTCCTGGTTTGGATGGCGAGGTGTGGCTCCCAGAAGCGGCGGGCGCGACGCAGACGTTTTCCAAATCCCTTACAACGGGGTGAAAGGATTGCGGATCGTGAGCCGCCCGGCGATCGCCCGTCCGTCCTGGATGTCCTCCGACCAGAGCGTCGTGCACCCGGCCTCGAGGGCCGCCGCAACGATCATCGCGTCGTAGAAGCTGAATCCCTCGCCGTCCGCCAACGCGAGCGCCGCCTCGTGCGTGGCGACCCCGATCGGTCGCACGTCCGGCAAGAGTGTGCGAAACGATCGGAGCGCAGCCCTGATCTCGGCCCAGGAACGCTTGAGCTTCCGGCGCGCCGTGCTGGCGAATTCGTTCAGCACCTGAACGCTGACGATCCCACCCTCGGCGAGGAGTGCCGCCGCCCGTCCAGCCCGCGCATCGTCGGTCTGGGTCGCACAAATCAGGACGTTCGTGTCGAGGAACGCCCCAGCGTTCATGCGCCTCGTCCCGGCTCAGCCGGAAGCCGGCCGGCAAGGTCCAGTTCAACGCACGAAGCCCCGCGAGCGCGTCCTCACGCGACCTATCCCGCCAAACCCGAAAGCTGCGCCGACCGGCGATCTCGATCTCGATCTCGTCGCCTTCCCGAAGGCCCAACCCGTCGACCACGGCAGAAGGGAGCCACACCGCCAGGCTGTTGCCCCCGCATCGCCCGCTCACACAACGCTCCGGTATCCGCAACCGGAGCAGGCCGGATCTCACGGTGAAGACCCGATGCCGCCTACCCTTTCGGGATCTCCAACCCGATCGCCCGGATGCGTGCGGCTTCCTCGTCCCAGCCCGCCCGTTCCTTGACGTTCAGGAACAGGTGGCACGGGCGCCCGATCAACCCGTTCATCTGCAGCCGCGCCCGCTTGCCGATCTCCCGGATCCGCGCGCCGCCTTCGCCGATCACGATCGCCTTGTGACCGGGACGCGCGACGTAGATCGTCGCGTCGATCCGGACCGACCCGTCCGCCCGCTCCGTCCAGCTTTCCGTCTCGACCGTCGCCCCGTACGGCACCTCCTCGTGCGTCTGGAGGAACACCTGCTCGCGCACGAGCTCGGCGGCGAGCAGTCGGTCCGGTAGATCGGTGATCTCGTCCTCGTCGTAGAGGAACGGCCCCGGCGGCATCGCGAGCGCCAGCGCGTCGAGCAGTCGGTCGACGCCGTCGCCGGTCAGCGCGCTCACGTAGAAGGTTTCCGCGAACCCGATCCGCGCGTTCAGCGTCTCCGTTAGCGGCAGGAGGCGCGCCGGCGGCACGAGATCGACCTTGTTCAGCACGAGCCAGGTCGTGCCGGCCCGACGCTCGGCGAGCCGCGCGAGGATCGCGTCGAGCTCGTCGCCAACCCCGGCCCCGCTCCGGCTGTCCACCAGCAACAGCGCGAGATCCGCGTCGTCGGCCCCCGTCCAGGCGGCCGCCACCATCGCCCGATCGAGCGCCCGTTTCGGCCGGAAGATCCCCGGCGTGTCCACCAGCACGATCTGGCTCCGTCCACCGTCCGACGCCTCGGGCACGTCGCGCATCACAATCCCGAGCACGCGCGCCCGCGTGGTCTGCGCCTTCGGGCTCACGATCGAGAGCTTGGCGCCCGCCATCCGGTTCAGCAGCGTCGACTTGCCCGCGTTCGGCGCGCCGACCAGCGCCGCGAACCCCGCCCTTCGTCGCGCACGAACCGCTTCGTCGCCTCCGACCGTCCTGGTGCTTTTCGCGCTCACGCCTGCGTCTCCTTCCGCCTTCGGCGCCGCGACGCGGCCTCCTCCTGCAGCACCCCAAGCAACGCCGCGGCCGCGATACGCTCCGCCGCCCGCTTGCTCGCCGCCTCGCCCGTGCCGATCCGCTCGCCCGCCCGTGCCTCGATGCGGAAGACCGGCGCGTGCGACGGACCTTCCCGACCGATCTCGACATAATCCGGCAGAGGCCGCGCGCGCGCGAGCAGCCATTCCTGCAACTGCGTCTTCGCGTCCTTCGGCGGATCGCGGTCGCGCGCCATCTCGTCGGCCCAGTAGCTTCGCACCACCGCGCGGGCCGACGCGATCCCGCCGTCGAGGTAGAGCGCGCCGAGGACCGCCTCGGCCGCGTCCGCGAGCACGTTGCTCAGACCGCCAACCCCAGCACGGAGCGCGTCGGGCGCGAGCGCGAGCTCGCGCTCGAGCCCGAGCGTCACCGCGACGCGGGCGAGCGCCTCCCGCGACACCAGTTGCGCGTGGCGGCTGCCGAGTTCGCCTTCCTGCTCGTCCGGGAAGCGCTCCAGCAACCATTCGGCGACCGCGAGGCCGAGGACGCGGTCGCCGATGAATTCCAGCCGCTCGTTCGAGCCGACGCCCCGTCGTGCGG
>CAXUBA010000043.1:290-6848 GCA_964249205.1 uncultured Acetobacteraceae bacterium | reverse complement strand
GCGATGCGTCAGCGCGAGCCGGAGAAGCGACGGATCCGCGAAGCGGTGGCCGAGACGCGTTTCGAGATCGGCAGCGTCCGCGTCCCCGTCGCCGCCTCCGCTCACGGCCTCAGCGGACCGGATGCAGCAGTCGGCCCCAGCGCACCTCGAACGGCCAGTCCCACACCGCCCACCAGGGCGCCCAGTGGTCGAACGAGAAGAAGATCACGACCGCCCGACCCACCAGGTTCTCCAGCGGCACGTAGCCGAGATCCTCCGGCAGCGGTCCCTGGAACCGGCTGTCGGCGCTGTCGTCGCGGTTGTCACCCATCGCGAAGAAGTCCCCGGCGGGCACCACGTAGTCGGGCGTGTTGTTCTGCGGGCCTTCGTCCGTGAGCTTCAGGATCTGGTGGGTGACGACCGGCCGCCCGCCGCTTCCCGGCAGGTGCTCCTCGAAGCGTCGCCCCTGCATGACCGTGCCGTTCTCGTCGACCGCGTCGTAATCTCCGAGCGACGTGCGCGGCACCAGCACGTCGTTGACGTAGAGCTCGCCGCCCGTGACGCGCACGCGATCGCCCGGCAACCCGACGATCCGCTTGATGTAGTCGACCGACGTGTCCTTCGTCTCGCGGAACACCGCGACATCGCCGCGATGCGGCATGCGGAACAGCACGCGCCCGTCGAACAGGTCCGGGCCGTAGGGCAGCGAGAACCGGGAATAGCCATAGGCCCACTTCTCGGTAAACACGTAGTCGCCGACGAGCAGCGTCGGGATCATCGATCCGGACGGGATGTTGAACGGCTCGAAGAGCACGGTCCGGACCACGACGGCGATCAGCAGCGCCACCACGATCGTCCGGACATTGTCCCACAATCCGGCGACGCCCGTGCGGCCGGCCGTCGTCACACGTGTCCTGCTCATGGTCGACCCAATCCACAACCGACGGGCCCGGTAAACCCGGGCCGCGCGTCTCGCCTCGCGCGACGGAACAAGCCGACGGGCTTCCCCGTGTCAAGAAACACGGGCGGTCGCGCCTACGCTTCGATCACCACCTGCGCGAAGGCGTAGGGCGGCTCGTCCGTCATCGTCAGATGGATCCGGGCGACACCGCCCGCCGGGGTCAGCGCCGCGAGGCGCGCCAGCGCGCCTCCGGTCAGCACCATGGTCGGCTGGCCGGACGGCAGGTTGGCGACGCCGAGATCGGAATGGAAGACGCCCGCCGAGAAGCCGGTCCCGAGCGCCTTGGCGCAGCTCTCCTTCGCCGCCCAGCGCTTCGCGAGCGTCGCCGTCCGGATCCGCTCCGTCCGTCGCGCCGCCCGGAGCCGTTCCGTTTCGGTGAACACGCGCTTGAGGAACCGGTCGCCGTGCCGCTCCAGCACGCGCTCGAGACGCCTGATGTCGACGATGTCCGATCCGATGCCGAGGATCATGCCACGCCGCCGCGGCGGGTCACGCCCGCACGCGCTCGACCTGGGTGATGCCGGCGACCGCACGGAGGCTCGCGATCACCTGACCGAGATGGCGCACGTCGCGCACTTCGACGTCGATCAGCGCTTCCATGAAGTCGAGCTGACGATTGACGACACGGAGGTTGGTCACCGTCCCCTCACCCTTGCTGATCGCGTTGGTGAGAGCGGCCAGCGTGTCCGTCTCGTTCGCCGCGATCACGCTGACGCGGCCGAGATGCGGCGTCGCGTCGTCCCGCGTGCCGAGGCTCGCCGCGTCCCAGTCGATGTCGAGGAAGCGCTCCGGGGTCGCCGCGAAGGCTTCGAGCGTCGGACAATCCGAGATGTGCACGGTGACGCCCTTGCCGGTCGACACGATCCCGACGATCCGATCCCCCGGCAGCGGCCGGCAGCAGCCGGCGTAGTGCACGTTCATCCCGCTGATCAGCCCGCGGATCGCGCTGCCGGTCTCGCTGGTGCGGTTCTGCGGCCGCGGCGGCAGGCGCGGCATGACACGCGGCACGCGCGCCTGCGGCGCCCGGAGCTCCGGATAGGCCGCGTGCACCACGTCGCGCGGACCGAGGTTGCCGTTACCGACCGCGACCTGCAGGTCCGCGATGGTCGGCGCCTTGAAGTGCTTCAGCACGGTCTCGAGCACGCGTTCGCCGCCGTCGAGTCCGTCCTGGCGGAACGCCTTGGCGAGGGCCGCGCGACCGTGATCGATGTGATTCTGTCGCTGCTGGAGCGCGACGTAGCGGCGGATCCGCGCACGCGCCTTGCCGGTCGCGACGAAGCGTTCCCAGGCCGGCGACGGCGTGCCGCCGCGCGCCGTCATGATCTCGACCTGGTCGCCGTTCTGCAATTCATGGCGCAACGGCTTCAGATGCCCGTTCACCTTGGCGCCGACGCAGGTGTCGCCGACCTGGCTGTGCACGGCGTAGGCGAAGTCGACCGGCGTCGCGCCGCGCGGCAGCTGGATCAGCTGGCCCTTCGGTGTAAAGCAGAACACCTGGTCCTGATAAAGCTCGAGCTTGGTGTTCTCGAGAAACTCCCCGGGCGTGCCGCTGTTCTCGAGAATTTCGAGCAGGTCCTGCACCCATCGGAACCGACCGATCTCGGGCACCGCTTCCCGCGGCTGGCCTTCCTTGTAGTGCCAGTGCGACGCGACGCCGTTCTCGGCGATGTCGTGCATCGACGGCGTGCGGATCTGGAGCTCGATCTTCTGGTTGCGCGGATGCCGGAGCGTGACGCCGGTGTGCAGGCTCTGGTAGCCGTTCGGCTTTGGCGTCGAGATGTAATCCTTGAAGCGGCCGGCGATCACCGGATAGCCGGCGTGGATCGCGCCGAGCGCGGCGTAGCAGTCATCACGCGTCGCCACCACGACGCGGAACGCCATGATGTCGGAAAGCTGCTCGAAACCGACGTTCCGACGCTGCATCTTCTCCCAGATGGAGAAGGCCGACTTTTCGCGCCCGCTGACTTCCGAGACCACGATCCCGTGCTCGGCACAGATTCGCGTGATCTCGTCCCTTACCTCGGCGATGATGTCGGCGCCATGGCCGCGAAGATAGTTGAGGCGGGCCTGGATCGTCGCGCGCGCGTCGGGCTCGAGCACGCCGAACGCGATGTCCTGAAGCTCGGTTTTGATCGCGTCCATGCCGATCCGCTCGGCGAGCGGGGCGTAGATGTCGAGCGTTTCGCGCGCGATGCGGACGCGTCGTTCCGGTTCGCGGACGTGATGCAGCGTCCGCATGTTGTGCAGCCGGTCGGCGAGCTTGACGATCAGCACCCGAATATCGCGGCTCATCGCGAGCACGAGCTTGCGGAAGTTCTCCGCCTGCTTCGTGCGGTCGGACTGCAGTTCGAGCCGCGTCAGCTTGGTGACGCCATCGACCAGGCCCGCGACGGTCGGGCCGAAGTCGCGCGCGAGGGCCTCGAAGGAGACGCCGGTGTCCTCGATCGTGTCGTGCAGAAGCCCGGTCGCGATCGACGGCACGTCGAGGCGCAATCCGGCGAGAATGCCAGCAACCGCGAGCGGATGGGTGATGTAGGGATCGCCGTTGTCGCGGCTCTGGCCGGAATGCGCCGCTGCGGCGGTCTCGTAGGCCCGGCTCACCATCGCGGTGTCCGCACGCCCGTCATAGGCGGAGATCCGCCGGATCAGCCCGGCGGGGGGACGGTCCGGGACGGGCGCTGTCGTGATTCCGTCCGGGGCGCGCGGCAGATCCGAGATCACCGCCCCAACCCCGTCCGCAAGACGGGGTTCAGGTTGACGGGGTTTCCATCGTCAGCCGCGGTTCGGCGCAACTCAGCGCCGGCGGCCGCCGAGCTCGGCCTCGATCGCCGCCTCGAGATCCTCCGGCGACAGGTCGGCGAGCTGGTTTGCCGCCTCCTCCTCGGCCGAGACGTCCTGCAGGCCGAAGATGTTCTGGTCGGTCGGGATGAGGTCGAGGACCTCCTCGTCGGCCGGCTCGGGCTCGGGCGCACGCGACAGGTTACGGATCAGGTCCTGCTCGAGCGCGTCGAACTTCACCTTGTCCTCGGCGATCTCGCGGAGTGCGACGACCGGGTTCTTGTCCTCGTCGCGATCGACGTGGAGTTCCTCGCCGCGCGAAATGTTCCGGGCGCGCTGCGCCGCGAGCAAAACCAGCTCGAACCGGTTCGGCACCTTCTCGACGCAATCCTCGACGGTGACGCGCGCCATGCGGCCTCCTCCATCCATCGTCCTGGGGGCAAGAGGCGGTATCTAGTGGTCGGCGGCGGCCTTCGCAAGCCGCCTGATGCCGGCGTCGGGCGGGAGGGCTGCGAGAAGCGCGTGAGCTGTGCGATCGAGGACCGGATGACGCCAGTCCGCGGCGACGTCCGCGAGCGGCACCAGCACGAAACGGCGGGCATGGGCGCGCGGATGCGGCAGGATCGGATCCGGCGCGCTCCGGACGAGGCCGACCCCCGACACGTCGTCCATGGCGACGATGTCGAGGTCGAGCGTCCGCGGCGCATTCACGGCGGTCCTGACCCGACCGGACGCCCGCTCGATCGCGCCGAGCGCGGAAAGAAGCGTTGCGGGCGGATCCGCGCTGTCGAGAAGGGGTGCGGTCGCGCTGAAACGCGCGACTCCGTTCACGTAGGGCGGACCCGACGCGCCCTCGCCCTCGGGCGCGCTCTCGTACCAACACGAGACTGCTTCGAAACGGAGCAGCGGCGAGGACGCGAGGCGCCGCACCGCTTCCCGGCACGTCTCGAGCGCCGAACCGTTCGGCCTCGGAAGGTTGGCGCCGAGCGCGATCAGGATCATCGTCCGGCTCCCTGCACGACGGGCCGGACGGTCCCGGGCCGACCCCGACTGTGATAAGAACGTGACGCTGACGCCAGACAACCGCGGCGGCGATCATGCGCTAAGAAACTTGAGAAACGCGAGCGGCTCCGGCCGGCTCGCCGATAAGAAGAGACGCGCTCGGGAGGCGCGAAGATCATGCTTTTCATTCCGGACGAACGCGTCTGCCTGTTCATCGACGGCGCGAGCCTCTATTCGGCATCCCGTCACCTCGGTTTTGACGTCGACTACCGAAGCCTGCTCCAGTTCTTCCGGAGCCGGACGAACGTGTTGCGGGCATACTATTACGCGGCCCTTCTCGACAGCGAGGAATACTCGCCGCTCCGGCCGCTCACCGATTGGCTCGTCTACAACGGCTACACGCTCGTCACCAAGCCGGCGCGCGAGTTCACCGACGCGAACGGTCGCCGTCGCGTCAAGGGCAACATGGACATCGAACTTGCGATCGACATGCTCGAACTCGCACCGCGGATGGATCACGCGGTCCTGTTCTCCGGCGACGCTGATTTCCGCCGCCTGCTCGAAGCGGTCCAGCGCGCCGGCGTGCGGGTCTCTGTGGTCTCGACGCTGCGGACCAGCCCGCCGATGATCGGCGACGATCTGCGCCGACAGGCGGACCAGTTCATCGAGCTCGCCGACATCGCGCCCGAGTTCATCCGGCGGCAGACCGAGCCGCGGGCGCGTTCGCAATCGGGCGCGCCGCCAGGCCGACCACCGCTCGCGACCGCCACCGAGGCGGTCGACCTCGCCGAGCGGCACGCCTGAGATCCGTGCCGGAGCGCCCGACGGGCGCTCCGCCGGTTCCGTCCGGCGGCGCGATGCTCTATCGCGCTGCCCGTGAGCAACCTCGACGATGTCGACCCTGAGACCCACCCGTCGGAACCGCCCGCCGATTGTCCGATCTGCCCGCGGCTCGCCGCCTTCCGGGCAGCGAACCGCGCGGCCGAGCCGGGCTGGCACAACGCTCCCGTTCCGAGCTGGGGTGATCGGGACGCGCCGATCCTGGTGGTCGGCATGGCGCCCGGGGTTCGCGGCGCCAATCGCACCGGCCGCCCGTTCACCGGCGACCATGCCGGCCTCCTGCTCTACGCGACGCTGACCCGCTTCGGTCTCGCCGAGGGCCGTTACGCCGCCGACCCCGCCGACGGTCTCTCACTACGAGGTTGCCGGATCGCCAACGCAGTCCGTTGCGTGCCGCCCAAGAACCTGCCGACGCCGGTCGAAACGCGGAGCTGCAACCCCTTCCTGGCCGCCGAGATCGCCGCGATGCCGCGTCTGCGGGTGATCGTGGCCCTTGGCCTGCTCGCGCACGACGCCGTGCTGCGCGCGCGAGGGCTCCGTCTCGCCGGCCATCGCTTCGCGCACGGCACGATCCACGCGCTGCCTGGCGCGATCCTGCTCGCCGACAGCTACCATGTGTCCCGCTACAACACGAACACCGGCCGCCTCACCGCGGCGATGTTCGAGTCGGTCGTGGCCGCGACGATCGAGGCCGCCCATACGTAACGATATCGAAACGTCTTGCCCGATGTAGCGAGTTGCGCTATCGATTCGATAGGGCGGCTTCCGCTGCGGCCGTTCGATCCTCGGGGAGGACGCGATCGTGAACCAGACGCTGATCGGCGAGGAGTTCCGTTTCGAGGTCCCGCTTCTCACCCGTCCGATCGCTCCCGATCCGACGCCGCCGTTCGCCGAGCTGTTCCATACGATCGATGCGCTTCGCGCGCCGGGCGCCGCGTTCCTCCTGCTCATCGCGGGCGTCGACGGCGACGCCGCGGCCACGACGGCGATCGCGTCCG